>SMVQ01000070.1 GCA_004357655.1 Planctomycetota bacterium
CCAGGCGGAACAGGACTCCCATCGAGCGGGGTCCGGCCCAGGGATCGCACTTCATAGATAGAGCCGTCCACGGCGTCGAGCGAGAGGAACTGGACCTCCGCACCCGCTGGATCGCTCTCGAGCGTTATCCTCGGGTAGACGATGCGGCTGAGGTAATTGAGGGTCTCCCAGCCTCTTGTGCTGCCCAGGGATCGGACCTCGTCGTCCTCCGGAAAGAGCAGCGTGGCGGCGATGAGGTTGTTGACGCCCCGCGTGTAGAGGTCCAGGCGGAACGGCATGGCGGCGAGGTCGCTCAGGTCGAAGGCACGCTCGATGAGTTGCTCGCCTTCGCCCATGAGCTGATCACGCAGCGGGCCAATTATTCGCTCCAGGACTTCTTCTGCAAGGCCCCGGTCCTCGGGTCCCGCGGCATCACCGTCCAGCAGCGCACGCGCGATGTGCTGCGTCGCCATGATGCCCTCGAGGGACTGGTCGAGGACGTTCTCGACGTCGAAGAGCGCCCGGATCGGCTCCATCGCCTGCACGATCCGCTGCTTGTCCGACCACCACCCGGCGATGAGGGGCGTCGCTACCGCTGCGATCAAGGTGACCGCGGCGACACTCGTCAAGGTCCGATGCCGCACCAGCGCCCGGCGCGCCTTCTCCGGTAGCGATGGAGCTCGCGCTTGAATCGACTCGTGGTTCAGGAAGCGGCGCAGGTCGCGCGCCATTTCGCCTGCCGTGTCGAAGCGGTGATCGGGCTTCTTCTCGATCGCCTTGAGGCAGATCGTCTCGAGGTCGCGCGACACGCTGGGGTTGAGCTGGCGCACGGGCTGCGGCTCCTTGAACGAGATCTCGTACAGGATGTGCTGCAGCGTGTCGCCCCGGAACGGCTTGCAGCGCGTGAGCATCTCGTACATCACTACGCCGAGCGAGAAAATGTCCGTGCGGTGATCCACCTTCACGCGTTTCGCCATCGCCTGCTCAGGGCTCATGTAGTACGGCGTGCCGGCGAGGTCGCCCGACATCGAGATGCTCTCCTCCGCGATGTCCTTGGCGAGGCCGAAGTCGACGATGTGCGGGTGGCCGAGCTCGTCGATCAGGACGTTCTCGGGTTTGACGTCGCGGTGGATGATGCCCTGCTCGTGGGCGTAATCCAGCGCCTCGGCCATGCGCGCGATGATCTCGGCAACCTGCGCGGAAAAACTCTTGCCATTGGCGTCGGCGAATTGCCAGCCGAGCCCGACGGGCTCGCCCCCCTCGCTACCTTGCTCGGCTCGCAAGTGCTCGGCGAGGGTCTCACCCTTTATGTACTCCATCGCGATGTAGAGCACGCCGTCACTCTCGCCGACGGAATACACCGGCACGATGTTCGGGTGATGCAGCTTGGCCGCCGACGTGGCCTCGCGGTGGAAGCGTTGGACCGTGCGCACCGAGACGCTGGGGTTGAGGGCGAGGACCTTGAGGGCGACCTCGCGGCCGAGGGATTCCTGCCGCGCGAGGTACACGATGGCCATGCCGCCGCGGCCGAGCTCACGCAGGATACGGAACTCACCGATCTGCTCTGAGGGAGTCTCCGAGTGGCTCCCGGCCCTGCGCAGCGAGCGCTGGATCTTCTGCGCGTCGCGGCAACGCGTGCGGATCTCTCCGCGGAACTCCTCGGGGTACTCCGCGCAGAAGGCGTCGATGTCGATCGTCTCGTCATCGAGGAATCGGAACGCGAATTCCTCGACGATCTTCGAAATCCGGTCCTCGGCCGGCTCGGAGCCGTCCGGCGGCCCTTCGGTGGGACTCTCGTGATCGTCCATGGGGGTTCTCCAGCACACCGGAGCGTGGTAGGTCCGACGCTCACGACTCATTCAATAGAGTCGCGAAATGCTCGCGAGCGTGCGGTTTTTTTCTGGAGAATTAAGGGGAAGCAGCGTGGCTTCCCGAGAACCGCCCGATCGCTGAGAGCCCACCGAACGAGAGCCCCGAGCCGCGCTTCCCCGGAGCGGTCCGACCGAACCGGGAAGCTACCTGGATGGAGCGCCGGCGAAACCTTGCGGTTATTCCCGGACGGGCCCTTACCGCCGGCCCGACCGATTCATGAGGAGGTGGCGCGCCAGTCAATTCGGGGATGTCGCGCGCTCGAGGCGGTGCGATTGATAGCCCAGGCCCTCCGCCCACTGGAAGACGACATCGCCGTCGTGCAGGTAGAGGTGCGCGTTCTTCCCGAAGAATGCGTCGTGCCAGTGCTCGTCGTCCCACCAGAACAGCGCCCAGCGAACGACACGCGGAATCCTCGGCGCGGTGATGACCGTTCCGCCCGGAGTGCCGAGGCAGATCACGTCCCCGGCGGCGATGCGCGGCTTGCCGTCCGGAAATGGGATGACGCTGCCTTCGGCGAGGATCGAGCGCACGATCGTCGGCACGTCCCAGACGAGTGCGTCGCGTGCGTCCGCGCACTCGGTCGTCTCCGAGCACTGGCGCAGGTAGAGGACTCCGGGCTCGAGCCCCTTGGGCGGGGCGACGTAGCTGCGCGCGAGGACCATCGCGCGCCCTGGCAGGAGGCCGTCCTCCGGCGCGGCGATCAGGAAGGGGCCCAACGCCGCGAAGTTTCCGAAGCTGGCGGCGTAGCTCCACCAGGCGCAGGTCTCGGTGCTCCAATGGCCGAGCCGCTCCTCGAGTTCTTCGTCGGCCACGCGGTAGGGCTCGCCGTTCGCATCCGGCTCTTCCCTCAGGCTCCGCAAGCGATCCGCGACCTGCGGATTGCGCGCCTTGGCGTCGCTCGCGAGCACGTAGCCTGCGATCGCAGCGCGGATCTCCGTGTCGCTCGCGGTGCGCACGAACTCGGGCGTGAGCTCGCGCGCGAAGACGGCGCCGACTTCGACTTCGTAGTCCAGCCGCAGCTCGACCGGGACCGGCGCGCCCTCCGCGCCGAGCGGCACCGGGATCGTCGCCGGATACTGAATCCCGTCGTAGGGTCCTGAGAGCCCGGCGAAACCGTGCTGGGCGGCGTTCTCGTAGCCGGCCGGAGCGGTCGCGGGGTGCTTGAGAAAGACCCGCGGCCGGGCTGCCCGCAGGGCGTCGAGTCGCATGTGGAGCGCGTCGACGCGCAGGTCGTGGACGAGATGGCTCGGGAAGTTGGCCGTCACGCCGAAGATGTGTCGCGGCTCCGGCAGGGGCGGCCCCAGGCGCTTCGTGGCGATCGCGTTCGCGAGCGAGAGTTCGAGCAAGTCGCCAGGACGTTCGCCGGCCGCATGGGTCGCCATCCATGAACGAATGCGCGCGCGACGATCCGGATCGGCGAGTGCGTCCAGGGGGGACTCGCCCGACGGCAACGGTCGCATCACCAGCCGGTCGGCATCCGGATCGCACTCCAGCACGAGCGCGAACTCGATCTCCGCGCCGGTCGTGCGCAGGCCGGCGAAGGTGGGCTGCCGCTCGGGCGCGACATCACCCATCCAGGCCGGTCCCGCCGAGAGTGACATCTCACCTCGCGCCGCCGACTGGAGCGAGCCGGCCGGTAGAGGCCCGCGGGCCAGGACAATCTCCGCTAGAGCTTCGCGCTTGAGCATGGGTGCGCTGCACGCGAGCGGGCCGAAGAGCAGACCGTAGTAGAACGGGTCGGTTCTCACGGACTGGGCTCGTTCACGTGTCTGCGCGCCGGTATCATACGGGGCCCAACCGCGCGCCTGCCCATGTTCTCCTCGCTCGATTCTCCTCGCAGGCGCGCCATTGCGTCGAACCGGGCCGCGTGCGACCGCGAGCCCGCCGGCCGGTGGACGCGGTGGACATGGGCGAAGTTCCTCGCTGCCGCTGTGTCATGCGCTCCCCTGAACTCGTGCGCCGCGACCTGTCCAGCCTTCGACCCGAACGCAGAACCCATCGTCTACTACACGTCGGAGGATCCGAGCACGACGCGCTCCGAGCTCGAATGCGCGGCCGCGGACGGCGCCACGCTGGGCTACATCGCGCACCTGACAGCCGACCCCAAGGCAGCGCTCGTCTACCTGCACGGTATCGAGAGCCACGCCGGATGGTTCAACGCGGCCGCGGACGGACTGTGCGGCCAGGGCTTCGACGTCTACTGCCTCGATCGGCGCGGGAGCGGCATCAACCGCGAGAATCGTGGCTTCCTCTCGGGCTACGTCGACAGCACCGAACTGATGATCGCCGACATCCATGCGTTCCTCGAGCCCCTGCACGAGCGTTATGAGCACGTCTACCTCATCGGTCTCTCCTGGGGCGGGAAGCTGGCGCCGGCCTACGCGCTCTACCACCCCGAAGACGTCGACGGCTTGATCCTGATCACGCCGGGCATCGTCGCCATCGTCGACGTGAGCTTCGCGACCAAAGTGGGGATCTTCCTGGGCAATTTCTTCAACAAGACCGCCCTCTTCCACACGCCCATCGAGCCGCAGATGTTCACGACGACGCCGTTCTACCTCGAGCGGATCATCGCGGACCCCCTGCGGCTGCACTGCGTCACCGCCCGATTCTTCTGGGAGAGCCACCAACTCGACGGGTTCCTCGCCGACGAAATCGAGCGCAATCGCCTGCCGATCCTCATGTTTCTCGCCGGCAAGGACACTATCATCGACAGCGAGGGCAACGTGGAGTTCCTGCAGCGGGGCTCGCAGACGATCTTCGACGTCATCACCTACGAGGAGCAGACGCACTCCATCCAGTTCGACGCCACCGACCGCTTCGTCGCGGACGCAGCAGCGTGGCTCGAGCTCCGGATAGCCGACCAGGACCCGGGGTAGTCCAACACATGCGGATCACAGGCTTCGAAGTCATCACGGTCGACATCCCCTTGCGGATGTCGGTGGACCATGCGCTGGCGAAGCGCAAGCACGCGCGCAACATCCTGGTGCGGGCGGACAGCGACGCGGGGCAGTCCGGCTGGGGCGAGTGCTGTCCGCGCGAGTACGTGACCGGCGAGAGCATCGCGAGCGTACGCGAGGACCTGACCAAGCACATCCTGCCACGCCTGGTCGGGCGGGAGCTCGACTCCTTCGAGACGGTGACGGCGCACCTCACGGAGATCCTCGACGAGCTCGCGCGCAACCAGCAGGCCGCGGTCTGCGCGGCTGAGCTGGCGGTGCTCGACCTCGTGGGACGGGCGACCGACCGCAGCGCCGGCGATGTGCTGGGCCCCGTGGTCCAGGAGCAGGCGCGCTACAGCGGAGTGCTCGCCACCGCGGACCCGGATGAAGTGAAGGAACGCTGCGGCTTCATGCGCAAGTTCGGCGTGGACGCGGTCAAGATCAAGACGGTCATCACGCTCGACGAGAACCTTCAGCTCCTCGAGATCGCGCGCGAAATCCTCGGCCCGGACGTTCGCTTGCGCCTGGATGCGAATGCGGCCTGGGACGCGGACGAGACGATTCGCCAACTCGAAGCCATGGCGGCGTTCGGCATCGAGGGCATCGAGCAGCCCGTCCCCGCCGATGACTTCGCAGGCATGCAGGCGGTCACGGCGGCCGGGCTCGCGCCGGTGGTGGCCGACGAGAGCCTGTGCTCGCTCGAGGACGCGAAGAAGTACGCGGAAGGGAAGGGCTGTGACATCTTCAACATCCGCGTCTCCAAGTGCGGCGGGCTCATCAACGCGGGGCGGATCAAGCGCGTGGCCGACGAGGCCGGGCTGCGCTGTCAGCTCGGCGCCCAGGTCGGGGAGACAGGGATCCTGTCGGCCGCCGGCCGGCAGTTCGCAACGCGCTGCAGCCCGATCTGGTGCGAGGGCTCCTACGGCGGCCTGCTCCTCGAGGAGGACATCACCGATCCCGACGTCACGGTCGGACCGGGCGGTTTCGCTCCGGCGCTGACCGCACCGGGACTGGGCGTCGACCTGCTCCTCGAACGAGTCGAAGCGCGCCGCGTGGATAGCTTCAACCTTCCCAGTTAGAGCGAAAGAGCCCCCCCCATGTCCCTCACGAGCCTCGTCTTCGGACTCGCGACCAAGAAGGCCGCGCAACGCTTCGAAGCAGCCACTCTCGATACCACGACGACCCAGCGCGAATTGATCCTCGCGATGATCCGCAAGAACGCCGAGACAGAGTACGGGCGCAAGCACGGCTTTGGCTCGATAGAGACCCTCGATGACTGGCAGCGCGAGGTCCCCATCATCAGCTACGAGGACATCAAGGCGGACATGACGCGCGTCACCGAGGGCGCGCAGGGCGTGTTCACCGTCGAGGATCCGATCATGTTCGCTCAGACGAGCGGCACGACCGGCGATCCGAAGTACATCCCCCTCACACCCAGCTGCCAGGGCCAGGCCCAGGGCGACGTGATGCGCACCTGGCTGCACACGGCGCAGCGCGCGCACCCGGACATCTTCTCGAGCAAGATCCTGTCGCTCGTCTCCCCCGCCATCGAGGGACACGTGCCCAGCGGCGTCCCCTTCGGTTCGATGTCAGGTCAGATGTACCGTGACCAGAACTGGCTCGTGCGCCGGGCGTACCCGATCCCCTACCCGGTCTTCGAGATCGCCGACTACGAGGCGAAGTACTACGCGATCATGCGCGCCGGCGTCGCCGCGGACGTGCGCCTGCTCGTGACGGCCAACCCCTCCTCGGTCCTGAAGATGAGCGAGAAGGCCGATCAGTTCGCCGAGGAGATCATCCGCGACGTTCGCGACGGAACGCTCTCCCAGAACTTCGACATCGAGCCGGAGATTCGGCGCACGCTCACGGCCCGGTTCAAGCCGGATCCGGGCCGGGCGAAGGAGCTCGCGGACGCGCGCTCTCTGCGCGGAGGGAAGCTCCTGCCCGCCGACTACTGGAAGCGGCTCAGCCTGATCGGTTGCTGGAAGGGTGGCACAGTCGGCCACTACGTCGACAAGTTCGGTGACTGGTTCGACCCCGATGGCACGCGTCCGATCCCCGTGCGCGACATGGGCTATCTCTCCAGCGAGGTGCGGGGATCGGTTCCCCTGTCGGACGAAGGTAGCGAAGGTGCACTCACGATCGCCGGCAACTTCTTCGAGTTCGTCGAGGTGGACGATCTCGAGTCGAAGAAGGACGACTGGTCTTCGTGGAACGTCTTCACGGCCGACCAGATCGAGGTCGGCAAGGAGTACTACATCTTCGTGTCGACGACGGGCGGCCTCTACCGGTACGACATCAACGACGTGATCCGGGTCGAGGGGCACTACAACACGGACCCGCAAATCGTCTTCCTGCGCAAGGGGCGCGGCATGACGAACATCACCGGCGAGAAAGTCAGCGTCAATCAAGTCATCCTCTCCGTGCAACTGGCTTCCAAGGCCACGGGCACGGTCCCCGGCCACTTCAAGGCGGAAGCGGACATCGCCCGCGGCCGCTACTTGTTCCGGGTCGAGTTCGCCACTCAGGTGGACGACACGCACCGCAAGGCTTTCCTGCGCGCGCTCGATGACAATCTCAAGGCCATCAACATCGAGTACAAGGCCAAGCGCGATTCGGAGCGCTTGAACGCTCCTATCCTGCACGTGATGCGCGAGGGCTGGTACGAGCGGGCGCGTCGCGCGCAAGCTGCCGCGGGCAAGCGGGTCTTTCAAGCCAAGACGGAAGTCTTGACCGCGAACAAGGCGCTGACGATGGACATCAAGCCCGAGTTGGAAGCGATCGTCGAGATGTCGGACTGAGCCAGCGGTCGTGAGCCCCAAACGACAGGCCGGGATCTTGCCTTCGAACGCGGACGAGTCGGGTTCCATGCGCCGCCACGGACCGACCTTTCGCCACGAGACTACCGGGATCAAGGGCAAGGTCCATCGACGTGGGCTCGCATGGGTCGAGCGTTGGGTGCACGCCATGCAGTCACCGGCGGGGCCGTGCCTCGTGCTCGTGTTCCTCGCGGTGACGGGCTTCTGGAGCTACAAGTCCATCCAGGAGGGGATCGAGCAGCTCGTCGAGGAAGGGCTCGCCACCTACCTGGAAAACAACTCGGCCGACATCGACCTCATGATCGACATGCGTCGGCGCGCTTTGGAGTATTTCTCGTCGGTGCCCGTGCTCATTCTCGAAGCACAGGGGCTGGCGGATGAGGCGGCTGACGGGGACATGGATGCGCGCGCGCTTCGAGACTCCGGGCGAGCGGTGAAGATTCGTAGCATCCTCCATCCACTGCGGCAGGGGCTCGACATTCATGCCTTCTGGATCGTGGATCGCTCGGGCCGCATCCTCACCGCCGAGGCCGACGAGGATATCGGGCGACAACTGTCCGCGAAGGGCACCGAGATTCTGGAACCTGCCTTCGCTGGCGAGCCCGTCCGACAACTTCCGATCGCAAGACACCGACTCCTCAAGGATGCCGACGAGAGTGTTCTATTCCCCGTCACTTTCGGTGCCAGGTCGCTCGGCGCGGGCGAAGGCAGCGCAGATGTGGTGCTGCTGCTGATCTACGATCCGCGGCTGATCTTCGAGCGCATGTTCCGGAGTGCGTCCGGTGAGTCGGATTGGGACGGTTTTGCCTTCGACGAGACCGGGATGCTGATCTCCGGAACCATCCACCTGCCCGAGCTCAAGGCCGTCGGGCTGGTGCCGGACGAGCCCGACGCGAGGGCCCCCCTGCGGGTCCAGTTGCGCGACCCTGGAGGCGACCTCACCCAGGGCTTCCGGAACGAAACGCCGAAGGCCGCCTGGCCCCTGACGCGCATGGCGGCGTCGGCGCTCGCCGGCGAGTCCGGAGTCGATCTCGAGGGCTACCGCAACTTCCTGGGTCTCGAGGTGCTCGGCGCGTGGACCTGGCTCCCGGAGTATCGGATCGGACTCGCGGTCGAGTTCCGGTCGAGCAGGGCTCTGCGGCTGGCCCGCCCTCTGCTCATGGCATTCGGAGGCATGTTCGCCCTCATCGTGCTCATCACCCTGTCCGTGATGGGTCTGTCCTACGCGATGAAAGTGATGCGCCAGCGCATGGAGGCCGATCAACTCGGGCAGTACACGCTGCTCTCGAAGATCGGAGAGGGTGGCATGGGCAAGGTCTACAAGGCGCGGCACTCCATGCTGCTGCGTGACACGGCCGTGAAGATACTGAGCACCGAATCGATCGATGCCCAGAGCATCAGCCGCTTCGAGCGCGAGGTCCAGGTCACCAGCCAGTTGAACAACCCACATACGATCGAGGTCTACGACTACGGTCACGACGAGGACACCGGCGTCTTCTACTACGCCATGGAATACCTGGACGGGCTCACGCTCGCGGACCTGCTCGCGGAGGACGGACCGCAGCCTGCCGCGCGCGTCGTCCACATCCTGAAGCAGGCCTGCCTCTCGCTCGCGGAGGCTCACGAAGTCGGCTTGATCCACCGCGACATCAAGCCCCTGAACATCATGATCTGCCAGCGCGGCGGCGAAAACGACGTGATCAAAGTGCTTGATTTCGGGCTGGTCGCGGACGTCGACCCGGAATCCGACCTCCGTCTGACGGCGGCCGGCGTCCTCACGGGGACGCCCTTGTACATCGCGCCCGAGCGCGTGCTGAACCCCGCCGCCGTCGACGCGCGCTCGGATATCTACGCCCTGGGGACGGTCGCCTACAACCTGCTGACGGGGAAGGAGATCTTCGAGGGCCACAGCTCCGCCGAGCTGCTCGACAAAGTCCTGCGCGAAACGCCGGCTCCACCCTCCGAGCTCCTCGGACAGCCGATCGACGAGGAGCTCGAGCGGCTCGTCATGGCCTGCCTGGAGAAAGACCCGGAGAATCGTCCGGCGAGCATGCGCGCGATCCTCGCGACCCTCGACTCGATCCAGTCGATTCCGCGCTGGACGCAGGAGCAGGCGGGAGCCTGGTGGACGGCCTACTACGCGCGCAAGGGGACGCCCGAGCGCGACCGCAAGCTCCCGACGAGCTGAGAGCCTGAAACGACCTGGTCCCGAACGGGGCTCGACACGTCGCTCATTCGTGGGCCACCCCGAGACGTCCGAGCGCTTCTCTGGCAATGACGACGGGGATGCCCGAGACCGCTTGCAGACTCAGCATGCCCGCGCGAGCGCCAGATACGATCCGCTCGGCCCGGCCGGCGAGGGCCATGACAAGGATCAGGTTGTCCGCAAGCCATCGGTCACCGAGCTGGTCAGGAGCGCCCTGCTCCAAGGAAGTCATGGTCCCTTGGGAGAAGCCTTGACTCGTTATTCGACGTCACGGACCCTCGCGACGGCCGCCAACGGGCGGGCCGAACGATGCGAAACGGAGCGGAGACGGTCCCGGAGGCCGAGGACGAGGCGCGGCTGCGGGCCGAGGCCGTCGCTTTCACGCGGTACCTGATCCGCGACGAGCCCACGCCGGAGGTTTCCGCGCGCTACGCCGCGGCGAACCGGACCCTGCTCGGCGGCGAGTCGACCGCGCGCGAACGGGCGCTGCTCGCGACCTGTCTCGCCCGCCCCTGGACGCTCCCGTTCCTCGACGCCGTCGAGGCGCGCCGCCAGGCCCCCTCCCTGCTCCGCGACAAGGTTCTCGTCATGTCCGCCGTGCTCGAGACGACGACGCGGTTTGGGGCGCGCTTCCTGCCGCTGAAGCGCTCGGGGCCGGTGCTCTTGCTCGAGCTCGCCGTGCTCGGGTTCGTCGCGGTGTTCCGCGTCGCCGGCGGCATGGTCCTCGTCCGCGTCCTGCCGGGGTTGCGCGCGTGACGGACGTGCTCGTCGTCGGTTCCGGGGCGGGCGGGGTTCACGCCGCGTGGCCGCTCGTCGAGCGCGGGCTCGAGGTCGCGATGCTCGACTACGGGAACGAGGACCGCGAGTACGCGTCCCTCGTCCCGTCCGAGCCGTGGCTCGCCCTGCGCACGACCGACGAATCGCAGCACCGTTATCTATTGGGGGATCGCTTCGAGGGCATCACCCTCGGTGGCATCCGCGTCGGCGCGCAGCTCACGCCGCCGCGGCTCTTCATCCCCGCGGACACCGAGCGGCTCACGCCGGTGGACTCCGCGACTTTTTCGGCGACGGAGAGCCTCGCGAAGGGCGGGCTCGCGGCGGGCTGGGGCGCGGGGGTGTTTCCGTTCGACGACGCGGACCTCGCGGGCGCGCCCATCTCCGCCGCCGACCTCGCGCCGCACTACGAGGCCGTGGCCGAGCGCATCGGCGTCGCGGGCGACGACGACGACGACCTCCGGCCCTTCCTCGGCGAGTGCCGCGCGATGATGCCGGCGATGGCGATCGACTCCGGGGCCGAGCGCGTGATGGCGCGCTACGCCGCGCAGCGCGAACGGCTGAACGCGGCGGGCCTGTTCGTGGGCAGGACGCGCCTCGCCGCGTGCACGCGCGAGCACCGTGGGCGCGGGCCCCACCGCTACTTCGACATGGACTTCTGGGCCGACGACCGCCGCGCCGTGTACCGGCCGCGGTGGACGCTCGATGAGCTGGCGGCGAAGGACGGCTTCGAGCTGCGCGACCGCCGGCTCGTCTCGGCCTTCCGCGAGGACGAGAGCGGCGTCGTCGTCACGACGACGCACGCCGACACGGGTGAGCGCGAGGAGCATCGCGCGCGCGCGCTCGTGCTCGCCGCCGGAGCGCTCGGCACGGTACGGATCGTTCTGCGCTCCCTCGATCGCTACGGGACACCGGTTCCGATCCTCTGCAACCCGTACACGTATGCGCCGGTCCTGAACGTCGGCATGCTCGGCCGCGAAGCACGCGACGAGCGGCACAGCCTCGCCCAGCTCACCGCGATCTACCGGCCGGAGGCGGCGGACGGGCGCATCGTGCAGGCCCAGTACTACTCCTATCGCTCGCTGCTGCTCTTCAAGCTCATGAAGGAGGCGCCGATCGGTCACCGCGAGGCGCGCGCGATCCTACGGCGCCTGCAGCCCGTGCTCGGCATCCTCGGGATCCACCACGAGGACCGGCCCTCGGCGCGGAAGACGTGCGTGCTGCACCGCGGCCCGGAAGGCGGGCCCGATCGGCTCGCGATCGACTACCGGCTGGACGACGCGGAAGCGCTCCGACACGACCGCGAGGAACGCCGCCTCTTCGCGCTCTTCCGGCGCCTGGGCTGCTTCGCGCTGAAACGCATCCGACCCGGACACGGCTCCGCGATCCACTACGCGGGGACGATTCCGTTCGGGCCCGAAGGCAAGGGGCTCACCTGCGACCGGGATTGCAGGGTACGGGGGACGCGGCGCGTCCACCTGGCCGACGGCGCGGTCTTCCCTTACTTGCCGGCGAAGGGGCTCACCTTCACGATCATGGCCAACGCCGACCGCGTGGGGACGCTGCTCGCGAACGAGCTCGCCTGATGGAGACGGGCACGATCGCGATCACGGGTGCGAGCGGTTTTCTGGGACAGCGGCTCGTCGCGCACTTCCACGCACGGGGTTGGGAGGTGCGCGCGCTCGTGCGCGAGCCCGCTGCGTTCGCGTCACGGATCGAGGGCGTGCGCGCCTACCGCTGCGACCTGCCCGACGCGCTCGACGACGCGGGCATCGATGGCGCCGACGCGCTCGTGCACGCGGCCTACGCGACGCGCGCGACGAGCCTCGAAGAGGCGCGGCGCGTCAACGAGGAAGGCACGCGACGCGTATTGAAGGCGGCGCGCGCCGCGAGCGTCCCGCGCTTCGTGTTCCTCTCCAGCTTGTCGGCCCACGAGGGCGCGCGCTCGTACTACGGCCGGAGCAAGCTTGCGCTCGAACGGACGCTCGACCCCGAGCGCGACCTCGTCCTGCGCCTCGGCCTCGTCCTCGCGCGTGAAGGTGACGGCCTGTTCCGGCGCCTCGTGGACGCGGTCGCGCGCGCGCGCTTCGTGCCGGTCTTCGAGGGCGGGCGGCAGATCCTCCAGACCCTGCACGAGGCCGACTGCTGCGCGGCCGTCGAGCGCGCGCTCGCGAAGGACCTCACCGGGCGCCTCGCGGTCGCCGAGCCCGAGGGCCTGACGTACCGCGAGCTGCTCCTGGCGATCGCGGCCCGCCTCGGTCGGCCGTGCACGCTCGTCCCGCTCCCGATGGCGCCGGCGCTCGCGCTCCTGCGCGCGACCGAGCTCCTGCGCATCCCCCTGCCCATCACGCGGGAGAACCTCCTCGGGCTCCGGGCGCTCCGATTCGTGCCGACGGCCGCCGATCTCGGGCGGCTGGGGATCACGGCGCGACCGGCCGGGACGAGCCTCGACGAGCTGCTCGGGGCCGCACTGTCATCCTGACAGGCGCCCTGAGCCGCCCCGGACTTACCTGCCAGAGTGGCAGCGCGGCCCGTCGATGCGCGACCACGCGCGAGCGCGCCGGTCGGACTCAAAGCCTTACCGGGTGGAGACTTGGAGCGAGGCCGCCGATCGTCGCGGCCGGCCCCGGCAGCGGCACGCCGTTTGCAATTCGGAGCGACCGCACGAGTTCTCCATGTCCATCGACCGCAGAATCCTGATCGCTGACGACGACGTCGAGGTCCGCACCGGCGCCGCCGAGCTGCTCGGTCCGCTCGGCTTGCACGTGGTGCAGGCGGGGACCGGGGACGAGGCGCTCGCGATCCTGCGCGGCTCGTCGATCCACCTCGCCCTCCTGGACGTGCACATGCCGGGCCAGGGCGGGTTCGAGGTGTTCCAGACCCTGCGTGAGGAGACGCTCTCCGTGCCCTGCATCATCTGGTCCGGGGACGCCTCGGACGAGTTCGCGCGCTACACCCTGCGCTCCGGCGCGAGCGCATTCCTGCGCAAGCCCGTCGAGCCGGACCTCCTGCGCGATGAGGTGCAACGCGTGCTCGAAGAGCACTGGGGCCCGGCCGCCTGAGTCCCCCATCGCCTGAACCATCCGGCGCGCGCGCCGGAACACTCCTTCCTTTCATAGACCCCTATCCGCTGAACCCGAGAAGATTCCGACCATGGCCACGAAGACCAAGTCCAAGAAGATCGCGATCCGTCCCCTCGCCGACCGAGTCGTCGTGCGGCGCCTCGAACCCGAGTCCAAGACGGCGGGCGGCATCCTCCTGCCGGAGAGCGCCAAGGAGAAGCCCAAGGAGGGCGTCGTCGTCGCCCTCGGCGACGGCAAGCTCCTCGATAGCGGCGAGCGCAGCACGTTCACGTTCAAAGTGGGTGACAACGTTCTCTTCACTTCCTACGCCGGCACCGACGTCAAGGTCGACGGCGACGAGTACCTCATCATGCGCGAGGACGACATTCTCGCGATCATCGGTTGAGCCCGACCGCCCATCCCGAACGCAAGCGGAGCAACAATCATGGCAGCCAAGCAAATCACCTACGACGCCTCGGCGCGGGAGTACATCCGCATCGGCGTCCAGAAACTCGCCCGTGCAGTGAAGATCACACTCGGCCCGCGCGGTCGCAACGTCATCATCGAGAAAGCCTTCGGTAGCCCGACGGTCACCAAGGACGGCGTCACCGTCACGAAGGAGATCGAGCTCGAGAACGCGTACGAGAACATGGGCGCGCAGCTCGTGAAGCAGGTCGCGGCGCAGACGAACGACGCCGCGGGCGACGGCACGACGACCGCGACGGTCCTCGCCGAGGCGATCTTCGAGGAAGGCCTGAAGAACGTGACCGCCGGGGCGAACCCCATCGCCTTGAAGCGCGGGCTGGATGCCGCCGTCACCGCATCGGTCGCAGCATTGAAGAAGATGTCGACGAGCGTGAAGGGCCACGAGGAGATCGCCCAGATCGGCGCGATCGCGGCGAACAACGACTCCGAGATCGGCGAGATGATCGCCCGGGCGATGGACCGCGTCGGCAAGGACGGCGTGATCACCGTCGAGGAGGGCCGCACGCTCGACACCGAGGTCGATTGGGTCGAGGGCATGCAGTTCGACAAGGGCTTTCTGTCCCCGCACTTCATCACCGACGTCCAGACCATGGAGGTCGTGCTCGAGGACGCCTACATCCTCGTGCACGAGAAGAAGATCTCCTCCGTCAAGGACATGATCCCGCTGCTCGAGCAGGTGGCCCAGTCCGGGCGCCCGCTCGTCATCATCTCCGAGGACGTCGAGGGCGAGGCCCTCGCGACACTGGTCGTCAACCGCCTGCGCGGCTCGTTCCCGTGCGTCGCGGTGAAGGCGCCCGGGTTCGGTGATCGCCGCAAGGCGATGATGGAGGACATCGGCATCCTCACGGGCGGGAACCCCGTGTTCGAGGCCACGGGCGGCTCCCTCGAGGGAACCAAGCTCTCCGACCTCGGCACGGCCAAGAAGGTCGTGGTCACGAAGGACACGACGACACTCATCGAGGGCGGCGGCAAGAAGGCGAACATCCAGGGCCGGATCAGCCAGATCAAAGCGGAGATCGAGTCGACGAAGTCCGACTACGACCAGGAGAAGCTCCAGGAGCGGCTCGCGAAGCTCGCGGGGGGCGTTGCGCAGATCAACGTCGGCGCGGCGACCGAAGCCGAGATGAAGGAGAGGAAGGCCCGCGTCGAGGATGCCCTGCACGCCACGCGCGCTGCGGTGGAAGAGGGCATCGTCCCCGGCGGCGGCGTCGCGCTGCTCGCGTGCATCAAGCCCGTGGAGCAGCTCAAATTGGAGGGCGATGAGCGCGTCGGGGCGATGATCATCCGCCGCGCGCTCGAGTCCCCCCTGCGCCAGATCGCCGAGAATGCCGGCAGGGACGGCGCCGTCGTGGTTCAGAACGTCCTGATGGGCAAGGGCCCGGGCTACGGCTACAACGCCGCGACCGATACCTACGAGAATCTCGCGAAGGCCGGCGTGATCGACCCCACGAAGGTCGTGCGCTGCGGTCTCCAGAACGCCGCCTCCGTCGCGAGCCTCCTGCTCACGACCGATGCGCTCGTCAGCGAGATCCCGGAGAAGAAGGAAGAGGCGGCCGCCGGCGGCCACCAGCACTGACCCGCGTCCGTCAGGCAGACGATCGAGGGAGCCGTCCGGATACTCCGGGCGGCTCCCGCTCTATTCACGGTCTTTGAACGCTCGATTGCACGGGCGTAGGATCCCCTGCATGACCACGAGAGGGGATGCAGCGCGGCCGGCTCGGTGCGTCGCCCTGCTCGCGTGGATGCTCCTCCTCGTGGGCGCCGGGCCCGCGGCGTGGATCCAGGGCGAGAGCCCCGGTGGGGCGGCTCCCGCTCAGGACGATGTCGAGGCCCGGATCCTGGGCGTCCTCGCGCCCCATGGATTGCCCGACGACGAGGCGATCCAGCTTCGCCTCGCGACGCTGAGGGAGGAGTTCGCCGCGATCCCGGCGGAGGATCCGCGACGCACCTCGACGCAGCGTGCGATCAACCGGGAGCGCTCGGTGCTCGAGAACTACCTGGAGCTCGAGGCCCAGTGGGCGGCTCAGAGGGAACTCACCCCGACGGTCACGGCCGAGAACCTCCTCGCCGCCGAGCGGAATCGTGACGCCGCGATCGCGAGGGATCGGCAGAGCCTCATCGATGAGCAGGTCGATGCCCTGCGTGGCATCAACGACCTCGACGAGTTGCGAGCGCGGGTCCTGGAAGTCGGCACGCAACCGCTCGAGAAGACCACCGCCGATCGCGCGCGCTTCAGCAAGGAGCTCGAGGTGTATCGGCAGGAGCTGCTGGAACTTCCGGTCGAGATCGCGGACGCGCGCGAGGAGCTGGCGCTCACCGAGGGGGACGTCGGTCAGTGGCTGCAGAAGCTCACCCCCGACAGCGACCCCGAGGAGGAGGCCCTCCTACGGCGCCAGATCGCGACGGGCAACCTGGCGGCGACGGGGCTGGCGGCCAGGTCCGCCTACCTCGCCGAGCGGGAACCGTTCCTGGGCAAACTCGTGCCGCTCAGAGAAGCCGAGCTGAGCGAGACGGAAGCGATCCTCGAGCTCAGGCGCGGTGTCAAGGAGGCCGTGGAGGCGTACCTGCAGGCGATTCTCACGGCCGCCGAACGTGACGCGCGCGAGAGCGTCGAGCAGAAGAAGCGCGAGCTCGAGCGGGCCGAGTACCCGTTCGACCGCTCCCTCAAGGAGCAGGAGGTCCGGTCGCACGAGATCGAGGAGGAGACAGCGATCTTCCGGAGCGCGCTCCAGGACGTCACCCAACGCGGAGCGACGACGACCGAGGAGCTCGACGCGGCGAACCTGGCCAAGATCCAACTCGAGGCACGTACCTCGCGACCGGACGACGAGGCGGCTTTCGAAGCGGACGTCCTCGCCGAGATCCTGAGGCTGCAGAGCGATGTCGACTGGCCCCAGTTCCAGAAGGTCGCCCAGGGCATCGAAGAGGAAGTCGAAGCCACCCGCGGTGCGCGGAGCGAGGCGGAACGCGAGCTGAGCTCCTTGGACGAGGATCTCGAGGCGCGGATCGAGGTGGCGCGCCTCGACCACGCGGAGACCTTCAGCGATCTGGCCCCGGCCGAGATCGCGGCACGCTGGAGCGACGAGCGCGCGCATTGGGACGAGATCCGGAGCGAGCTCCATGAGCAGCTCGCCCTGAAGCAGCGCGTCATCGACGAGACGCTGGGGCTCCTCGTGCGGCTCGGGCGCGAGCACGAGCGACTTCGCGACGCACGCCTGGATACGATCAGACTGCTCCGGCGCTCCAATCTATTCCTACGTGGCCGGTCACTTATCTCGGTCCGGGCGATCCGGAAAGGCTTCAGGGACCTGTCCGAGATCCCCGCCTACTCGATCGGTCTCGCACGCCAGATGGTGGGTTACTTCGCCGAGCCGGCGCACTCCCGATCGATCCTGGCTTGTCTCGGGCTCTTGCTCCTCGCCGGGATCGTGCTCGTGATCCTCGAGCGTGCGGTCGCGCATCGGCTGATCGCGTGGACCCAGGCGGACGGGGAGGAGCGGCAAGACCGAACGGCACGTTCGGCGATCTACCTCGGTCGGGGTGTCGTGCGCTCGATCAGCATCTTCCTCCTGTTCCTCCTGCCGGCGAAGATCCTCCCGAGTCTGCCCGTCGGCGTGGGCGCCCTCCTCATTCGGCTGGGGATCACGTTCGCCGCACTCATGGTCGCGCGCCGCATTACGCGGGAGCTGCTCAAGTACGACGCACGCAAGCTCCTGCGGCTCACGCCCGATGACGCGGCTCGGCTCTACTTCGCGAGCACGTTTCTCATCTACCTGTCCCTCGCCTACTGGCCTCCCCACCTCGCGCTGGAGTACCTGGGTTACGAGAACCGGGGCGCGCTCGATTTTGCGCAAGTGGCCTACTCGGTCCTCGTGGGCTTGACGCTACTCACCCTCCTGGTGCGCCGCTCGGTCTTCCTCGGCATGTTGCCCGAGTCGCGCATCGGGCGGGTGCTGCGTCTCGTCACTACGCTCCTGCACCCCTTCGTGGTGCTCCTCGTGCCTGGGCTCCTGATCCTGTACGCCCTGAACTACGAGATCCTGGCGAGCTTGATCACGAGCGTCTCGGTGGGGCTCGTGCTCGTATCGCTCGTGGGGTTCCTCGTCTATCACGGCGCCCTGTTCATGGCCGGCCGTGCGTTCCGCATCGGCATGCAGGACCCGGAGGAGGACAGCGAGAGCCGCAGGTCCCGCCTGACGTCGTTCGCGCTCACACGGTTCCTGCTCCGGTTCGGCACGCTTCTCGCCGGCTTCTGGGTGTTGCTCGTCGTCAACGGAGCCCGGCTCGGCGACCTGCGCTTCTTCTTCAACGTTCCGATTCCCATCCAGACCGACGCGGACCCCGCGTCCGCCGTCACGTATTGGGACGTCCTGGTCGCGGTGTTCGTCTTCATCTTGACGCTCCGGATCGCGCGCCACCTCAAGGCGACGCTCCAGGATCTGATCCTGCCGAAGACGAGCCTCGACACCGGTCTGCAGTACACGATCACGACGCTGGTCGGGTACATCGTGATCGCGCTCGGCATCTCACTCGCCGTGTCCCGGGTCTTCGACCTCGACAAGCTCGGCTACGTCGTCGCGGCGCTCTCCATCGGCATCGGCTTCGGCCTCCAGGAGATCATCTCGAACTTCATCAGCGGCCTGATCCTCCTCTTCGAGCGCCCCCTCAAGGTCGGAGACCTGATCGAAGTCGGCGGCACGGAAGGCATCGTCCGGAGGATCCAGATCCGCTCCACGACCGTTCAGACCCGCGACAACGTCTGGATCCTCGTGCCCAACAAGGACTTCATCACCCAGAACGTCACCAACCTCATCTACGACGACTCCAAGCTGCGCATCCGAGTCCGCGTCGGCGTGGCCTACGGCTCGGACACGGCGCTCGTCCGCAAGGTGCTGCTCGAAGTGGCGAAGGACAACGGCAAAGTGCTCAAGCGTCCCATTCCGGAGGTCTGGTTCGAGGACTTCGGTGACAGCGCGCTCATCTTCGATCTGCTCTGCTGGGTCGCGGACCCGATCGATCGCAAGCGGATCGCGAGCTTCCTCCGGTTCGCCATCGACGCCGCCTTCCGCCGGTGCGAGATCACGATCCCGTTCCCGCAGCGGGACCTGCACCTGCGCTCGGTGGACATCCCGGTCCCCTTGCGCATGGACGCGCGCCCCGCCGAGGACGATCCGGCCAAGGGCACCGAGCCGGTGGAGTCTGCGGAGACCGGGGCGCGGAAAGGTCCCTTCGGCGGGCCGAAGGGGTAGGCACCCAATCGTCCGCCGCGGCTACAGTTGGGCCGCCACGACGAACAGTGTCTCGTAGTGCACGCCGTCCCTCACGGCGAAACCTTTGGGCACGGACTCGATCTCCCGCATGAAGGTCTAGTCCGCGAAGTAGTAATCCCGGAATGGACCTTCCTGTTCGGCGAGGATCTCAGGCGCAAACCCGTTCTCCTTCAGGCGGCGGAGAGTCTTCTCGATGTCGGCCATCGATGACTGCACGAACACGATACGGCCGTTCGGCCGCAGGCGCTTGTGCGAGTCGAGGATGAGGGAGTCGATGAAATAGCGTCGGTATCCGCTGTCCGCTCTTGCAGAACGGCGGGTTGCACACGACGACGTCGAACTCGCCCTCCGTGTCCAGCCAGTTCGCGACCCGGTACTCGACGTTCCGCGCCTCCGGACAGTTCGATGCGACGTTCCGCCGCGTCGTCTCGAGGAGCTCCGGCGAAATCTCCGTCGCCACGATCCGCTCCGCCCCCTGCCCCAGCATGAGGATGGTGTGGTACGCCGAGCCGGCTCCGAGCTCGAGCACGCTTCGACCGCTCCGCGAGCACATCGGCCAGGAAGTGGCCGTGCGGGGTCGGGGTCCAGTCAGCGTTTCCAATGGACAAGTCCATCCGGAGAAGTCGCTCGGTCTCGGAGCTCACACCACTAGCCGTCCGCGACGAGCGAATTCTCGACGGTAGGCGCGAGGAAGAACCGTCCGATGCGGACCTCGAACTCGTGCCCGTCCTCAGTCCTAAACTGGTATGTGCCCTCCATCGTCCCCCATTCAGTGGGTAACGGGCAGTAGCTCTTGTACTCGAAGAACTCGCCGGGCCCCAGGTCGGGCTGCTTCCCGACCACGCCTTCGCCGATCACCTCTTCGCGCTTGTTGTGGCCGTCGACGATGACCCAGTGGCGAGACAGGAGCCGCGCGCGTCGCGCGCCCTCGTTCGCGATCCGTATCCGGTACACGTAGACGTATTGGCTGCGATCAGGATCGGACTCCTGCGGCATGTACTGGGCCGCCGCTTGAACGCGAATACCCTCGGTGACGGTGTCCGAGTTGGGGGTCTGGGTCACGGTGGCTGGATGTCGCTAGATTCTTGCTGGGAGGTGATGAGCAGAGTAACGACGCGGTGCGGCCGGGTCGCCGAAAAAGACCGGGACGTGGGGCTGCGGCGACGCTCCGGGTGCTCTCTATACTCACTCGAATGATGCGCTGCGCTCCCATCCTGCTAGCTCTCGCCGGCTGCGGCGCCATCGCCTACTCCCCGGAGGCGGTCCACGGGGAATCCGCGCGATTGAACCGGTTCCTGGAAGAGAGCTTCCTCACCCGGGTCGACCGGTCGCCTCAGTTTCAGGCCCGCCTGGGGATCCAACGGGACCAGGGCGCGTGGGACGACATCTCCGACGCGCACGCCCGCGAGGACCGCGAAATCACGGCCCGCGAGCTCGAGCGCCTGCGCGCCGACTTCGACTTCGAGAAGCTGAATGGCGACGCGCAGCTCAGCTATCGACTCTTCGAGTACGAGGCGGAGCGAACTCTCGAACGATTCACCTGGCGTTTCCACGACTATCCCGTGAATCAGATGCACGGGGTGCATGCGAATGTCCCCGCCTTCCTCGAGAGCTTCCACCGGATCGACGACGTGGCGGACGCCGAGGCCTACGTCGAACGACTGAACGGCATACCGCGCCTCTTCGATCAGCTCATCGAGAACCTCGAGCTGCGCGAGGAGCTCGGCATCCTGCCCCCTGCGTTCGTCTTCCCCCGAGTGATCGAGGACTGCCGGAACATCCTCGCCGGCCGGCCATTCGAGCCGTCCGGTGCCGACGGCACGATCCTCGCCGATTTCCGGTCGAAGCTGGCCCGGCTCGAGCGCCTCGACGAGGCCACGCGCGAACGGCTACTCGGCGCCGCAACCGCTGCGCTCACGCTCTCGGTGGGACCCGCCTACGAGGAGCTCATCGGCGTGCTCGAACGCCAATCCGCGGAGGCCACTACCGACGCCGGCGCGTGGAAACTGCCTGACGGAGACACTTTCTACCGGTTCGCCCTCGAACAGGCCACCACGACGAGGCTCACCCCCGCGGCGGTCCACACCCTCGGGTTGTCCGAGGTCGCGCGCATCCACGACGAGATGCGCGCGATCGTCATCGGGCTCCGCTTCGAAGGTGACCTTCAGGACTTCTTCCGATTCCTGCGCGAGGACGAGCGCTTCTATTATCCGAACGACGACTCGGGGCGCGCCGCGTATCTGCGCGACGTGAAGGCGATCTTGGAAAGCATGGAGGCGCGTCTCGACGAGCTGTTCCTCACGCGACCGAAGGCTGCGATGGTCGTGAAGGCCGTCGAGCCGTACCGCGCGGCGTCCGCGGGCAAGGCCTTCTACCAACGTGGGACACCGGATGGCTCCCGGCCGGGGACGTACTACGCGAACCTGTACGACATGACCGCCATGCCCAGGTACCAGATGGAGGCGCTCGCGTTCCACGAGGGAATCCCGGGTCACCACATGCAGAGCTCGATCGCGCAGGAGCTCGAGGGCCTGCCCTCGTTCCGGAAGCACGGCCACTACACCGCGTACGGCGAGGGTTGGGGGCTCTACGCCGAGGTGGTCCCGAAGGAGATGGGGTTCTACGGGGACGACTACTCCGATTTCGGACGACTCGCAATGGAGCTGTGGCGCGCCTGCCGCCTCGTGGTCGACACGGGGATCCACCATCGGCGATGGACGCGCGAGCAGGCGATCGACTACCTGAGGCGGAACACCCCGAATTCCGAGGGGGACTGCATCAAGGCCGTCGAGCGCTACATCGTCATGCCCGCCCAGGCGACGGCGTACACGATCGGCATGCTGAAGATCCTCGAGCTGCGCCAGAGGGCGCAGGACCGGCTCGGGGAGCGTTTCGACGTCCGGGTGTTCCACGACGTCCTCCTCAGGTCCGGCCCGGTGCCCCTCGACGTCCTCGATGAGCTCGTCGAGGCCTGGATCGCGCCGGCGGACTCGTGAGCTAAGGGCCCGCGCAACAATAACTCCCCATTCTGGGCGAGCACTCGTCGTTCCCGGCAAGGCGCGACGCCGACCGCGTATCCGCTGCGATACGC
>SMVQ01000071.1 GCA_004357655.1 Planctomycetota bacterium
ACGGTCTCCGGCGTTCCGCCGACCCAGTTCGGCCTCTTCTTCTACGGGGACAACCAGACTCAGTTCGCCTTCGGGAACGGCTTCCTCTGCGTCTCCGGCTCCGAGATCTTCCGGCTCCAGCCGCCGACGACCTCGGACATCTTCGGACTCAACACCGAGCCCCTGGACTTCAACCAGGCGCCGATGAACTCCGGCAACGGCATGATCCTTCCGGGCGCGACCTGGAACTTCCAGTACTGGTACCGCGACCCGGGCGCGGGCGGTGCGTTCTTCAACCTGTCCAACGGGCTGGAGGCTACGTTCTGCCCCTGATCGACGGCTGAGAAGGAGCGCGGGTGGGCCAACTGCCCACGGCGAACGAGGGCCTCTCCGAGCAGTTGGGGGGGCCCTTTCCCGTGCGGAAAGGTCCGACGCCGGTGGGCGCCGGATGCGCGGCTACTGGAATATCGTAGGCTACCGTCTAGGGAGACTGTGCCTCGGACCGACGAGGCATGGTCGACCACTCCGCGTCTCGCCAAGCCCGCGGACAGGCGGACGGCCCGGCGGGCCGAAGACTTCGCGTCTGGCGCGAGAATGCCTGCGGAGCCACGACGGCTTCGCCGCCGCGTGTGCCCGCCCGCGCTCCCCGGCCCATGATTCAACCCAGGTCCACACCACCATGAAGCAGACGCTCACGGCACTCGCGCTCACTTGCCTCGCCGGAAGTGTCGCCGCCCAGGACCTCGTGATGTCCGAGATCGGTTCCAGCTTCGGGTTCTTCGGGACGTTCGAGACCACGGCCGCGTACACGTTTGCGTTCACGACCTGCAACCTCGGCGACGTGCCGATCGAGTGGACCGGGATGACTGCCCAGCACCCGGTGAGTGGGCAGAACTTGTATCGCATCCAGGGCGGACGCATCGAGCAACTCGGGTACAGCTGGCCGAAGCACGGTTTCTGCGCGGTCAACGAAGCCTCCTGCGGCACTTGCATACCGACGTCGTGCTCCACCCTCGGAGTTGGGTGCGCGAGCACGAACTCCGGGAGCATCACCGACGGTCAGGGCGGCGGCGCGAAGTCCGACCTCGATGCGACGACCGGCTTCCACACTCACCCGTTCACGCCCCCGTCCCAGGGCAATGGCGTGATCCGCGGGCGGCTACAGGTCGAGGTCGCGGACCTCGCAATCCCGGGTGCGGTCTACCTCGCTGAAGTGCTGACCCTCGCCCAGGACGACCAACTGGCGGGCAATGCGCGCAACAACGCGTCGTGGCGGGAGGTCACCGTCGCTCCGAATCTCGCGATCAACGCGGGCGGGAACCCCACTATCGTCGGCGAGCCCGCCATCCTCGCCTGGCCCGTGTACGAACCGTCGGCGGTCGTGAACGAGGTAGTGAATTATCACGAGGGCGGAGCCAACGTCCACGGCTACTACTTCCTGGGCTTTCGCGTCGAGCAATTGGACGCCAGCCACTGGCGCTACGAATACGCCCTCTACAACATGAATTCCGACCGCGCGGCGGCCTCGTTCGCGATTCCGATCCCGTGCGCCCAAGTCGAGATCACGGATCGCTTCTACCGCGACGTCGACCCCCACAGCGGCGAGATCTGGAGCGGTGACGACTGGGCCTTGGACACGTCGGGGGGCTTCTTGCGTTGGCACTCGACCGAAACGTTCGCCATGAACGTGAACGCGGGCGTGATCCGCTGGGGGACGATGTCCAGCTTCGGATTCACGGGTGACCGGCCCCCCGCCGATGCCCAGGCCGAGATCGGGCTATTCGTGCCGGGGACGCCGTCCACGCTGTACTCCACGGTGTCGGGCCCGTGCGCGACGCCGATCTGCGGCGCCGAGAACTACTGCGTGACCGCTCCGAGCTCCGCCGGCCCCGGGGCGGTGATCGGCTACGACGGCTCGCCCAGCCTGACGGCGAACGACTTCTCCCTCACCGCCCAGGGCGCTATCCCGTTCCAGTTCGGCCTGTTCTTCTTCGGGTCGACGGCGGCACAGGTGCCCTTCGGCGACGGTTTCCTGTGCATCGGCACGGTGACGGCACGCATCAATCCGCCGCTTCTGGCTTCGAGCGAAGGAAGCTACGAGCGCCCGCTCGACTTCACCCAGCCGCCACTCGACGTCGTGACGGCGGGCTCCACGCATTTCTTCCAACTCTGGTACCGCGACCCCCAGGCGGGCGGCTCGGGCTTCAACCTGTCGGACGGGCTGGCGGCTACGTTCTGTCCCTGAGCTCCTCTTCGCAGGGGGAGGCCGTGCGGTAGTGGCGTCGCATTGGAGCCTGGTCAGCGGGCCCGAAGGACCCAGCCCAGGGGATCGATCTCCGCTTCCACGCCCTCGGGCAGCGTGACCACGGCCGTCCCGTCCGCCAGCTCGACCCGCTGCGAGTCCGCCCCGATCCGGAGCTCGATCGGCATCGGGAACGCGAGTCCGTCCGGAACCTTCCAGGTGAGGCGGAGCTCGTCGCCCTCCCGCTCCTGCACGAGCTCGGGCAGCCGGGGTTGGTGGAGGTAGACGTCGAAGAACCAGCCCAGATCGCGCTTCGAGATCCGCTCCGCGATCTCCTTGAAGTCGTCGGTCGTGACGAAGCGGCACGCGCTCCCATCGGTCGTCTGCTCCAGCGCGGGATCGGGGTAGGCCATGCGGCGCATGCTCTCGAAGAACGCCTTCCTGCCGATCAGCCAGCGCAGCGTGTGCAGCACGCACGCGCCCTTGTAGTAGACGTCGTTGTCCACTCGGCCGTCCGTGGAGAAGTACATCTCGGTCGTGGTGCGGTCCTCGCGCGGCGCGACCGGATGCTCGTTGCGCAGTCCACGCCGGTGACCGGCCATCACTTCGCGATACGCAGCCGAGCCGTGCAGGCGCTCCACGTACAGCGCCTGGGTGTAGGTTCCGAAGCCCTCGTGGAGCCAGAAATCCTTCCAGTTCTCGGCCGTGACCAGGTTCGCCCACCACTCGTGCGATAGCTCGTGGTGGTGCAGCCAGTCGTAGCCCCACTTGTTCTCACGGTAGCCGTTGCCGTAGGCGATGATCGACTGGTGCTCCATGCCGAGGTGCGGTGTCTCGGCCACGCCGTACTTGTCGGCCCGGAACGGATACGGTCCGAAGAGCTCCTCGAAGAAGCGCATGTGCTCGAGGAACTGGGGGAAGAGCTTCTGCCCCTGCTCGAGGTTCTCGGGCAGGACCCAATACGTCACTTTGAACGTGTCGCCGCACGTGCTCTCGTAGTCGGCTTCGATCGTCTCGTACGGTGCGATATTGAGCGCGACGCCGTAGTTGTTGATGGGCGTCGACACGTGCCAGTGGTACGTGCGCTTCCCCTCCGCCTCGTCGACCGAGACGAGACGGCCGTTGCTCGCCACGACCAGCGGCGCCGGCACGGTCACGTGCAGGTCCATCGACTCCGCCTCGTCCGAGGGATGGTCCTTGCAGGGCCACCACAGGTCGGCGCCCTCGGCCTGACACGACGTGGCGATCCACGGGCTGCCGTCCGCCGTCTCCGCCCACGTGAATCCGCCGTTCCAGGGCGGGTTCGGCGCGACGCGCGGCGTGCCGCCGTAGTCGATCGCGATCGCGAACTCCGCGGGCGGCTCGGGCGCTCGCCCGCCACCTGCCAGGGTGATCGTGATCCGCCCCCCCTCGCGCTCGAACGGGAGCGCCGCGCCCGTGCCGGCGTCCGTCACGGCGGTGACGGTGAGCGCGGAGTCCAGCGCGAGAGCGATGCGCTGCGTCGGATGCACGAGTCGCGCACGCATGGTGAGCCGGCCCGCAATCGACCGCGCGCTCGGGTCCACCTCCAGCTCGAGGTCGTAGTGGAGCACGTCGAACGCGGCCTCCTCCGAACTGAGCGGCGCGCCGGACGTGTTGCGATCGGTCGCCTGGGTCTGGCTGAAGCCAGGCGCGAGAGCGCCGGCGGTGAGGATCGCCAAGGGCAGCGAGGACAAGACGTGAATGCGCATCGGGCGGTGCTCCAACAGGGGCCGCGCACAGCGTAGCGAGAAGATGCGCGCGCGGGTCACCGCCAACGTGTGATCCGCGTACGGATGCCATCGAAGCCGAGCTCTTCGAACAACGGGTCGACGAGCGCGGGGTCAGCACCCGCGAGCCTGAGCGCGCGCAGGTCCGCCCGCGCCGGTGCATCGCGGTCGATCGTCGCGAGCTCGCGCGACAGGAAGGCCATGTCGCGATGCGCCGCGAGCTTCGCACCGAGCGTCTTCGCGCCTCGGATGGGGAGCGCCGCGACCTCGTCGAGCCGCCGGAAGAGCGCGTCCAGGTCGCCGAACGCGTCGAGGAGCACCGCGGCCGTCTTCGGTCCGATGCCCCTGACACCCGGGATGTTGTCGACGGCGTCACCGGCGAGCCCGAGGAAATCGGGAACCTGTCGGGGTGCCACCCCGAACTTCGCTCGCACGGCCGCCGCGTCGTAGCGCACGCCCTTGCTGTAGTCGAACATCGTGACGCGCGCGTCGACGAGTTGCGCGAGGTCCTTGTCCGGGGTCACGACGAGGACGTCGTGGCCCTTCCGTGTGAGCTGCGTGGCGAGCGTCCCGATCAGGTCGTCGGCCTCGTAGCGGTCGTGCACGAAGCACGCGGCTCCGAGCGCCTTCGCCACGGCCTGGCACGCTGCGAGCTGCGCCTCGAGCTCGGCGGGCGGCAGCTCCCTCTGGGCCTTGTACTCGGGGTAGATGTCGTTGCGGAAGCTCGTCGTCAGGCTCTCGTCGAACGCCACGCCGAGGTGCGTGGGGTGCTCCTCCGCGATGTACTTCACGAGGAAGCTCGCGAAGCCGTAGACCGCGCTCACGGGGCGACCCGCCGGATCGCGCATGTCCGGGAGCGCGAAGTAGGCCCGGAAGACGTAGGGGCTCGCGTCGATCAAGTGGATCGTGTGGGGCATAGGGAAGATACTGCTGGGCGCATGCTGTACCTACAATGTGCGGGGCTCACGCGTCGCCCGTGGTTCGAGGGCTTCGAGCTCGAGCTGGAGGAGCGCGAGATCATCGTTCTGGCCGGCCCGTCCGGCTCGGGTAAGACGACGCTCCTGCGCGCGATCGCCGACCTGGATCCGGTCGACAGCGGCGAGGTGTTCCTGCGGGGGGCAGAGCGCATGACGATGGCGCCCTCGGAGTATCGCTCCAAGGTCATCTACATGCACCAGACGCCTGTCCGGCTCGCGGGCACGGTGCGCGACAACGTCGCCGCGATCACGGGTCTCGGCGTGCACGACTCGCGCGCACCGGACACGCCGCCCGGGCTCGGCGCCGATCAGGACGCGAACCAGCTCTCGGGCGGCGAGGCGCAGCGCCTCGCCCTACACCGCGCGCTCCTCGTCGACCCCGACGTGCTCCTCCTCGACGAGCCCACCGCCGCGCTCGACCCGGACGCTGCGCGCGGGCTGGAAGCCACGATCCAAGACTGGGTGCGCGCCGGACACGCCGCCCTCTGGGTCGCCCACGACCCCGAGCTCGCCGGCCGCCTGGGCGCTCGAATGGTGCGCTTCCCGTGAGCCCGATCCTGCTCGACCCGGGCGCGCTCGCGCTGGCGGCGCTGCTCGTGCTCGCGAACGCGGCGGCGAGCCTGGCGCTCCGGCTCGGGCTGGGCCGGAAGCTCGTGACCGCCGGCGCCCGCGCCGTGATCCAGCTCCTCCTGCTCGGCTACGTGCTCGTGCTCGTGTTCGAGAGCGACAGTCCGTGGATCGTCATCGGTCTCATGCTCGCGATGGCATTCGTCGCCGGCGTCGAGGCCGTCCGGCGCACGACGCGGCGCGTTCCGGGCATCTACAAGAGCAGCCTCGGCGTGGTGATGGTGAGCTCGATGGCGATCACCTTCTACGCGCTCTTCGTCATCCTCCGCGTCGAGCCCTGGTACGCGCCCCAGTACGCGATCCCGATCCTCGGGATGGTGCTCGGCAACACGCTGAACGGCATCTCGCTCGGACTCGAGACGGTGATGGCCGGGTTCGACGAGAAGCGCGCTGAGATCGAGCTGCTGCTCGCGCACGGCGCCACGCGCCGCGAGGCTTCGCGCGAGGTCGTCCGGAGGGCGGTGCGCACCGGCCTGATCCCCACGCTCAACATGATGGTCGCCGCGGGCACCGTGAGCATCCCCGGGATGATGACCGGCCAGATCCTCGCCGGCGAAGATCCGATGAACGCGGCGCGCTACCAGATCTTCATCCTGTTCTGCATCGCGGGCGGCGTGGCGATCGGAACCGTGGGCGTCGTCTTCGCCGTGGCCCGACTCGTGTTCGACGATCGCGACCGGCTGCGGACGGACCGGATCCGTCACTTGCGGTAGCCCGCAGTCCGATGCGGCAGTACGCTGCTCTTCCCATGAATACTCGGAAGACCGAATACCGCTTCGTCTGCGCTCTCGTCGCGTGCTGCGTGCCCGCGCTCTCACCGTCCACCGCGGGACAGGGCTCGGACGCGAGAGCGCTGTTCAGCGAGCACTGCGCGACGTGCCACGGCGAGACGGGTGACGGTGCGGGCGTCACCGAGCTCGACCGTCCGGCGCGCAGCTTCAAGGACGGCGGGTTCTCGTTCGGGAACACGCCGGAGGCGCTCTTCCGCACGCTCACGAACGGCATCCCTGGCACGCCGATGCCCGCGTTCGATTCGGCGATCGATGCGGATGGGCGGCGCGCGCTCGCGGCCTACGTGATCGAGCTCGGCCCCGGCCTCCCGCCGCCGCCGAAGAACACGGTGATGGTCGTCGGCGACCGGCCGCGCATCGTGCGCGGCCACTTGCCGCCCATCGCCGAGGGGGCGAGCGCGCACCCGCGCGGGCTCTTGATCGGGACGACGACCGGCATGACGTTCGAGTACCGGGTCGACGACGTGCGCTTGCTCGGCGTCCGCCAGGGCGGGTTCGTCGACCGGCGCGACTGGGTGGGCCGGGGCGGCGCGCCGCTCCAGCCCCTCGGGACGGTCGTGTACCTGTTCGACGGCGGGAACCCGGGAGCGACGTTCGTGATACCCGGAGTGCCGACAATCGAAGGTGACCTGCCGCCGGGCGATCGCGGGTCGCTCGAGGCCGTGCTCGAAGGGAGCTGGGTGCGCGGCGACGAGGCGGGCCTGCGCTACCGGCTCGTCGACCCTGACGGCACTCGGATCGGCCGCGTCGAGGAGAGCGCGCGGGCGGTCGGCACGTCGGTCGGCGCGGGGTTCATGCGTCGGTTCCGCTTCGAGGGCGACGCGGAAGCTACCGTCCGCGTCCGCCTCTGCGACACCTTTCCCCCCGAGGCGCGCGTCGCGAGTTTTCAGAGCTCAGTGCCGGCGGAGGCCTCCGCCGCGGGCCGCGCGCTCGGCCCGACGCTCTGGACCATCGTCCGACGCGAGGAGCGTCTCTTCGAGTGCATCGGCATCCACAACGCAATGCCCACAAACGAGGACACCACCCTCGGCGGCGGGATGGGAACGCTCCTGGTCCCGTTCACCCCGGGTGGAAGCGCCACGGCGGGCGTCACGATCCTCCTCACGACCGAGTGGTCGGATGCAGTTCGGAGCGCGATGCTCCGCGAGGTGTACGGACGATGAAGCAAGCCCTGATCCCGACCGCGATGCTCGCGCTCGCCGCGCCGGCTCTCCCTCAGGCCGCGCCGGGTGAGGACCACTACTACGCCGTCGATTACCTGACGCCGCCCGAGGGCGAGGTGCTCGAGGTCGGTGGCATGGACTTCCTGCCCGACGGTCGGCTCGTCGTCAGCACGCGCCGCGGGCAGGTGTGGATCATCGACGACCCCACTGCCGAGGACCCGGCGGACGCGCGCTTCCAGCTCTTTGCCGACGGCCTGTGGGAAGGGCTCGGACTCGCGGTGAAGGAGGGCGAGATCTACGTCGTGCAGCGCACCGAGCTCTCGCGGCTCGTGGACGACGACGGGGACGGTGTCTGCGACCGGATCGACACGATCACGAACGGCTGGGGCGTCTCGGGCAACTATCACGAGTTCGCGTTCGGCCTGCCCGTCGATAATGACGGCAACTTCTACGTCAGCCTGAACGTGGCCTTCTTCAGCCCGAAGTGGTGGCACGGCAAGTCGCCGGCCCCGTACCGCGGCTGGGTCCTGAAGATCGCGCCCGACGGCGAGATCACACCCTGGTGCATGGGGCTGCGCAGCCCGTGCGGGCTCGGGATGAACGTCGATGGCGAGCTCTTCGTGACGGACAACCAGGGCGACTGGATGGCGTCCTCACCGATCTTCCACGTGCGGGAGGGCGCGTTCTACGGGCACCCGGCGTCGCTCGAATGGACCCCCGAGTATCGCTCGACGCAGACGTACTCCAGCGACACCATCCCGCCGGCGCGCGCCAACGACCGCACGCCGCCGGCCGTGTGGATCCCCTACGAGTGGTCGCGCTCGACCGGCAACCTCGTGGCCGATGAGACCGGCGGAAAGTTCGGCCCGTTCGAGGGCCAGCTCATGGTCGCGGAGCTCACGAACGGGTTGCTCGTGCGCGCGCAGCTCGAGCAGGTCCGCGGCGAGTACCAGGGCGCCTGCTTCCTCATGCGCCAGTCGATCGGGTCCGTCGCCCGGGTGCGGTTCGCGCCGGACGGAACGCTCTTCTGTGGACTGACGAACCGCGGCTGGGGCGGACGGCCGCCCGCGGACGGCATCGCGCGCGTGCGGTGGACCGGAGCGACGCCCATGGAGATGGAGCGCGTGCACCTCCTCCAGGACGGCTTCGAGATCACGTTCACGATGCCGGTCGCCGAGAGCACTCTGCTCACGCCCGATAGCGTGCTCCTCACGCAATACGACTACGACTATTGGTGGGAGTACGGCTCGCCGGAGCGCCACACGACGGTCATCGGCGTGCGCGCA
>SMVQ01000072.1 GCA_004357655.1 Planctomycetota bacterium
GCGCCGTGCTCGCGTGGAAGGACGGGCGCAAGGAGCCCGATACCGTGACCTGCGAGTTCGCGTTTCCGAAGGGTCTGCGACTGACGTACGACGCGTCGCTCGGGAACTCCTTCGAGGGCGACCACGAGCTCTTCCTCGGCACGATGGGCTCGGTCAAGCTCGCTTGGACGGCGGGTTGGCTGTTCAAGGAGGCCGACGCGCCGACGCAGGGTTGGGAGGTCTACGCCAACCGCCAGAAGTTCCACAACGACGAGGGCATCACGCTGATCGCCGACGCGACGAAGCTCGCCGCCCAGGGCAAGCTCAAGGCCGGCATCGGCCTCCCGAACCCGCCGCTCTACTACGCGATCGAGTCGTTCCTCGCGAGCATCGCGGACGGCGTGCCGGTCGCCTGCACGGCGGAAGAGGGTCTGCGCGCGGCGGCCGTCGCGATCCAGGCGCGCAAGGCGATGACGACGGGCACGGAGGTCGGCATCGACGAGCGCCTCTTCCGGGTCGAGGCGCGATGAACACCGAATTCCGCCTGCGCCAGCTCCCCGCCGGTGTCCGCCTCGGCCTGACCCTGCTCCTGTGCGTGAACCTCGGCGGCTTCGTCGCTTCGGGCCTGCACATGCGCGACCACCACGAGAACCGGGACGGGCGGCCCGGGCTGGCGCTCGACGACCTGCGCGGCGCCTACAGCGGTTTGAAGAGCGATTCGGCGCTCGTCACCGCGCTCGAATCGGGACACCCCGGCGAGCTCGATGGCGCTGCGAGCCTGTCGCCCAGCGATACGCAACTGCTCCTCGCGTGGCTCGCGAGTGACCGCATCAGCGAGGACTTCGACAACCTCGACCTCGGCGACAGCGCCCCGGCCGAGATCCTCGCCGCGAGCTGCCTCCAGTGCCACTCCCGCAGCGCCGACGACCCGATCGGCGGAACGTTGCCGCTCGAGTACTGGGACGACGTGAAGCGCGTGGCGTTCGCGCGCGAGATCTCCGCCACCGATGTGTCGATCCTGCTCGCCTCGACGCACACCCACGCGATCGCACTCGCGACGGCGACGATCGTGCTCGCGGGGCTGATGCTGCTCACGTCGTGGCCCTCGGCGCTCAAGAGCACACTCGTGTTCCTCGCGGGCCTCGGCCTGTCCGTCGACCTCGCGGCGTGGTGGCTGGCCCGCGACCGGCCCGAACTCGTCTACGCGATCATCGGGGGGGGTGCCGTCTACGCGCTATCGATGGTGTGGATGATGCTGGCGGTCATCGTCGACCTGTGGCGGCCCCGCCCCTGATGCGATCGGACCAGGTCACGCAGCGCCGCCACGGCCTCGGCTGCGCTGCCGCGTGACTTGCTCCTCGATGCCGCTAGCCGATCCAAGCCACGATCTGCACCACCACGCCTATGGCGATGGCCTCGAACGCGAGCGCCGTGTGGCCGAACTCGGCGCCGGAGAGCAGCTCCGTCGCCGTGACCGGCACCGGTTCGTCCTGGGCGCTCGCGACCGTCACGACGCCGTCGCCGTCCTCGCCGGGGAGCTGCCCCGCGAGCGAGTAGTACGCGGCGGCCGGCGGGCCGAACGTCGCGTTGAGGTCGGTCGTGAACGGGCTCGCGAGCGAGAGGTCTAGCGCGCCCTGGAAGAACGGCAGGTCGGCGGGGGGGAGGTCGGCGAAGCGCACGAGCAGGATGTCGTCGCCGAACTGCGTGCCCTGGTTCGGGGTGGCGAGCAGGACCACGCTCTCGACGACCGTGTCGAGCGGCGGGTCGCCGGTTTGGAAGCCGGGGCGCATGGGGTCGGCGTGGGCCTGTTCGACGAGCGAGCGCGCCACGAGACCGCCCATGCTGTAGCCGACCACGTGGAAGCCGAAGCCCGGAGCGGCGCCGTCGAGCCCGGGGCGGATCGCGTCGTACAGCGCGTTGGCGCTGTCCGCGATGCTGCGCACCGACGGGTACTGGGCGAGGACGACGTTCGCGAACTCCTGCTCGAGGCCGGCGACGATGTCTCCGGCGGCGGTGAAATCGACCGGGCTACCGAAGACACCGTGGAGGAACACGACGTTGCGCGTCGCGTCCGACTGCCAGAATCCGCCCGGGCCGTCGAGCGCTCCCTGCCCGAGCAGAACGAGGCTATCCCCGCCCGCGACCAGGATCTCGGTCCCGAAGATGTTCTGGGACGGCGTCGGAACGGACGGGTCGATGAGCCGCGGCGCCTGCCACAGCAGGCGGAAGATGAACGCGTGCCCTGCGAAGAATTTGCCCAGGCGATCGACGTCGGCCGAGATCGTGTGCGCGACCGTATTCACGGGAACGGACGGCACGTAGCGCAGGACTTCCGCTCCCTCGTCCTTCGCGAATAGCGCCACGCGGTCTTCCGGCAGCTGGTCCATCTGCGCGAGGTAGGCCTCCGAGATGCGGACCGTCACCGTCGGCAGCGGGCCCGTGAGGATGAGAGCCGTGGGGCGGATCTCGTAGCTCGGGACGAAGCTCGGCGCATCGGGGTCGGGGTCGAAGGCGTAGATGGCGATGACCGTCGGGACCCCCAGCGCGCCCGGCGGGAACTCGATCCCGGTCCCGAAGTGCGGGCTGGCCGCGTTGGTGACCGCGACCACGCCGCCGGCGGGACCGATCACACCCGTGACGAGCGCCGGCGGATCGGAGGATCCACCCGACCCACCGCCGCCGCCGCCACCGCAGCTCGCTGCGAGGAGCCCGAGCAGCGCGACGGCACGACTGAACCGGTCAATCACCGAGCGCCTCGAGTTCCTTCTCGGTCGCCGCCGCCGCTTCGGGCAGCCCGAGCTCGCGCTCGATCCGCGCGCGCTCCCCGAGAACCCTGCGCAGGCCGGGCTCGTCATTCACCCGACGCGCGAGCGCCGCCGCGTCGTTGGCGCAGACGAGGGCCCGCGGCCAGCGGGCGAGCTCGACGAGGCCGGCCAACAGCCCCAGGAGATTCCGGTACTCGGGCGTTTCGAGCCCGAGCTGCGCGTTGAGCAGCCGCGCCTGGCCGGTCGCGACGAGCGCCTCCGCGTGCATCCCCGCGGCCTGCAGGGCCATGCCCTCGGCCGTGTACCCCATGGCGGTCCCCCACCAGTCGCCCAGGGGCAGGGCGAGGTCCAGGCACTCGCGCGCGGACTCGAGCGCCGCGTCGAACTCGGCCGCCTGGATGTGCCGGCGCGACGCGCCGAACGCGGCCTGACCGGCGCGGAAGGCGAGTTTCTGCTCGTCGTTCCAGCCGATGAAGGCCGCCGCGTAGTCCGCGAAGATCGGCCGACCCGTCGCCTCGCTCGCGATGCGGGCACCCCAGGTCGCGCGCTCGTGCAGGGCCCCGATCCGCTCGGCGTCCGACGCCTCGGGCGACTTCTCCCAGAGCGCGAGGCTGCGCTCGAGGTCCCCGTCGAACGTGCCCAGGATCAGGGTCGGGTGCGCCAGCCAGAGCTCCCGGAGGCCCTCGGCGTCACGCTGCTCGAAGAGCTCGCGGTAGCGCGCGGGCACCTGCTCGCGGGCCGCGGCCTGCGGCTGGGGGATGGCGTTCAGGGGGGCCAGCGTCAGGGCGGCAACCAGGATCAGCATGGGGTAGTCCTCGTGGGGGGGGCCATCGGGAAGCTTAACAGGCGATCGGGGTAGAATCGGATCAGGAGGAAACATCCATGGCACAGAGCAAGCGCGAGCCGGTCACTCCCGAGGCGAAGCCGAGCACGGCGGAGGTGGCGGGGGCGGAGCTGGGCGGGGAGATGGGTCGGGCGTGGACAGTGGGCCTCGGCGCCTACCTCGTGGGCCTATCCGCCCTCTGTGGTAATCGGCTCGTATCGATCTGGGGCAATCTGCAGGTGAATGGGGCCGACGCTACGGCCGCCGGCGGGGGCTTCGCGAGCGATTGGACCGTCGATGTTCAGCTCTTCGTCGCCGTCATCCTCGCGGGCGCTACTGGGAGCCTCCTGCACGCGATCCAGTCATACACGATGTACATCGCCCACCGGCGCCTGTTCCGGCGCTGGCTCGCGTGGTACGCGCTGCGCCCGTTCATCGGGGCGATGATCGCGGGTCTCCTGTTCCTCATCGTGCGCGGGGGCCTCCTGACGACCGGGAACGAGATTGACGCCCTGAACGGTCTGATCGCCCTCGGCGCCATCGGGGGAATGTTCTCGGAACCGGCCACGAAGCGCTTGAACGAGGTCGCGTACGCAGTCTTCGGGACGACCCGCGACAAGGATGGCGAGCTGAAACAGAGTACCCCGGATCGAGGCGGAGATTCGGGGGACGGATCGGTGAACTGAGCGGTGGCGCGGCGACGCTTCGACGTCGTCGGAGCTCGGAGTCACGTCGAATTTGTACGCGAGCGAAGCTCGTGCGAGCGGGAAGAGTCCTTAGAATCTCCCGCCCGCACCCGAACCGCATGGCACTGAAATCACGTCAGAGACTCGGCCAATACCGCATCGAGCGGAAGCTGGCTGCCGGAGGTTTTGCCGTGGTCTACAAGGCCAGGGACACCATCGAGGGCATCGATGTCGCGCTCAAGATCCCGCACGCGGAGCTCGTGAACAAGGAGATGCTCGAGTGCTTCCGGAAGGAGGTTCGGCTCACCGCGCGCCTCGACCACCCGAACATCCTGCCCATCAAGACCGCGGGCCAGATCGCGGGGCACTTCGTGATCGTCATGCCCCTCGGCCTCGAGAACCTCGGCGAACGGATCGGCCGCAGGATGTCGCGCAGCACCGTGATGGGGTTCGCCGAGCAGCTCCTCGAGGCGCTCGCCTGCGCGCACAAGCAGCACATCGCCCACTGTGACCTCAAGCCGGAGAACATGGTGATCTTCCCGGGCAATCGCCTGCGGCTGACGGACTTCGGCATCGCCCGCATCGCGCTCCGGACGCTCGCCGCATCGGGCTCGGGAACGGTCGGCTACATCGCCCCGGAACAGGCGCTCGGCAAACCCTCACTCCGGTCGGACGTCTTCGCCGCCGGCCTCGTCATCTACCGCATGATGTCCGGCGAGCTGCCTGAGTGGCCCTTCGGCTGGCCGCCGCCCGGCGTCGATCGCATCCGGAAGAACTTCCACCCCGACATGGTTTCCTTCCTGCGCCGTGCGCTCGAAGTGGACGAGAAGAAGCGCTACGGCAGCGCGGTGCAGATGCTGGACGCGTTCCAGAAGCTGAAGCCGCGCGTGCTGCGCAAGCTCGCGCCCAGCAAGCCGAAGTCGGCGCGGAGCAACGGCGACCACTGGAAGACCATTCGCTCGAAGCAGTTCAAACGCGAGTACGGGCGCCGCCTCGGTGCGCGCTACGAGTGTACGCGCTGCCACGGCGCCGTCTCCGAGGCGATGCAGTCCTGCCCGTGGTGCGGCGTCGAGCGGCCCGTACACAAGGCGGAGACGAGGTTGCCGGCGCGCTGCCCGCGCTGCAAACGGGGCGTCAAGCTCGACTGGAAGTTCTGCTCGTGGTGCTACGGCCCCGCGATCGGCCCACTCTCCGAGCGCGGCTACACCGACGCGCACTACGAGCGCCGGTGCGCGAATCCCGCCTGCGGCGAGCGCACGATGCTGCCCTTCTCGCGTTACTGCCCCTGGTGTCGCCGCAAGACTGCGTACCGATGGAAGATTGAGGGCTCCAGGCAGGCGTGCACGCGCTGCCAATGGGGAATCCTGAAGGAGTACTGGGAATCCTGCCCCTGGTGTGGGAAGGAGTGTCGCAGAGAGTGACCCCCGCTCATGACGATCGAAGCGAACGGCCACCCGCACTTCGTCATCGAGGCCGACATGGCCGAAGGGATCTCCCTCCCCTTCCTGTCCGGTGAAGTCGTCATCTTCTCGTCCAAGAGCCCTGTGCGGGAGACGGCCAACGAGGACGCCGCGGCCGTCATTCCCTACGACGAAGGCGCGGGCATCTTCGTCGTCGCGGACGGGCTGGGGGGACATCCGGACGGGGATGCCGCATCGCGCGTCGCCGTGAAAACGATGGCGCGCGTGCTCGAGCGCGGAGCGAGCGAGAAGCACGAGATCCGAACGGCGATTCTCGACGGCATGGAGGCCGCGAACCGCGCCGTCTGCGCGTTCGGCTCCGGCGCGGGTACGACGCTGTCGATCGCCGAGTTCCGCCGGAACGAGATCCGCCCCTACCACGTCGGCGATTCGATGATTCTCGTCGTGGGCCAGCGGGGTCGAATGAAGCTGCAGACGATCTCGCACTCCCCCACCGGCTACGCGGTCGAGGCGGGGCTGCTCGACGAGGCCGAAGCGCTCGTCCACGAGGACCGGCACGTCGTCTCGAACATGGTCGGGTCCGACGAGATGCGAATCGAGGTCGGGATGCCCGTGGAGTTCGCCGAGCACGATACGCTGCTCGTCGCCAGTGACGGCCTCGCCGACAACTTGACCACCCAGGAGATCGTCGAGTTCATCCGCAAGGGACCGCTCGCGACGGCCGGGAGCAACATCGCGAACCTCGCGCGCGAGCGCATGCAGCGGCCCATGGGCGAGATGCCGTCGAAACCGGACGACCTGACGTTCCTCCTGTTCAGGCGTTCGTAGCAGCCCCGGGCTATTCGAGGTCGAAGTCCGCGGTCGCGGTCGTCCCCGCGCCCACCGCGACCACTCGACTCACCTCCCGCTCCCGACGAACGGGGACGCTGTTCTCGCTGGACGCCAGCCGGCGCGCGAGCAGGGTGTAGGTCCCCGGCGGCACCGGTAGGCGGAACTCCCCCGACACTCCGACCCCGCTGGCCATGGCGCGCAGATAGGGGCTGAGGTGGGGTTCCTCCAGGTAGAGCGAGTAGCCCTCGAACGCGAAGACCTGCCACAGCGAACCCTTGTCCGGTGAGGTGACCACTCCCAGGATCGCCGACGCGGGACGCTGCAAGTCGAACTCGTGGCGGACGACCTCCCCGGCCCGCGGTACGACGAACGCTTGCGCGACGAGCTCACCCTCGACACGATTCGCGCCATCCAGGTACGCGATGAGCGAGTAGGACCGGTCGCTCTCGAGTCCCTCGATGCGGTAGCTCCCACGGAACCGGCCGCCGGCCAGGTCGCGGCGCGGCCCGCCCTCGCGCAGCGCATACACCGTGCCTGAAACGGATGCTCCGTCGACCTCGAGGAGTCCCTCGACGATGCCCGAGCGGCGAAGCGATACGCGCAGCTCGGTCACCGCCCCGCCCGTGACATCGATCGCTAGCTCTGCGTTCGCGTAGCCGCGGGCGCGAACTGTGACCGACGTTGGACCGGCGGGCACGTGTTCGAGACGGAACGAGCCGGCCTTCCCGCGCACGGCCGCGGACCTACCGCGATTCAGGTACTCGACCCTGAAATAACTCTCCACCGGTTCGCCCGTCGTCTCGTCGACGACGGTGCCGACGATCGTGCCCCTCTCGTCGGTATGAACGAACACGCGGACGTGATCGGTCCGAGCCCCTTCGAGCACGGCGAGGGGCGGATTCTTGGCCCGCAGGAGTCCAGTGGCAGAGGAGATCACTTCGAACAGGTAGTTGCCCGGCGCCAGGTCGGCGATCCGGAACGCGCCTCGTTCGTCAACTTGCACCCAGTCCGGTGCGACCGGAAAAGGGGTGAGCGAGCGAGGGATGGCGATCTCGGGGGTGGCGGGCACCATGTGCACCATCGCGTTCGAAAGCGCTTCGCCGCCAGAGGTCACCACGACGCCGGAGACGGACGCGCTCGCGGTGAGGACGATGTCTGTGAGCACGATGGCAGCCTTCGAGTACGACGCCCGGGGTGCGTCCGCGGACGGGGACTCCGTGCTCAGGGCAGCGATGAAACGGGCGAGATCCGGGAGGATCGGGACGACGACCACGCGCACCGGAACGTGGCCTTCCGCCTCAGCCACCACGGCGTAAGCATCGGGCGGCAGCACACCCCGTGTGATGTATTCCCGCGCCTCGACCAGCGTCGACGGCAGGACCCCGGTGAGCGCGTACCGCCCCTGCTCGTCGGTCGTTTCGTGGACGGTCTCCATGGCGCGCACGTCCTCGTAAGAGCGCCCTCGGACGAGCCCGAGAGCGTGCAGAGTGTCGGCCGTCACGCTCGCGCCGGCGATGGGCTTCAGCGCCGTGTCGACCACGCGCCCCGTGAGCGTCGCGACCGAGCCGAGCAGCGGGAAGTCGAGTACCTCCGCCTCCCCCGATTCGAGCGAGACGAGCTTCCACACCAACACGTCCTGCGGGTCGAACCGCGCTAATTCCCGGGGCGGGTCGATCCGAACCACATAGTCTCCAGGGGGGAGGAATCCGAACGCGTACTCACCTCGCTCGTCGGTTCGAGCTCTCACTTCATGCATACCGCCGAGGCGCTTCGAGGAATCTGAAGCGATCACCTCCACATACGCGAGAGGCCGCTCGGTCTGAGAGACGAAGCCGCGTGGAGCTTCGGCCAGGACCAACTTGGGGTCGCGCTTGTCGGGCACGCCTCGGAGGCCAGGGCCCCTGCGCTCGAAGCCGGCCGTGTCGTAGACCGCCTCCTGCACGAACACCCTGCCGGATAATGACGGTCGTCCGCCGCCGGACCCCGTACTCGGCGCCCTGCCCGCGGCGAGCGCATCCGCCCGGTCGCCCAGCGCGCCGGGCTCCGATGGCGATTCCAACTGGACGCGATCGTCCACACCGGCCGCGTCCACGCCGCGCGACACTAAGTCCCCGACCGCGCCCAGTGCTTCTCCGTCACCGGCGGTCCCCCACCAGGCGAGCACCGCGAGCCCGACCGCTGCGGAGAGGGCCAGAACCCACGGCCCGATGCGTCGGATCCCACTCGTGCCGTCTCTCACCCGCAGGATCATCGGAGCGTCCGGGTTCAGCGCGCGTCACGCTTGCAACGCGCCGACCGCCGCCTCCACGGCCTCGACCAGCCGCCCCGACGCGACGATCTCGCGCGCCGCCTCGATGTCGGTGTGCATGTAGCGGTCCGGCCCGAGCGCGGGCACGCGTTCGCGGAGCACGCGCCACGCCGCCTCCGGCCCCGGGCCCGCGCGCAGATCCTTGTGGAACTCGCGCGCCTGGGCGCCGGCGAGCAGCTCGATCGCGAGCACGCTCTCGGTGTTGTCGAGGATCGTGCGCGCCTTGCGCGCCGCCGTCACGCCCATCGAGACGTGGTCCTCCTGGTTCGCGCTCGTCGGCACCGTGTCCACGGAGGCGGGGTGCGCGTAGACCTTGTTCTCGCTCGCTAGCGCGGCCGCGGTGACCTGGGCGATCATGAAGCCCGAGCTCGTCCCCGCTTCAGGGGTCAGAAAGGGCGGCAGGTGCGACAGGTCGGGGTTCACGAGCTGTTCGATACGCCGCTCGGAGACGTTCGCGAGGGTGCACAGCGCGATACCGAGATAATCGAGCACCATCGAGATCGGCTGGCCGTGGAACAGGCCGGCGCTCAGCACCTCGCCCGTGTCCGGGAAGATGATCGGGTTGTCGGTGACCGAGTTGATCTCCGCCGCGAGGACGTCGCTCACGTGTGCGAGCGCCGTCTTGAACGCCCCGTGGATCTGGGGCACGCACCGCAGCGAGTACGGGTCCTGCACGCGGTCGCAGTCCGTGTGGGAGGCGAGCACCTCCGAGCCGTCGAGACACGCGCGCACGTTCGCAGAGGTGCGGCGCTGGCCCTCACTGTTCTTCAAGTCCGCGAGCCGGTCGTCGAAGGGGCGCACGCTGCCGAACAAGGACTCGAGCGAGAGCGCCGCGATCGCATCGGCGGCCTTCGAGAGGTTCGTCGCGCGTTGCCAGAGCACGCACCCGATCGCCTTCATGATCTCGGTACCGTTGATGAGCGCGAGCCCCTCTTTCGCGCGCAGCACGACCGGCGCCTCGCCGACCGCGGCGAGCGCCTCGCCGGCGGGCTGGCGCTCGCCCCGAACCCACGCCTCGCCGTGCCCCATGTAGGTCGCGGCCATGTGCGCGAGGGGCGCGAGATCGCCGCTCGCGCCGACGGACCCCTGCTGGGGCACGACCGGCACGGAGCCCGCGTTGAACAGCCGCACGAGCGCTTCCACGAGCTCCACGCGGATCCCCGAGTAGCCGCGGACCAGCCCGTTCAGCCGCAGGACCTGCGCCACGC
>SMVQ01000073.1 GCA_004357655.1 Planctomycetota bacterium
GCCACTCTTTGTGTCGGCGTGTCGAATCGTTCCTCTCCCTCTCCTTTCCGTTCCCTTCCTACCCTTCCTGCCTTCCTGCTATGTCTGCTTCTGGTCAAGCATTGGCGACCGCCAATGCTTGACCAGAAGCAGACATAGCAGGAAGGCAGGAAGGGTAGGAAGGGAACGGAAAGGAGGGAATCAGACACCGAATTGCTCGTGGATCCACCGTGGCCGGCTGTAGTCCCAGTTCAGCTCGGCCATGCCCGCCACGAGCACAGGGTACATGGCTTCGATCGCGGAGCGGACTTCCTCGTCGAGCCCGATGCGGCGCGCGTAGTCGTCGAGCGCCTCGCGCTCGTGATCGCGGAGCAGGTCCCGCTCGCGCACCATTCTCCAGGTGAACGCGGGCGAGCAGCCCTCCTCTTGCTTGCGCTGGTGAGCGACGAGATGCAGCAGGTCGATGTAGGGCAGGAAACACTCCTCGCTCGCGCCCCAGTCGAGGTAGCCGACGACCGCGCCGTCCGGACGCACCTGGATGTGCTTGCTGCGCAGGTCGCCGTGGTACAGCGTGAGAGGGAACGAGCGTCCGACGAGGCGCTCGCGTGCCTCCGCGAGCATGCGATCGATGTGTCGCACCGTCGATTCGACCGCGGCGTGGTCGCGCACGATGCGGAACCGGTCGGCGACGAGCTCCTCGAACCGGTCGGCCGTGAACGGTGCCGAAGCCTCGACGACGAGGCGCGCCATGTCGCGCGAAGCCTCGCGAAACATCCTGCGCGTCGGCGCGCGTTCGCCCGTCGTGTGGGGGGCGGTGATGCCCGGGAGCCGCCGCTCGCACGTGAGCCACATGCCCTCGAGCTCGCCCTCGAACAGGGGTGCGGGCACCGCGACGCCCGCGAACGTCTGCCCTACGAGGGAGAGAAAGCGGTGGTGCTTCGAGAGCAGCACTTGCTTCTGCGGCGAGAGTGGCAGGTGCAGCGTCCACCGGCCGGTCGGGTCCTCTTCGTTCGCGTCGCGCAAGAACGTGTGCGCGAGGCCCGTGTTGCTGCGCGTGGCGACGAGGATGTCGAGCTCCGGCACGGGCTGCCCGAGCCGCTCGGCGAGCGCGGCGAGCATGCGCTCGATCCGCGCCGGTGTCGCGCGGTGCTCCCGCCGCGCGCCCACCACCGCGAACGACGGCGTGAGCACCGGAAACAGTCCCACGGCATGCGCCGCGAGCTTCAGCACGTTCTTGCGTTCCTTGGGCCCAATCGTGAGCTGCGGCCGATCCGCGTCGAGCCCGACGATGTGCGTGAAGTCGCGCGTGTGCGGGTAGAGGGCGAAGGCGCGCGTCGCCTCGAAGCCGCCGCGGAAGAGCCGCCGGTACCCGGCGAGCGTGCGCTCCTTCCGCGGCGGTCGGAGGACGCCGCGGAGGTACTGAAGCGGGCCCGGCACGTGGTACACGCCGCGGAGTCCGATGGAGCGCTTGTAGCCGAGGCGGTTGTCCGCTGTGAGCAGGACCTCACCTGAGCACACGCGCTTCAGCTCCTCGAACCCGTACCCGCGACCGGTCTCGGGTCCCGGGGCGCCGTCCTCCTGCACGACGAGGCCGAACGCTCCGTCGCGGAACGGGAGGCGCGCCGCATCGCCGGCGGCCACGACGCGCGTGTGCCCGGGGGCGACGGTCGCGCCGCGGTGGAGCGCGAATCGCAAGCGGTCCGTGTTGCGCTCGACGACCGTTACATGAATGCCCGAGCCGGCGAGTGGCGTGAGCGTGCCCGAGAATGCGTTGCCCAGGAAGAGCGCGTGTCCGCCGGTCGTTCGCAGGAGCGGCAGCCAGGCGCCGCGGCTCTCCTTGAGGAGCAGTTGGAGCGCGTCGGCGCTGTCCGCGTCGAGCTCGAGCAGCAGCGCCTCGAGCGCCGGCTTGAAGCCGAGGCCGTCGTCGAGCGCCGCGAGCGCGCGCCGGAGGGTCGCCGCGTCCGTGGGTCGCGGCGGCGGCGCAGCGTCGGGCGCGAGGCGCAGGTCGGGCACGCCCCCCGTGTCCGGATAGCGCGCGCCACAGCTCCGGCAGGATCGCGCGCCCGGCTCGGAATCGTCGAGGTCGCCGAGACACCCGGGGCAGAGGAGCTCCGGCCAGTCGGTCATGCGGCGCCGCCGGGCGTCTCCGTCCGGAGGAACACGAGTCCCGCGAGGAGCGCGGCGACGGGCAGGAGAGCGAGCAGGCCCGCGGCCTCGGCGCCCGACGCGGAGGGCGGGGCGAGGCCGACGGCGACGAGACCGGAGCCGAGGAAGAGGCCGAGGAACAGGCTCTCGCGCGCCGGCGCCTCGATCGCGGGTCGGTCCGCCGCGCTGCCGCCCGGGCGAGCTCGAAGCGAGCGCGCGAGCGCGACGCCCGCCGCGGCGACGGCGGCGAGCCACCAGAGGGGCCAGATCGCGAACGATCCGAAGCGACCCGCGAGACCGGCGAAGGGCTCACCGATCATTCGGCGCTCGAGGGCGAAGAGGGCCGCGCCGCCGCCGACGAGCACGGCGGCGGCACGCGCGGCGGCCCTGCCCGCGCCGTCACGCGAGTCAGCCGCGACGAGCGACGCGCCGCCGGCGAGCGCGAGCCACCGGAGGCCCGGGTCGAAGAGCGGGAGCGCGAGGAGCGCGATGAGGGCGAGCGCCCCCGCCCGCCGGTCAGCGCGGCGAAGCCACGCCAACCCGAATGCGCCGGCGGCCGCGACGAAGAGCCCGGCGTGCGCCGAGCCGCCGGCGCCCGCGGCGGACGCGAAGAGGAGCGGCGTGCAGGCCAGCGCGAGCACGAGGAGGCGCCGGTCGAGCGGCGCGCGCCGCGCCGTGGAGAGGCCGCGTGCGACGAGCACGAGGAGCGCTCCGTAGCTCGCGGTGCCGAGGAGCCCGGGGCTCTCGCCGTAGGCGCCGACCGCTTGCCGTAAGAGGGCGAACCCCGCAGCGTCGGGACTCGGACCGTGATCGACGGAGACGACCCGCCAGGCCGCGGTGATGACGGCGAGGAGCGTCGCGGCGAGCACGAGCGTCGCGGCGCGCCCCGGCCGCTCCGCCCGTGGCTCGTGGCGCGGAACCATGGCCGCGGGGAGCGACTCGACGCGCACGACCGCGAGCAGCACCCACGGCAGGAACAGCGTCCAACCGTTCGGTTCGACGCTCACGCGCACGAGCAGCGCGAGCTGGAGGTGGAGCGCGGCCAGCCCGAGCAGATGACACGCAGCCCACGTGTCCGCGAGCTGTCCGGGGCCGTGCCTGCCCGGCAGCCCGGCGGGCAGGAACGCGAGCGCGACCCGCCCGACGCCGGCCACGGCGAGCAGGACGGCCAGATTCCAGGAGAGCTCGATGGGACTCAAGGCGGGTTCGATCCCGACGAGGGAGCGAGTGGCGCATGATCCCGAATGCCCCATGGTGATTCCAGCGCATCGGGAGCTCCGTCAGGGGAACGAAGAAAAAGGGAGAGGGACGCGTACCGCGCCCCTCTCCCGTCTCTCTCTCTCTGTACGGCTCAGACCGGCGGCAGGTGTCGCTCTTCGATGACCGGCGGCTTGTTGCCTCTGTCGCCGTCGCCCGGAGTGACGACGGGGACGTGGGACGATGGCGACGGCAGGGCTTCGACCGAGAAGTCGTGCAGGCTGCCCGCGCTCGCTTCCAGCAAGGCATCGGGCACGAGTCCCGTCCGCGGGGCGAGGTGCGCGAGGGCGTCGCTCTGGAGCTGCCAGCCGACGAGGTGCTCGCCCGCGCCGACCACCCATAGGGTCCCGGCGTCGGAGTCACGAACTTCGGTGATCGCGAGCGCGCCGCTGTTGCGCCAGGCACCCGGGCGACCGAGCTGGACGATCTCGATCAGGAGCCCGTCGATCGTCCCGCGCGAGTAGGGGTAGACGACCCGCGCCCCGGGCGGCAGCCGGAGCGTCGCGACGAGACCGAGGTCCGCCGCTCCGAAGAAGAGAACCTGCGCGGCGCCGGACTCGTTCTGCGCGACGAAGTGCGTCTCCGTGGCTTGGACGGTCAACTGCAGGGCTTCGCCCCGGAGCGCGTCGGGCAGCGGAACGGGGCCGGGGATCTGGACGAGGGCGAGCGCGGCGAGTGTGAGGGCTTCGAGCATTCTTTCCTCCATGCCGGCCGGTGGGGAACCGGCTGCACGCGGAGTTATCGGAGCGCCTCGAGGATCCCTTGAGGGGGCAAGGGAGGAATCCGGAAAGAATTGCCGGCAGGAGCGGACTGGGGTGCACCCGCGGCGTCGCTCGCGCGGTCTTGCCCCTGGGAGGGTGGGAGCAGGGTCAATGCCATCCAGTTGAGGCCGAGGGAGTACCCTGGGAGTCCGAGAGTCCGGTGTCGCACCAAGCATCACCGCCTTCGAACTTCACGCAACCCGAGCGGGCAGAAGGCTAGCCTTCCTGCCCGCGAGCGGGTGGACGTGGAACCGGGTCCGCGCACCCGAGACGAGGGCCGTGGAGTTACCCGAGAGCGGAGTGATCCGAGCGGTCCCCATGATCGGAGGGTTCCATCACAGGTACACAAGAAGGGTCGCTTGACCCTTCGGGTGGTTCTCGAGGATGGACACCCCCGCTAGGCCACCTTGGACCTTATTGCCTTCGCTACCTCCGCCCTGGATGCTCCCATCGCGGTCAGCGCTTTCAGCAGTAGATCCAGCGAAACTGTCGGGCTGCCGGCTTCCATCTTGGCGACCCGAGACTGACTAGAAGAAACGCATTTTGCGAACTCCGCTTGGGTCAGTCGCTTGCGCTTCCTGCGATCCTTGACGGCTTGTGCCAGAGCGAGGCGGATCTCCAGCAAGACCTCCTCCTCCGGCGACATCGCAAGGAACTCTGCCGCCGATCCGAGTTTCCAACCAGCCTTCTCAAGTGTCTTCTTCTTCGCCTTATCCATTGCTCGTTCCCGTCTGCGGTGTTTCTGTTCCTTGCGCGTTCATTGTTCCTCGTCGTACCGCCTGGCTCGGCTCTTGCAGGCCTGGACGACTCCGCGAGGCGTCTGCCGCGTCTTCTTGATGAACACTTCCAAAATCAGAACAGCGTCAGCATCTGTGCGGTACACGATCCGCCATGTCTTGTCCCTGTCCTGTACTCTCAATTCGTGGCATCGACGCCCTATGCTGGGCATGGCGCGCGAGTCAGGCATCCCGATCCTCTCGCCCTTCTGGAGGAGCCTCAGGAGGTAGCCAGCCTCCTGCCTGGCCTCGGCAGAGAACGGAGGAGTCTTGACCTCGCCGTGCGGCCACACGAGAGGTTTGTCGGCTGGGGACAGGCCCTAGTTTATGTCCATATCGACATATTTACGAGCCCTTTCCGGAAGATTTCCGCCCACATTCCACCCAGGAGATCCCCCCTGTTCCGGACTTCCCTGCTCCCTGGCGCCTTCCTCTGTATATGGACCAGCTCCCTGGGGCATGCTCGCATCGACGAAGTCGGAGGCTCGTCGCCTGCCCCGGTTGTCGCTTGTTGCCGCACCTGGTGGACCACGTTCTCCCGCAAACCGAACGCTACGCGGGCCCGAGGTCCTTGCGTATGCGCACGCCGTCGACTTCGCCGCAGTAGCCCGGGAGATCCTCGGTCTTGGCATAGCCGTGCGCGCGGAAGAAGGCCCACGCGCCTGTCCGGCCGGCGCGTGTCTCAAGGGTGACGTAGCCGGCATCTTCCTTCACCAGCCACTCTTCCAGAGCCCCCAGGAGCAGTGATCCGGCGCCGCTACGGCGATGAGCCCGCTCGATCCCGAGCGTATAGAAGCGACCCTGTGGTTGCTTGTTGCGGAGCAGCGTCAGCGCCGCTCGCATCACGGCACGAACGTCGCCGCCAGCCCGTCCGACAAGTTGAACGTGCTTCCGCATGGACCGCCAGGATCCCGATACCAACCCTGAAAATTCCTCGTCTGCCCGGGAGTGATCGTGCCGAAGACGCCGAAGTTCGCTTGAGAGAAGGCGACGATGCCGGGGCCTTCGGTGATGACGCCGCCAGGTCCCGAGTTCCTGACAGGAAACCGGAACTGACCAACTCCGCCCGTACTCACACAAAGCTGTCCGTTGCCGAACGGGAACTGGGTCTGTCCCGCGCCCATGAAAACTAGCATTCTGGCAGTGGCGAGGTCTTGTGCTCGCGCCGGCTTCCTCCTGGCAGGACCGGTATCCATCCGTAATCGCCGGCTCCGCCGAACTGGGCTACAGGGGCTCGAACTTGGTTCGCCGCTCTCCCGCATCTGGCCTGGGTCGGCCAGAATCCCTTACCCCGGCGCTGCGGAGATCGGGCTGCCGCGTACCAGGGGTCGATGCCGAGGGATCTGGACGTGCACGCTGCTCGCTCTACCCGAGTCCTCCGAGGTGATGAACCTGTTTGCCGAGGCAATGCGGATCCCCGCGATTCTGCTCTCAGGCGCTTGTGCCTTGTTGCTGGCACCCCCTGCCCCCGGTCAGGCGGAGACCCTCTCCACCGTGGAGCAGGCTCGTACGACCGAACCCCGGCCCGTCCTCGCTCCAGCGCGCCCGCGGCGATCTCCGCCGCCGGCAGCACGAGCGTCGCGGCGAACGCGTTCCGCCTGATCGCGTCACCCGTCCCGGTCCAACCCGGCCTCTTCTACTACGGCCCCATGCAGGCGCAGGTCCCTTTCGGGAACGGCTTCCGCTGCGTCGACGGGATGTTCTCCCGCCTGGACGTTGAGACAGCGGACGCGAGCGGCGTGCTGGAGCACCTGGTCGATTTCACGAACCCGCCCACGGCCTCGGGCCAGATCGTCGCCGGCGCGACCTGGAACTTCCAAGCCTGGTACCGCGACCCGGCGGCAGGCCCGGCGTTCTTCAACCTGTCCGATGGATTGAACGTGGTGTTCGTGCCGTAGCGGACGTGCGAGCAGAGGAGCGCGCGAGCCCCGTGCTCGCGGAATCGAGAGCGTCCCGCTCAGGGCGGGGAGTCTACGGGCTGGAGACGGAGCCACTGGCCAATGTAAGGTCCCTCGAGGAGCGTCTGGAGCTTGATCGCATTGCCCTAGTCCCGCCCCATGAACCGGAACGCCGCCCAGTCCGCCGCCGATCGCCCTTCCGCGCGCAGCGCGGCCCGTGCCTCGCGCGCCGCCTGTGAAGGGGCGGCGCCCGCGCTCAGAGCCGCGTGCAAGTGCAGGGCGAACGAGCGCGCGGCCTCGTCCTCGACGGGCCACAGGGTCGCGATCAGGTTGCGCGTTCCGGGTTCCAGGAACGCGCGGCTCACGCCGTGCAGGCCCTCCGCGTCGACGAAGCGACCGCCGGCCGTATCGCACGCGGTCAGGACGACGAGCGGGAGGCGCGGGCCGATCGCACGGATCTCTTCCGCGCACATCACCTGACCGCCGGAGAGCTCGAGTCCGACCGGGGCGAGGCGTTCTCCGCCGCATGACTCGGCGCGCACGAGGTGCGTGGCGATGTGCAGCGGCCGCACGCCGCGCAGGGCGTCCTCGAGCGCCGGGCGGTCGAACATCGCGCCGCTGTGGAGGCTTGCGTGCGGGTACATGCGCGCGAGCGCCGCGAGCTCGCGGCTCGCGCCGGGCAATGCGAGTTGCCCGCTCGCCGCGCCGCTTCCGGAGAGGGGACTGCCGAGGAGCGTCCATTCCTCGCCGCCGGCGCCGGCGGCGCGTGCGAATCCGACACCGCCGGCCAGGGGTGGGAGGCCGGGGAGCACGAGCGGCGTGAAGCGCTCGTCGAACACGACGCCGTCCAGCTCGAGCAGCGTCATGGGCAACGACTCGAGCGGGCCGTGGAGCAGGAGCAGGACCCGGGCGCCCCCTTCGGGCGCCGTCAAGCGCTCGACCAGCTCGTCGGGAAAGAGGGCGCGCCCCAGCTCGCGCGCGAGCTCGCGCGTGCGCTCGGAATCGCCCGCGATCGCCGCCTCGCGCAGCCGCCGCACGGCGTCCTCGCACGCGCGCCGCCCCTGCTCGATCGGCGCCGCCCATGCGTGTCCGTCCGCATCGACGTGAGCGACGACGCTCGTGTCCGGGCCGATGCCCCAGGTCACGAGCCCCACGTCGAACTCCCGCGCCCAGGCGAGGATGTCGTCCGCGCTGACGCTCGGGCTCGAAGCGCCGTCGCGCATGCCGCGCGACTGGAATTCTTCGATGACCCGCGCGGCCTCGAGCGCGCCGCCGAGCATCGCGTGCGCGCGGGCCAGGAGCACGACGGTGTGCAGGCCCAGCCACTCGCCGATGATGCTGCCGCTATCGATGTTCTCGCGGTAGGCGCCTTCCGCAGGGCCGCTGTCCGCAGGGCCCCTGTCGTGGAGGCCGCGCTCCGGATAGCCGCTTTCGCGGAAGCCGCCTACGCGGGGAGCCTCGTCCTGTCGCGCGCGCCACGATTCGGCGTGTCCCAGCGCCCGTTCGAGCCAGACCCGCGCCTCGTCCGCGCGGCCCGACGTGAGGTGGGCTTCACCGAGGAGCGCGCAGGCGTGCGCCCGGCCGCGGACCGACCAGCGCGCGAAGGCGCCCGGTTCCCCGAGCGCCGTGAGCACGTCGCCTGCGCGTCCGTCCGCGAGGTCGAGCGTCGCTCGCGCGATGACGCCCGCCTCGCCGCTGGGCTCGCCCAGGAAATCGAGCTCGCGGCGCGCCGAGCGCAGGTCGCCCGTGCGCAGGAACGCGGACGACAAGAGGGTCCGCCATTCCCCCTCGTACGAATTGTCCCGCGGCTCGAGTCGCACGAGCAGGGCGAGCGCCGCCTCGGCCCGGTCGGCGGAGAGCAGTCGAATGGCGTGCTCGCGGGCCAGGGGCCAGCTCTCCTCCGGTGTCCTGAACGTCGCGAGCTCTCCGAGCAGCGTGGCGACGCGCTCGACCGCGCCGCCGTCGCGCGCGAGCGCGACGAGGCCGATCAGGGCGCGCTCGCGGAAGTCGTCGTTGCCGAACCGCGCCGCGAGCGCGCGGCACTCCTCGAAGCCCGCGCGCGCCAAAGTGTCCAACCCGCGTGTGTGCGCGACCTTCGCGAGCACCCAGACCGGTTCCAGGGTGCGGGCGAGTTGGCCGGCGCGCTCGAAGATCGCGCGCGCTTCGGTCGCGTGCGAGCGAGCGTGTTCGAGCAGCTCCTCACGCTCCCCGGACCCGAGTGCTTCGGCGCTCCGTGCCCGGTCGGCCTCGAGGCGCGCCAGCAGGGAGAGCGCGAGACCCGCGGGGACGTAGTCGGCGCGCGTCCGCACGCGTGCCGCCAGGGCCAGGAGCTCGAGCTCGAGCTCGAGCCGGACCTCGTTCCACGTCTCGTCCGGCGCGAGCCCCTCGTGACCGGCCCGGTAGGCGATCTCGTGGAGCGCCGCGAACTCCGCCTCGTCCGCGACTCCGCGCGCGCGCTGGGCGGGCGAGAGTTCCGTGTAGTACGCCGCAACGAGCTTCGTGTCGCAGCGCGCGTGAGCCGCGCAGAGGTGCTCGGCGAGCGCGTGCAGCTCCGCGGTCGTGCCCGGCTCGCCGGCGCAGACCGACTGCAGGAGCTGGCGGTAGCGGGCGAGGTCCTCGCGCACGGTGTGCTCCGCGAGATCGCCCGCTCCCGCGAGGGGCGCGGCCACGACCGAGAAGAGCAGCGGCAGGGCGCTACCCGCCCAGGGGAGTCGAAGCGCGCGGCGCACGATCGGGAGACGGATCAGCGTCCGGGGAGCGCGAGCAGGTACGCATCGCGCTCCTCCGAAGGCGGCAGGCGTCGGGCCGCGTGACGCGCGTCGGAGAGGTACCCCGCCTCGTGGAGGACGATCACGGCGTCCCGGTCGGAGAGGCGCGCGAGGCTGCGCTGCAGCTCTTCGTCGGGCGCGATCTGGAAGTCGCGCGAGCCGAGCTCCTGGTCGAGCCCGTCGACGACGGCCCATGCGTTCCAGGTGTACTGGCCGGGCGCGAGCAGCTCTTCGCAGCCCAGGACCGGGAGGTGGCTCTCGAGCCGCAGGAGCTCCCTGCCGCTCTCGAACGCGCCGCCCTCGTGCTGCCGGACGATCACCCGGTAGAGGCTCGCGCCCGCGATGGTCTCGAGCTCGAAGAGCGGCGCGGTGGCGAACAGGGGCCGCTCATCCGCGGGGCCTGAGGCGAGCAGCCGACCGCGCGGGAAGAGCAGGGGCCCCCCCGCGTCCCCGCGCAGGAGCGGCGAGCCGGGCAGGCCGGTTCCGGCGCCGACCGTGTCGGCCGTATTCCAGAGCAACGCGGTCGTCGCGACGACCGCCGCCGCGGCCGCGAGCGGAACCCAGCGCATGCGGCGCGAGCGGAGGACCGGGAACACGAGCCGCGGAGGCTCGGCGCGGGGCGGCACGGTGGCCGGATCGCCGTCTGAGGGCATCGCTTCGTCTGCGGGCAACGCGACGGGTGCGAGCGAGAGCGGGAGCGGCGGGGAGCTCCCGAGCGTCTCGATGAACGACTCGCAGGCGGCGCACTCGGCGAGGTGGGCCTCGATCACCTTGCGCTTCGATCCGGCGAGCACCGCGTAGCCGGGTCCACGGCCGTAGTCGTAGAGCTGCTCCGAGTCGGGACAGTCGCCGGTCGCTCGGAGCCGTCCCGCGAGCCACTCGTCCACCTCGCGCACCCGGGCGAGGCGCGGGCCGTGAAGGGGATCCGCGGCGAGCCGGGCGAGACCTTCGGCCGGCAGCTCGTCCCACCGGGCGAGCAGCTCCGTCACAGCAGGATCGTCCGCGTTGGAAGGCAAGGGCGATCCCCTGTCGATGAAGGAGTGCATGACCGCACCCCACTCCGCATCCGTCAGGTGGCGGGGGCCCGATTCCGGCGTTTTCTTGGGGGCGTGGGCGCTCATTCCCTGACCTCCAGCGTGGCGAACTGGTTCAGCAGGACCTTGCGCAGGCTGACCGTCGCCCGGCGCAGGCGGTACTTGGTCTGTTCGAGCGAGATGGAGAGGCGCTCGGAGATGAATGCGAGCGGTTCGCCATCGACGAACCGCAGGTCGAGCAGCGTCCGCTCCTCGGGCTCGAGGTACCCCATAGCTTCGCGCACGAAGCCGCCGACCTCCGAATCGCCGGCCTCTTCGAGCGGGCTGGGGCGGTCGTCCTGGCGTTCGGGGAGGTAGTCGCCGACCGTGGTGAGCCGCGGCCGGCGGCGCGCGCCCTCCTTGCGCTTGAGATCGACGCAGCGGCACCACGCGACGCGGTAGAGCCACGTCCCGAACGAGCCCTTGCCCGCGTCGAAGCGGTCGCGATCGAGGCGCTCCATCACGTAGAGCACGAGGTCCTGGTAGAGGTCCTCGCGCAGGGCGTGATCCGTCTCGAAGTGCCCGATGCAGTGGTAGAAGAGGGAGCGATAGCGCTCCA
>SMVQ01000074.1 GCA_004357655.1 Planctomycetota bacterium
GCGCTGCAGCCCGTGATGTCGAAGGTCCCCGCGCCGGTGGAACCGCCGGGGAAGGAGCCGATGCGGATCAGGTAGCTTGCACCGGCTGTCCCGTCCCAGGTGATCTCGCTCTGGAACCCGCAGGTGTCGTCGTTGCAATCGAGGGCCGGCGACGGCGGGCAGATGCCCGTGTCGGCGTACACGGCCATCTTGGTGTCGTTGCCCGCCCCGCCGCACATGGTCGCCGTGAAGGCGCCCGTGTTGGGCGCGACCCACGAGAACCAGACGTCCGCGTCGATCTGGTCGGTCCCGAACTTGTAGCACATGGGATCGCCGAGACCGTCCTGGCCGGCTGCCGTGTTGTCGAACGGGAACGAGCCACAGCCCGCGATCACTTGGGCGTTGGAGCAGCAGTCGTTGCCGCCGCCGACGCAGCCGCCGCCGCTGTTGGTGATGTCGAAGGTGCCCGAACCCGTCGTACCGCCGGGGAAGGACCCGATGCGGATCAGGTACGAGTTGCCCGCTACGACGGAGCCGTTCGTCACCTCGGACTGCAGTCCGCAAGTGTCGTCGTTGCAGTCGACCATGGCCGACGCGCAACCCGGCCCGGAGTAGATCGCGATCTTGGTATCGTTGCCGGCGCCTCCGCACATGGAGACCGTGGCGGTGCCAGTCGTGGCCGCCGTCCATACGAACCAGACGTCGTTATCGATCTGGCTCGTGCCGAACTTGTAACAGAGGGGGTTGGGGGCACCGTCCGTGGACGCTGCCGAGTTGTCGTAGTTGAAAGTGCCCGCGCCGTTGATGGCCTGGGCAGCGCCGCAAGCGTCGGAACCCTGGGCGAAGGCGGCGCCGCAGAGCGTTACCGCGCCGAGCGCAGTGAGGAGGGTGGTTTTCATGGGAGAGTTCAGGGGTGTGTTGTTGAGGCTAAAAAAAGCGTGTCCAGGAAAGTCCCACGCCATGGCAGGGTCGCAGACGTACCGCGAGGCGGAGTTGGTAGAACTGGGCTGGGTGGGGTTCCTGGGGGGTGCGAGCCCCTGTCCGAGCACCCGGCCATTCCGGGGCTTGCCACGAGGCAACACGCACGGGTGCCACAGGTGAGCACCTTACGAAGAGTATAGAGTCATATCCGCAGGCCGCCAGTAGGAAGGGCGACGAGTGGTGCGAGTGGCATCCCGCCCTCCGGACGGGCCCCGGGAGCACAAGTCTCCGGCTCCGGCGAAGTCGTGCGGCGGGTCCTGGCGGGCGCCGTTCGTCAGGGCGTGTGCACGACGTCGTAGCCGTCGGTGAGGTTGGCGCCGGTGTTTCCGGCGGCGGCGTCGCGGTACCAGTACGAGTAGAAGAACGAGAAGCCCGCGAACACGTTGAGCGGGACCGTTCCCGTGGAGGCGCCCGTGTAGTCGATGAGCTGGGTCACGACGCCGCCGACCGGGGCCGTGATCTGGTTGATCCGCTGCAGGCCCTGGGGACCGATGCAGAGGAAGCCGTCCCAGATCGGGATCTGGGCGGAGTTCTGGCCCGCGATGAAGATCCCGATGCCGGGGATCTGCGGGACGTTGCTCGCGATGAGGCTGAGGTCGTTGGCCGAGATGCTCGAACTGCCGGAGCCCGACATCGTCCCGGCGACCCCGGTCGAGTTCACGGTCGAGGTGCAGTAGCTCGTGCCGGGTCCACCAGACGGGCAGCCCGAGATCGTGAACGTGCCCGTGCCTCCGCTCGCGCTGGGGAACGAGCCCACACGGATCAAGTAGCTCTGGCCCGCGATGCCCGTCCAGGACACCTGGCTCTGCAGCCCGCAGGTGTCGTCATTGCAATCGAGGGCCGGCGCCGGCGGGCACGCGCCCGTGTCCGCGTAGACGGCCATCTTCGTGTCGGCGAGGGTCTGGCCGCAGGTGTCGGCGACGTAGGAGCCGTCGCCCGGCGCGGTCCACGAGAACCACACGTCGTTGTCGATCTGGGACGTCCCGAACACGAGGCAGAGGGGATCGGGGAGCCCGTCCTGGGTCGCGAGCGAAGTGTCGAAAGCGAATGGGCCGCAGCCCGCGATCGCCTGGGCGGTGGAACAGGCATCGGAGCCCTGGGCGTAGGCGCCCCCGCTGAGGAGGAGTGCGCCGAGGGTGGTGAGGAGGGTGGTCTTCATCGGGGTGTCTGTAGGGGACGAGTGGAGAGAATCGGGGCAGCGCTGCTCCACCAGGCTCGGTGCTGGCGGGCGGTCCGAAGTGGGAGTGCATCGGCGCGCGAGGATCCCCCCCGAAGTATGACACGGGGGCGGGATCGGGGTCCGCGCCAAGGCCGGGATCCAGGCCCAACGGCGCGCTTTCCTGCGCGCCGGCCCGGGGATGCAAGTCGTTGCTCGTCAGAGGTTTGTGCTGGCGGGACGGGTCGGTCGGGCTAGACTCGGCCACTCGGGAACAGCCCGCGAAGCCTTGGATATTCGCACGGAACGATCGCGAGCCCCTCGATTCGGAGGGGTGCGAGGCACCCGGTTCTGCCCCGGCGCCGCACTCCTGCTCGCCCTGACCGGGGCCTGCGGATCGGACGCAGGCCCCCGTGAGCCCGTGCTCCCGCTGCAGGCCGAGCTGCTCGACGAGGAGGTGCGCGACCTGATCGAGCTCCACGTGGGGCAGGTGCGGCGCGCGCGGGGCGACGCTCGGGCGCACGGGAAGCTCGGCCTCGCGTACGAGGCGAACGAGCGCTGGGATGAAGCGGCGCGCTCCTACGCGAACGCGGCGCAGCTCGCGCCCGGAGAGCCCCTCTGGCGCTACCACCGCGCCATCGCCCTGCGCGAGGCCGGGTACACCGAGGAGTCGCTCGCGTTGCTCGAGGAGTGCGCGGGCGCGCTGCCCAAGCTCGCGGCCGCGCACCAGCGCCTCGGGCTCGCGCTGCTCGAAGTGGGGCGACTCGCGGAGTCGGCGGTCGAGTTCAAGACGGTGCGGCGCATCGCGCCCGAGCGGCCCGAAGGCCACGCCGGCCTCGCGGACGTGTGGCTCGCGGAGGGCCGGCATGCGGATGCCGCACCCCTCCTCGAGCAGGCCGTCGCCATCGCTCCATCGTACAAGAGCGCGCACTACTCCCTCGGCCTCGCCTATCGCGCGCTCGGGCGCGCGGCGGACGCGACGCGCGAGCTGAACCTCGGTCTCGACGCCGACCCGCGCTACCTCCCCGATCCGTTCTCCGCGGAGCTCGCGAGCTATGCCGTGAACTACGTGGGTCGGATGAAGAACGGCGTCGCACTCATGGATGCGGGGCGGCCCGCCGAAGCGCTCGTGGTCTTCCAGAAGGCGTTCGCCAAGCGGCCGGATTCCACGGACGTGATGAACAACCTCGCCGCGGCGCACCTCGAGCTCGAGCACTGGGAGGAGGCGCGGGAGCTGCTCCAGAGGATCATCGCGCTCGAACCGGACGGGTTCGCCGCGCACCTGAACCTCACGACCTGCCAGCTCGGGCTCGGGGACCTGAACGAGGCCCTGGCCGAGGCCGACATCGCCGTCGGGCTTGCAGCGGAAGTCGGCAGGACCCACTACACGCGCGCTCAGGTGCTGCTGAGGCGCGGGGAGCTCGAGGACGCTTACGCCGCTGCTTCCCAGGCGCTCCGCCTCGACGCCCGCGACCCGATGGTGGTCGTGATGCTCGCCGAGATCTGCGTGCGCCTCGGGAAGCACGAGGAAGCGCGGGACCGGTTCCTGTCAGCCGTCGTCCAGCTCCCGACGTTCCTGCCCGCGCACATGAGCCTCGTGGCCACCCACCTGCGCCTCGGGGAGCTCGACGAGGCAGCGGCGGCGTTCGAGGTCGCGGAGCGGCTCGCGCCGGCGCACCCACGCGTGATCGCCATGAAGGCGCGGCTGCAGCAGCTCGGGCGATGAAGTCATCCTGTCGCACCAGGCCCTCCGGGCGTGGGGCGTTCACGCTCCCCATCCTGCTTCCCGCCGCGCTCCTCGCGTCGTGCGCGGAGGATGTCGCGCCGGTCTGGTTCGAGGACGTCGCGCTGGAAGTGGGCGTCGACTTCCGCCACGTGAGCGGCTTCGAGACCCGCTACTGGTTTCCGGAGATCATGAGCGGCGGCGTCGCGCTCGGCGACTTCGACGGGGACGCGGATCTCGACCTCTACCTCGTCCAGGGCGGCGACCTGCAGCCGGGCGCCGCCCCGGTCCCCACCAACCGCCTCTACGAGAACGTCGGCGACGGCGAGTTCCGTGATGCCACCGTCGACTCGGGGACCGGCGACATCGGCTACGGCATGGGCTGTGCCACCGGCGACTACGACGGCGACGGGGACCTCGACCTCTACGTCACGAACGTCGGGCCCAACGTCCTCTATCGCAACGACGGGAACCTGCGCTTCACGGACGTGACGGCCGAGGCCGGCGTGGGCGATGTGGGCTGGGGCGCTGGCGCCGCCTTCCTCGACTACGACGGGGACGGAGACCTCGACCTGTTCCTCGTCAACTACATCGGCTGGGCGAGCTCGCGCGAGCTCGAGTGTCCGTCCAGCAGAGGCGGCCGCGACTACTGCAATCCGAACAACTACGACACGCCGGCGCGCGACGTGCTCTACCGGAACGACGGCGGCGGCCGGTTCACGGAGGTCAGCGAGGCCGCCGGTCTTCACGCCGCCTTCGGGAACGGTCTCGGGATCGCCTGGGGCGACGTGAACGGCGACGGCCGCGTGGACGTGTACGTGGCGAACGACGGCATGCCGAACCAGCTCTGGATGAACGTGGGCGGGGGCCGGTTCGAGGACCGGGGGCTCGAAGCCGGGTGCGCCGTGAACATGCAAGGGGCGTCCGAGGCCGGGATGGGCGTCGCCATGATCGATATCGACGACGACGGCGACCTCGACCTCTTCATGACGCATTTGCGCAACGAGACGAACACCTTCTACCTGAACGACCGCGGCTTGTTCACGGACCGCACGCCGCAGACGGGGCTCTCCGGCGCCAGCATCCGGTTCACTGGCTTCGGCATGGGCTTCGCCGACTTCGATTGCGACGGCACCCAGGACCTGTACGTCGCCAACGGGCGCGTCGGACGTTGGATCCCGGCCTTCGACCCGGGCAACCCGTACGCCGAGCCCGATCAGGTGTTCCGCGGCCTGGGTGGGACGCGTTTCGAGGAGGTCATGCCGCGCGGCGGGACGGCGGCTCCGGTGTATCGGACGAGCCGCGGCACGGCGTTCGGTGACATCGACCAGGACGGGGACATCGACGTCGTCGTCGTCGACATCGATGCGCGCGTGCGCATCCTGCGCAACGTCATCGCCCCGAAGGGGCACTGGACGATGCTGCGGCTCCTCGAGGGGGCGGGCAGCGACGCCCTGGGAGCCCGCGTGCGGGTGACCGCGGGGGGGCGTACGCAATGGCGCACCGTGCAGACGGCGTACAGCTACCTCGCCGCGAACGATCCACGCGTGCACTTCGGACTCGGGCCGGCGGCGCGGGTCGACGAAGTCCTCGTCCAGTGGCCCGACGGAACGCGCGAGGTGTTCGGCCCGCTCGCGGCCGACAAGCATCACGTGCTACAGCGCGGGACGGGTCGGGAGCGCTGAGCGGTGGAGGTCGTCCTCGTGCACCCGGAGATCCCGCACAACACGGGCTGCGCGGGCCGTCTCACCGCGGCGCTCGGCTTGCCCTTGCACCTCGTCGAGCCGCTGGGCTTCTCGCTCGAGGATCGCTACCTGAAGCGCGCGGGCCTCGACTACTGGCCGCTGGTGGAGCTCGTCGTGCATCGCGACCTGGAGGCGGCCCTCTCCGCGCTGGAGCAAAGTAGCGAACGGCCGCTTCGGGAGCGCTTGAAGCTGTTCTCGGCCCGCGGCGGCCGCTCCTTGTTCGAGACGACGTTCGCGCCCGACGACGTGCTCCTCTTCGGAAGCGAGAGCGACGGTCTGCCCGAGTCCCTGCTCGCGGCGCACGCGGAGCGCCACGTCTACGTCCCGATCCGGCGCGGTGTGCGCAGCCTCAACCTCGCCAACGTGATCTGCCTGGGCGTGTACACCGCGCTCGTCCGCGCGGGCTGCCCGCTGCCGGCGAACGACGGCTCGTACGAAGCGCATCCGGAAGCGGGCACCGGCGTACAGCCGAGTCAGCGCGCGCGGCGGGCGCATTGAGCCCGGCCGACCCGGCTCACGCCCATCCGGCGCTTACGGAGGTGGCCGTCTCCGCGTAGTGTGGTCGAAGTGAACCCGGTGACGTCCCTCGAAACGCCGCAGACACCCGATCGGTCGTCCGGTTCGTCCGCGCTCGATCGGACCGTCGCCGGTCTCGCGTTCGGCGTGCTCGCACTGCCCTCGGCGTGGCTGCTGCTGTTCGGCGCGCTCGTCGTCCGCGCGCGACTGGCGCTGGGCTACTGGCCCTACCCGAGGCGCGGCAACATGCTCCTGGGGACCCTCGAGTACCCGATGGACCCGAAGGTGATGCCCGTGCACCACGCGCTGATCTGGAGGGGGCTTCCGATCGTGATGCTCGTGATGTTCGTCGCGCCGATCCTCGTGCTGATCGGCGTGAAGTCCGGCCTGTTCCGGTTGCCGCCCATTTGGAGCCTGCTGTGGATCCTCCAGGTGTACGCCGTGTTCACGCTGCTCGCAGGCGACCCGGGCCAGTTCTGGACTTGGTTCCTCGACTGAGCTGGCCCGTACCCATTACGAGTACCCGAGCCGGGCCCAGGCCGCACTGGCTTCGCCCGGCTCCGCGCGCCGTAGCACGAGGAGCCGCGCGCCCGCGGGCAGACCGTCCCCCGCGCGCAGAGGGTGGGCTTCGGGCACGCAGTGCTCGAAGAGCGCCGCCTCGCCGTCGCTCTCGATCCGGGCGCGCAGGATCCGCGCCGCGCGCTCGAAGCTGACGGCGGGGTCCGGGATGAAGAGCGCTTCGAAGAAGGTCGGGTCCGAGTCGAGGAAGTAGGCGCGCGGGACGCGCTTGTCGTGGCCGGCGGTGCGCGCGCCGAGCGCCGCGGGCCGTGCGGCGACGGCGCGATCGATGAGGCCGTTGCGGTCGAGGATCTCGATCCCCGAGTAGTAGCCGATGGCCCCGATCGCGCCGCACGTCATCGAGTCGCCGGGCGCGGCGATCTGCGCGAGGCCCTTGCCGATGAACACGAACACCTGGAGATTCTCCCTGCTCCGCTGCCAGCGCGCCCACTCGGTCTCGTACCCGGTGCGAAACGTGCGGAAGTAGAGCGCCGCGCGCACCGGGCGCGGGACGAGCGAGTGCCCGAACGCCGGCAGGAGCGCGAGCGCGACGCCCAGGGTGCCGAGGACCGGCCCGCGGACGCCGCCCAGGCGCTCGACGCCGAGCGCGAGCAGGATGGCGAGGAACGGAGTCACGGGGGCGAGGAACCGGAACATGGGCATCCAGTCGCCGCCGACGACCGTGTTGAAGGCGAGCGCGGCCGCGAAGCACAGGCACGCGGCGGCACCCTGGGCCCGCCGGTTCCCGGAGCCGCGCCCCAGGAGCACCAGCGGCGCGAGTAGGGGCGTGACGAAGAGGAGTAGGTACGTCGCGCTGCTCCGCAGTCCGCGCACGAGCACGGCGCCCGAGAGTCCGGCCTTGGCCTGTACGGTGTTCGGCAGCCAGGCATCGTAGATCGCGTGTCGCCACAGGAGGAACAGGGCGAACCCGGCGACCGACACCAGGAGGAACGGCCGGACTCGCCGCCCGCCGTGCGCGAGCGCGACTACGCCGAGCACGGGGATCCAGGCGAAGCCCTCGGGCCGTAGCAGCGCGACCCCGAGCGCGGCGAGGCCGGCGAGCGCGCCGGTCACGGCGTCCCGCGCTGGAGCCCGCTCCCCGACGAGCAGCGCGAAGCCGGCGAAGAGCAGGAGCGCAAAGAGCGCCGTCTCCAGCCCCCCCGTGCACCAGAACGTGAACGGCGGAAACGTCGCGAGCGCCAGGGTCCCGAGCGTCGTGGCCGCCAGCCCGAGCCGCAACCCGCGCGCGAGGAAACGGTGCAGGAGGATGACGAGCGTGACGCCGGCGCCGATCGAGATCACGCGCGAGGCCGTCTCGAGCATGAAGTCGGCGCGGGCGGCGAGCGCGAGGAGCGCCACCCAGAGAAAGTTGCTGTAGCCCTCGACGGGCGCCTCGGCCGCGAAGCCGTACACCAGGCCGACGCCGTCCGCCCAGTTCCGTGCGTACCGGAAGGAGATGAACGCGTCGTCGATGAGGAAGCTGGAGCGCGCGACGAGCCAACCGAAGCAGAGGAGCGCGAGTCCCAGGCCCACCGGACGGGTCCAGGGACGGATCCACCAGGGACGGATCCATTGGGATCGCCCGCGCGAGGTGCTCGTGGAAACCATGGCGGCGCGGAAGCGCGGCGGAAGCCTACCAGGGTGCCGGTGGGTGGAGTACGGTGCGGCGCCCCGTGCACCACCCAGGAGGGGGCCCGAGGCCGGCCGCTCGCCCTGGGATCCCACCCGCCCCCACCCACCCGGGACTCGACTGGAGCCAGGGGCCCTCGGTTGCGCCCTATCGGTCGCGACGCGCGGGCGGGAGCTGCCCCAGCCCACCGATCCTCCGCGAGCGCCCGCACCCGCATGTCCCGAGCCCACAGCCCCACGACTCCCGAGTCCCGCGTCCCCCGGCGCGGGGATGTCATCGAGGTCCTGGTCGAGGGCCTCGGCCCCGGTGGTGCCGGCATGGCCTCGGTCGCCGGGCGCGAGCTCGCCATCCGCCACGCCGTCCCCGGCTCGCGGGTCCGCGCCACGGTCACGGGTCGGCGCCGCGGGCGGCTCGAGGGACGCGTCCTGGAAGTGCTCGAGCCCGGGCCGCACTCGGTCGCGCCGCGCTGCGACCACTTCGGGACGTGCGGGGGCTGCGCCTTTCAGACGCTCGCGTACCCGCGTCAGCTCGCGGAGCTCCAGCGCTCGCTCGTGTCGATGCTCGCGGCGCGCGACCTGCTGCGCGACGTCGCCGTGGAGCCGGTCCAAGGCTGCGCCGATCCCTGGCACTACCGCAACAAGATGGACTTCACCTTCTCGAACCGGCGCTGGGTCGAGGCGGACGAACCCGAGGGCGCGCGCGCCGACTTCGCGCTCGGGCTGCACGTTCCGTTCCGGTGGGACAAGGTGCTCGACATCCGGGCCTGCGCGATCCATTTCCGCGAAGCCGACGCCCTGCTCGCGTCGACGCGCGAGCTCGCGCTGGAGCAGGGGCTCGAACCCTGGGACACGAAGGCGCACACCGGGCTCCTCCGGCACCTCGTCCTGCGCAAGGGCTTTCGGACGGGGGAGATCATGGCGAACATCGTGACGGCGCGGGAGGCGCCCGAGGCGCTCGAACCCTTCGCCGCGGCGCTCCTCGCCCGCCACCCCGAGCTCACGACTATCGTCCAGACCGTGAACACGCGCGCGGCGAGCACCGCAATCGGCGAGTGGGAGCGCGTCCTGCACGGGGACGGTGTCATTCACGAAGTGCTGCTCGGGATCACCTACACGATCTCGGCGGGATCGTTCTTCCAGACCAACACGGCCCAGGCGGAGCGCCTGCTCGAGGTCGTGCGCGAGGAAGCCGCGTGCGGGGCCGGAGACGTGGTCTACGACCTCTACTGCGGCGCGGGCGCGATCGGCCTCGCGCTCGCGAAGACCGCCGGGGAAGTGCTGGGGTTCGAGTCCGTCCCCGCCGCGGTGGAAGACGCGCGGCGCAACGCGCGGGCGAACGCTCTCGCCAATGTACGGTTCGTCCTGGGCGACGTGCTCGCACGGTTGGCCGAGGAGGACGACCTGCCCGCCCCCGACGTCTGCGTGATCGACCCGCCGCGGAGCGGCATGCACCCCCGGATGATCCCGGCGCTCGTGGCTCTCGCGCCGGAGCGCATCATCTACGTGTCGTGCAACGTCCAGGCTTCAGCGCGCGACCTGCCGTTCCTCGTCGCGGGCGGGTACCGGCTCGCGCGAATCCGACCGATCGACCTCTTCCCGCACACACCCCATGTAGAATGCGTCTTCACCCTGGAGCGCAGAGCATGAGCCCCCCGCACAACCCGGACAGCTCCGCGGCCACCCGTCGCGAGCCGGAACGTACGGATGGGCTCTGCCCCACGTGCCGGCACGTGCGGGTCGTCCGGTCGGACCGCGGCGCGAGCTTCTTCCTCTGCCGGCGCGCGGCGCGCGATCCGCTCTACCGCAAGTACCCGCCGCAGCCGGTCGTCGCCTGCCCCGGCCACGAGCGGTGACCGCGAGGCCGCCACCATGGAGATCCTCACGAGCCCCGGCACGCTCCTGCTCTCCGTCCCGCAGATGCTGGATCCGAACTTCATGCACTCGGTGATCATGATCTGCGAGCACACCGCCGACGGCGCGTACGGACTCGTCGTCAATCGCCCCGCGAAGATCACGGTCAGCGAGCTCATGCCGGACCACCCGCAGCTCAGCGAGGCCGGGTTCCCCGTGTTCGTGGGCGGTCCCGTCGGCAGTGACGCGCTCCAGTTCCTGCACCGCGTTCCGCATGCCATTCCGGGTGGGCACGAGCTCGAGGACGGGCTCTACATCGGCGGCGAGGTGGACGCTCTCTCCGAGTACATCGCCGTCGACGGGGAAGCTGCCCACAACGTGCGGCTCTTCGTCGGCTACTCGGGTTGGATGGGAGGGCAGCTCGACATGGAGTTGCGCACGGGCTCGTGGGTCCCTCTCCCGCCGTCGACGGAGATCGTCTTCCGAACCGGCAACCCGGAGACCACCTGGCGCCACGCGATGCGCTCTCTCGGTGAAGGCGGAGCCGGCCTCTCGAGCCTCCCGCCCGACATCAGTTGGAACTGAGGCCTGAGGCAACGTCCGGGGCAACGCTCGAGGCAACGCCTGAGGTAACGCCCGAGGCAACGCCCGAGGCAACGCCCGAGGCAACGCCCGAGGCAACGCCCGAGGCAACGCCCGAGGCGGGGGTCTTTTGGTAGCGATCGGGCAGATTCGTGGGGGAGCTGCGTACACTCGCCCAGACGCATGAAATCGAATGACCGCACCGAGCAGGAAGCGCCGCGGAGGAGGGGCTGCTTCGGCTGCCTCTTCACAGGGCTTCTGGGCTGCGTTGCGTTCCTGGTAGGCTCGCTGACCGCCGCGATCCTGTTCGCGCCGCAGCTCCTGGGAGACCTGGTCGCCGCGGGGCTCGAGCGGGCCGTGAACAGGGAGATCGACGGCGAGCTGCGGATCGACACGCTGGAGCTCGCCTGGACCGATCGTCAGCGGGCGGACGTGCTGCTGCTCGATCCCGCGGGTCGCGAGGTGCTCGTGGTCGCGGCCGAGCTGCCTTCGCTCTTCTCCCTCCTGGGCATCGATGAGTCGAGCGCCCGGTTCGATCTCCACGTACACCGTGCGGAGATCGTCGTCGGTGACGACGGCATCACGAACCTCGAACGAAGTCTCGCGCGGGACGGCGCGAAGCTCGACTACGAGGGTTGGACCACCGACTTCCGGTGGGATCGATCGGGCCTGAACGGCGCGCCGTTCCGCCTTCGCCTGCACGGGGATGAGCTCACCTGGGAGGACCGCCGGTTCCCCGGGCCGGTAGCGCGCTTCGAGAACCTGGAGCTCACGATCGCGAGCGAGCGGTCGCGGTCGCTCCTGCTCACAGGCTCCGTCGAGCTGCCGGGCGAGCCCGCCGGGCGTGTTGCCTTCCACTGCGTGCTCGACCGCGCCGCGGGGCGGGGCTGGAGCGGCATCGACGCCGAGTTGCACGGATCCGCGCTCCCGACGGCGGCCCTCGATCTCGTGGCCGGCGCGGGTGGCCGACTTCTGGCTGCGCTCGGGCCGGCGATCGACGTCGAGCTCGAGGTCAGCGGAGACATGGACGAGGGCGCGCCGCTCCTGGCACGGGTAGGGCACGCAGGGGGCGGAGACATGGAAGTGAACCTCGCGGGCAGATTGCGGCGCGGCGTGCTCACGGCCGAGGCCGACGATGCTGGGCTCCGCGCGCACCTGGCCGTCCCGGAGCGCCTCTGCGAGGACCTCTTGCTGCCGCTCCTTCCCGCGGGCGTGGAGCTCAGGCGCGAGGACCCTTCGGCGGTGTGGACGGTGACGGCGCGGCGTTTCGCGATCCCGCTGCCGATCGTGAGTGAGGGCCCATTCATCGAGGGCTTCGCGGTCGACGCCAAGCTCCTGCCCGGAACCGACCTGCGTCTCGTGGAGGCCGGCGGGGCGTACACGGAGCTCCAAAACCTGGGCGCACGTCTCTCGATCGCGCCTGACACGCTGCCGACGCTCGAGCTCCACGCCGACGTCCTGGTGGCGGATGGCGATGGACAGCGGCCGTCGCGCGCGTTCGTCGCGCTGGAGGGCTGGGCGTTCCTCGACTCGCTCGTGGCCTCGCCCGCAGCGCCCGGTCGGCAGCCGAGCACGATGGCGATCGAAGTGGAGGCCCCGGTCCTCCCCGCGCGGCTCTTCGACCTCTTCCTGGGACGGGCGGGCCTCTTCGAAGAGGCGTTCGGCCCGGCGCTGCACCTGTCGCTGAGGCTCCCGGCGCGCAACGCCGAAGGCGCATCCCTCGACCTGGTCGTGGTCTCGCCGCAGGCCTCGTTCCAATGGCACGGGGTCGTGGCCGGCGGCCTCGTCACGTCCGGGCCGGGCGGTCTCCGCGCCCGGGTCCCGCTCGGCACGGAGCTGGGACGGCTCGTCGCAGAGCGGTTCGTGCCCTGGCTCCGGCCCGTGACCGGAGCAGGGGGCGACGCCATGGCCGAGCTGATCGTCGACGACCTCGTGGTCTCGACCTGGGACGAGCCCGCGACGATCTCGGGACGCGCGCGGCTCGACTTCGAGCGGCTCGAGTACCGCTACGCGGGTGGCTTGGAGAGCCTCGTCGAGGGGAGCTCCGCGCGCGCTCGCACCGATCCGCCGGAGCCGGTCGCTTTCACCATCGCGGCGGGGACGGTGACCTACGACGGCGTCGCGGTCGCGCTCGGCGGTCGTCCGTGTACGGTGAGCGGTACGTTGGACCTCGCCACCGATCGCATCGACCTCGAGATCCTGGCGCCGATGGGCATCTTCGCCCGCGGCATCGGTCTCGACCCGGCCGTGGCGGACGTCCTGGACCCCGGCCTCGAGGTCCCCATCCAGATCTCCGGGACCGCGGCGGAGCCGCGCGTCTCGATCGGGATGCAGGCCTTCACGTCCCTCTTGCGAGGCGGCCTCGAGGGGCTCCTGGGAAGTACGGGGGGGCGGCTCCTGCGCCACGCGTTCGGCGACGGGTCGCCGGAGAGCGGGGGCGGAGACGTCGGCGACAGGTGACGCCCGGCGCCCGCTGCTTCAAACAGGGCGCGGCGCCGCTTCCAGGGCTGCGTCGAGGATCGGGTTTTCGGGCGCGTCCTTGCGCCAGGCGGCGACGACGGGGTACTCGGCCTTCGGGGAGGAGAGCGCGGTGACGACGAGCTCCCGGCCGCGTGGCCCGCGCGGGTCGAGCGACGGCACGAGCGAGTACCCGAGCCCCGACTCCACGAGCCCGAGGATCGCCTCTGACGTGCTCGCAGCGAGAATCTTCTGGGGCTCGATGCCGCGGCGGGCGAGCGCGTCCATCTGGAGCTCGCGCGCGAGCAGGCCCGGCGTGTAGGCGATGAACGTGTCGCCCTCGAGGCCGGCGAGCGACGGGCGCTTGCGATGCGCCTGCGGGTGGTCGCGCGAGATGACGAGGAACGGGAGCAGCGTCGCCACTCGCATCACGGCGACGTCCTTGGGTGGCTGGGGCAGGTAGTCGACGAGCAGGTCCACTTCGCCGTGCCGCAGCGCCTCGACGTCGGGCTTCAGCGTCTCCTCGAGCTGCACGCGGATGCCCGGGTGACGTTCCTGCAGGCGCTTGATCCAATCCGGCAGGAGATGGCGCAGGAGCAGGCTCGCCGTCCGGATCGAGAGCTCGCCGCCGTAGTCGCCCCCCTGAAGCGAACGGACGACGCCCGCCATGCCTTCGTAGAAGGGCCGCACGAACTCGTAGAGCCGCAGCCCCGCCGGAGTGAGCGCCATCTCGCCCTTCCCGACGCGCTCGAAGAGCGTGACGCCGAGCTCGCCCTCCAGCTTCTTGACCTGCTGGTGGACCGCGGGCTGCGTGATGGGGTAGGGGAAGGCGCGCGCGGCGCGCGCGAAACCGCCCGTGCGGGCGACCCAGTAGAACCCTTCGAGTCGGTGGACCTGGATCATCCCGCGCGCCGCGGCGAACCCCTCAGACTTCGACCTCGCGCCCGATCTTCTCCGAAACGACTTCGGAGATCTTGCTGTAGAGGTCGTGGCCGTCCTTGTCCGAGAGCCAGCGCCGCCGTTCCCCGTCCCAGTCGTAGTGCCAGGCGCCCACGCCGGCGGCGAACCACATCTGATCGGCGGCGGTCTGACGATTCAGGACGTACCGCACGTCGTCGGCGAACTCGATCGTGACCACGCCGTCGGTCGTCGCGAAGTCGACCTCGTCGGGATCGAAGCGCTCCAGCCAATCCGCGATCCGGTCCAAGCACCCGTCCGCGATCTTCAGGAAGTCGTGCCTTTCCATGATGGGGCATTCTAGGTCACCCGAGCCCCATCGCGTCGACCCCTTCCTCTTCGAATCCGAGGCGGTGCGCGATCTCGTGGTAGAGCGTGATTCGGATCTGCTCCCGCAGGTCCAGGGTGTCTCGCGAGAAGCGCTCGAGGTTGCGCTGGAAAAGGTAGATCGCGGGGGGCAGCTCCAGGTCCTCGTCCGAACGCTCGAGCTGCGAGGAGCCGGTGAAGAGCCCGAGGATGTCCGGTGGGGTGAGGCCGGGGTCCGAAGGGAGCACGAGCGCGGCGAACGGCATCGGCTCGATCACGATCCGGGTGTTCTCGAGTGCGCCCTTGAAGGCGCGCGGAAGGTTGCGCAGTACCTCGTCGACGACCGCGTCGAACTCCTCGGCCGACAACCGCGGTGGGAGGGGGGCGTCCTTTGGATCGAGCGTGTGGGCCCGGGCGAGCAGCCGGTCCGCGCCTTCGAAGTCCTCGGCGAGATCGAGGCAGAGCGCCAGCCGCTCGAGCGCCGTGACGTTCGCCTCGTCCGCGACGAGGCGTTCGAGGAACCCCCGCGCGTCCTCGATACGCCATTCGGCGAGCGCGAGCTCGGCTTCCACCCAGTGGAGAAGGGCGTCGTCCGCCGCGAGTCCCGCGCGCGCCACGTGGAGCTCACGCCCCGCGTCCGCGAGCTGCCCGATATCGATGAACGCGAGCGTGGCGAGCAAGGCACGCTCGGGATCGTCCCGGTCGCACGCAGCGAGGATCTCGAGCGCCTCGGCCGCCAGCCCCTCTTCGATGGCCGTCTCGGCGGCGTTCAGCGCGTCCTCGTTATGGAAGGTCATCGCGCGGGGCGCGACTTCGCCCGCCCGACCTTCCGGCTGCTCCGCGCCACTTCAAGCTGCTTGCGCTTCGCCGACGAGGCCCACGAGCAGATCGGGCAGGTCGCGAGGTCGTGGCGCAACGCGGGGCAGTGCTCGCGCCCGAAGTAGATGATCTGGAGGTGGAGCTTGTTCCAGGCCTCCTCCGGGAAGACGGCCTTGAGGTCGCGCTCCGTCTTCACGACCGTCGTGCCCGTCGAGAGGCCCCAGCGCGCGGCGAGCCGGTGGATGTGCGTGTCGACGGGAAAGGCGGGGTGGCCGAAGGCCTGCGACATCACCACGCTCGCCGTCTTGTGTCCGACGCCCGGGAGCGCCTCGAGCTCCGCGAACGTGTCCGGCACGCGGCCGCCGTGCTCCGTGACGAGGATCTTCGCGAGCGCCCTGATGTTCTTGGCCTTCGTGGGCGCGAGCCCGCAGGTGCGGATGAAGCCGAGGATCTCCGCGACCGACAGACGCGCCATCACCTTGGGGGTGCGCGCATGCGCGAAGAGCGCCGGCGTCACCAGGTTGACCCGCGCGTCGGTGGTCTGCGCCGAAAGGAGCACGGCGACGAGCAATGTGAAGGGGTCGACATGGTCGAGCGGGATCGGCACCTCGGGAAATAGCTCGTCGAGAGTCCTCAGAATGCGCTCAGCCTTCTCCGCCTTCTTCATGCTCCCATGATAGACGAGAGGGAACCCGATGCGTGCTTGCCCCC
>SMVQ01000075.1 GCA_004357655.1 Planctomycetota bacterium
ACGCAGCATGGCGTGCTCGAGCGCGACGCGCTGTTCTTCCACTATCCGAACTACGCCTGGCACCGATCCAACAGGCTCGGTGGGGCGATCCGCGCCGGCGACTACAAGCTGATCGAGCGCTTCGACGACGGTTCCGTGGAGCTCTACGACCTGAAGGGTGATCTCGGCGAAGAGCACGACATCGCGAGCGAGAAACCCGAGCTGGCCGCACGACTCCGCGCTCGCCTCGCGGCCTGGCGGGTGGAAGTCGGCGCGGCGATGCCCGTCGAGGCGCCGCGGTAGCCGAGTGCGCGCGCGCGGCTACACTCTTGGGATGAATCGCCTTCCCGTCGTGTTCCTCGCCCTGTCCTCGCTCGGCTTGTCGGGTACCGCGGAGCCGCGCGGACCCAGGGATCCCATCAAGGTGTTCATCCTCGCCGGGCAGTCGAACATGGAGGGCAAGGCCAAGGTGTCCTTGCTCGAATACCAGCTCGGGCAACCCGGGACAAAGGAGCAGTTTGCGCACTTACGCAAGGGTGGCGAGTGGGTCGAGCGCGACGACGTCTGGATCAAGTTCCTGGACCACAAGGGCAACCTGACCGTCGGCTACGGGAGCCCGAAGTGCCTCGGCCCCGAGCTCGAGTTCGGCAACGTCGTCGGTGATCACTACGACGAGCAGGTGCTCATCATCAAGACGGCCTGGGGCGGCAAGAGTCTCTACCGCGATTTTCGTCCGCCGAGCGCGGGCCTGCCGGAGACCGCGGTGCTCGAGCAACTGCTCGAGAACGACCAGAAGCGAAAGCCCGAGACGACGATCGAGGAAGTGCGGGAGTCATTCGGCCGCTTCTACCGCGAGATGCTGGCCGAGGTCGCCAGCACGCTCGAGAACCTCGAGGAGCACTTTCCGGCGTACGATGGTCAGGGCTACGAGATCGCCGGCTTCGTCTGGTTCCAGGGCTGGAACGACATGATCGACGCCGACTACACCGCCGAGTACGCCGACAACATGGCGCACTTCATCACCGACGTGCGCAGGGACCTCGGCGTCGAGGACCTGCCCTTCGTCATCGGCCAGTTCGGCGTCGGCGGGCCCGAGACAGGGAACGAGAAACACCAGGCCTTCAAGGACGCCCAGGCCGCCGCCGCGCAGCGGTCAGAATTTCGCGGCAACGTCGCCGTCGTGAAGACTGACGCGTTCTGGGACGAGGCCGCCCAGGCCGTGTTCGACAAGGGCTGGAAGGACAACATCGAGGAGTGGAACACGGTCGGGTCGGACTATCCGTACCACTACCTGGGCAGCGTCAGGACGTACTCCGGCATCGGCAAGGCGTTCGGCGTGGCGACGCTGGCGCTGTGCGCCGGGCATGAGCGCTAGGCCCATCTCGCTCCTGCTCTTGCTCGTTGCCGCCTGCCGCTCGGCGCCCGAGCCGATGGTGCTCAACGACGACGGCGGCTGGTGCTGGTTCCAGAACGAGCGCGCGCTCGCGCTGGGGGACGTCGTCGTCTTCGGATCGATCGCCGCCGGGCGTACGGACCCGCTGCGGCGCGGGGACGTGGAGCTCACCTGCTGGTGGCCGGCGACGGGCGCGGTACACCATGTCGAGTTGCACGATCGCCTCGAGCTCGACGACCACGATGCGCCGGCGCTGCTCGAGCTCGCGGACGGACGTTTGCTCGCCGTCTACGCGCGCCATGGAACCGACGGCATGGTTCGCTCGCGCAGGACGGTCCGACCCGGGGAGCTCCTGACCTGGGAACCCGAGCGGACGTATCTCGTGGGCGAGGGCGCGCGGCCCGGCGTCACCTACTCGAACCTCCACCGGTCGGCCGCCGGCGGGGAGGTGTTCGATTTCTTCCGCGGCCCCGGCTGGGACCCGAACCTGATCGTGTCCACCGACTCGGGCGGGAGCTGGGAGCGGGTCGGGCGCGTGCTCGGCGGGCCGGGCCGTCCGTACCTCGTGTACGCGAGCGACGGCGGCGGCAGCGTGCACCTGATCGCCACCGAACAGCACCCGCGGGACTTCGACAACAGCCTCTACCACGGGTTCGTCCGTGAAGGGGCGGTGCATCGCTCGGACGGGACGGTCGTGGGGAGCGTCGGCGCGGACCCGGCCCACCCCGACTCCTTGACGCGGATCTTCCAGGGCCGACCGGAAGCCGTCGCCTGGCCCGTCGATCTCGAGCTCGACGCGCGCGGACACCCGGTCGCGGTGTTCTCCGTTCAGACCGACGGTGCCGGACTCCCGCGGGGCAGCGGCGGCATGGACCACCGCTTCCACTACGCCCGATTCGACGGCGAGCGCTGGCACGCGACCCGGTTCGCCCACGCCGGCCGGCGCCTCTACGCAGGCGAGGACGACTACACCGGCCTCGCCGCGATCGATCCCGCCGACCCCGCGACCGTCTACCTCGCCACCGACGCCGACCCCGTCACGGGTGTGCCGCTGATCTCGCGGACGGACGGCGAGCGCCACCGCGAGCTCTTTCGGGCGCGAACCGCCGACGCCGGCGACACCTGGACCTTCACGCCGATCACCGCCGATTCCACGGTCGACAACTTGCGCCCCGTCGTTCCGCGCGGATCACCGCACGTCCTCCTCTGGCTTCGTGGCAACCTCTCGACGTACACCGACTACGCACTCGAGGTCGTCGGTCTACGACTCGACTAGCATGAGTTCGTACCACCTTGCTATCGATACCGGAGTTGTACCGTCGCACGACAGTCCCGGTCGACGACGGCTCGCAGCCAGTACGCTCCAAACCCGGGCGGGAATGCATCGCGCACGACCCTGTCCGGGGGAACCGCGAAGCGCCGCCAGGCATGCCATTGGCCGGTGCCCGTGATGTCCACCTCGAGCGTGAAGGTCACGGCCTGCTCCGCGTCGTGCTCGAGCCGCAAGGTCTTCTCGTCGAAGCCGGTCAGCAGATACGGGTCGGACGGCTCGCCGGCGCGTGCGGGCGTCGCGAGCCAGGGCCCGCCGCTCCCCCGCGGCTTGCCGAGTGACCAGAGGTCGTCGACCGCGCCCACCCAGACCGCTGCGCGGCGGTCGCTCGAACGTACGACGTGAGGATCGGCGGGGGCTTCGGGTGCATCGGCGCGCAGGCCGGTCATGACGAGGAGACCGCGGAAGGCCGCGTAGTCGTGCACCCGGTAGGGGTGCGTGGCGATCGGGCGGAGCTTGGCGAAGCCGCCGGCGTTGCGGGCGGGGAGCTCGTAGAACGTGCCTCCGGCGTGGAAGAGGTCGCGCTCGGTGACGACCTCGCGGCAGAGTCGCGCGGGGCTCGCGTCGAGGGGTGCGGGGCCGCGCGGCAGGCGCCAGCGCTCGCCGTCGTCGTCGACGTAGACGAGCGAGGCGGCGTCGGCGGAGAGCACGCCCGCGGGCAGCGCGATGTGCTCGCGATGCCAGGCGAGCGCCGCGGGGTCGTCGCGCGGCTCGAGGGTGAGCGCGGGGGTCAGCTCGTAGAAGCCGGGCTCCTCGGCCTTCGCGCCGTCGAGCGCCGCGGCGACGACGGCCAGGGTTCCGCGACCATCGCCGCGCGCACGCAGCAGGCCGCCGATCCGGCGGGGCTCGTCGCGGGTGGCGAGCGACGCGAAGATCGGCGCCGGGGTGGTCGTGCGCGGGTCCGGGCCCGCGGCGTGAAAGGCGGCGGTCGCGTGCGCGACGGCGCGGTCGAGGCTCACGCGGATCCAGGCGCCGCGGGCTTCGGGTGCGAAGGCGTGCCAGACGTAGCCGCCCGCCGGCACGCGCACCTCGCGGAAGGGCGACCAGCGGCCGTCGCCGGCGCGATCGAGCTCGAAGCGGAAGGTCACGGGCGCGGGGGCGTCGCTCGCCAGGTGCACGCCGCGTCGTGGGAATCCATCGAAGAGGTAGGGCTCGCTCCAGGTCTCCGCGGCGACCGGCTCGTCGAGCCACACGGCGCCGCGGCCGAGCGGCGGGCCGAGGCGCGTCAGGGCGGCGGGGTCGAGGAACCACAGGTTCGAGTGGGACTGGCCGGGGCCGGCGAGCTCGCCCTTGGCGCGCCGGCGGTTCAGGAACTCCGAGCGCGCCACGTCGTCGCAGCCCAGGACCAGGCGCTCGCCGAAGCGGGCGAAGTCGCCGACGACCTTGAGGTAGGTCGAGAGCGGCACGACGCCCGCGCTCCGGCCGGCGGAGAACTCGCGCGGGAAGCTCCAGAAGGCGCCGTGCATCGTCATGAGCAATGCGGGCTCGCCGACGTCGCGGATGCGCGGCCACTCGGTGTTCCAGCCGTGGGCGCCGTCGTAGGCGTGGCTCGCCTTGGGCAGGCGGTAGGCGTGCCACCGGCCGGCATCGAGGACCATCAGGATCAGGGAGCGGTGGTCCCAACCGATCGACCACACGGGGTCGCGCTCGGCGTCGGCGTTGCCGTAGAGCGAGCCCGGCCCGGTCACTTCGGTGAACTGGTTGCGGCGGACGACGCGCCAGGCGTCGCCGTCCCACTCGGCGAGACATCCGGACTGCACGCCGGGCGAGCGCTGTGCCGCCGCGCCGGGCTCGCCGTTGTTCGCGTAGACGAGGCGGCCCTGCCCGCTGTAGAGCCCCTTGCCGTGGTAGCCGGGCAGCTCCGCGACCTTGCGCCCGTGGGCGCGCCCGCGCAGTTGGCCCTGGTCGTCGGCGTAGAGCTCGACGACCTCCAGAGTGGCGAGGTCGACCTCGTACAAGCCTTCCTCCATCGTGGCGAAGTAGACCTTGCGCTCGGGCTCACGCAAGTGCCGCGCGACGGCGGTCAGACGACCGGGCATGCGCTCGGGCGTGATCACTCGCACCTTGCCGCGCGCGTCGATCACATAGGGCCCGAGCACGAGCTGTTGCGTCTCGCGGTGGATCATGCGGCAGGCCGCGGTGCCGCCGACGCTCTCCGGATGAACGACGAGCTCGAGCTCCCGGCCGATCGAGTAGAGCCGATCCGTCGACCCGCGCGGGGCGTGGGGTGCGTAGGTGATCACCCAGAGTCGACCAGCCCACTCGACGACACCGCCGATGCCGCACTCGTTCTCGTCGTTGTAGAGCGCGAGGTGCGGATAGATGCCCGAGACGTAGGGACGCGCCGGGGCGGCCTCCGCCTGGGGCGGCGAAGGCGTCGAGGCGAGGGTGAGGAGGAGGGCGGGGAGCAAGGCGCGGACTCGCGCGACGGGGCGGACGGCGTGTTCGCCCCATTCTATCCTGGGTGCCGCGCCCCGACCGGCCGTCGATCGCGCCCCTCTGCTATTCTTCGCTGACCGTGCCCAAGTCCGCCCGCCCGACGACCCGGCAGGTCCGCCTGCGTCCGCAGAATCCGTTCGACCTGATCCGGCTCCTGGCCCGCAGCCAATCCGATCCGCGCAAGGCCGTGGCGGAGCTGGTGCAGAACTCGCTCGACGCCGGGGCGCAGCGGATCGAGATCGAGTGGTTCAACGAGCAGGGCGCGCGCGCCCTGCGAATCTGGGACGACGGGGAAGGGGTCTTTCCGGAGCTCGAGCGCGAGGACGCGCTGCGGCGGATCGCGAAGACGATCGGACACTCCCACAAGCTCGACCTCTCGCCTTCCCAGCGGCGTGATCAGATGGTGCTCGGCAAATACGGCATCGGCTTGATCGGTTTCTGGAGCGCCGGCGGGGTGCTCGAGATGAAGAGCCGCGTCGAGGGCAGCAAGGTCTTCGTATTGCGGCTGCGCGAGGATCGCGCGACGGCCGAGGTCTTCCCTTCGCGCTCGCGCAAGCTCGCGGAGGAGGCGACCTTCACCGAGGTCACCATCAAACATGTACATGTAGGAGCGTTCTCGAAGATCCGGCCGCCGCGGTTGCAGGCCTTCCTGGCCAACGAGCTGCGCGGGCAACTGCTCGAGCGCGGGGCGGTGGTGCGCATCCGCGACCGCGTGGCGCGCGGGCGCGCGCGCAAGGAGTTCATCGTCGAGCCGCGACCCTACCTGGGAGCGCCGCTCGAGGAATGGCGCGAGCTCGATGTCCCGGGTTTCGAGACCGCGCGGGTCGAGCTGTACCTCGTTCCGCTGGAGGAGGAGCGGGACGGTGTCGTCGCCCTGGCCTGCGGGGGCACGGTCGTGCTCGACGACATCGCCGAGATCGACGGCATCGACGTGCCGCGCGCGCCCTGGTGCGAAGGGCGGCTCGAAGGGGTGATCGACTTTCCCGAGCTGCACGTCGCGCCGGGCAGCCGGCGCGGCTTTGCCCACGATGAACCGGTGGCTGCGTTCCTGGCGGCGCTCGAGAGGCTCGAGCGGGAGCTCGTGGAGCGCGTCGCGGAGGAGCGCGCGCGGCGCGCCGAGCGCAAGCGCGAGAACGTGACGCGAGAGATCCGGCGCGCCTTCCGCTCGGTGGCCGAGCGGCTCCCCGAGTACGACTTCTTCGCGGTGCAACCGAAGGCGACGGCGCCGGAGGGGCGCGATGCGGGCGCGGCCGAGGGCACCGCCGAGGGCGCGGGCGCGGGCGCCGGCGACGATGACGACGTCGAGGCGACCCGTGGTACGCCCGGCGAGGTCATCCCCGCGGAGCACACCGACGATCCCGCCAGCACCCCGTTCCCGCCCCGGGCGAGCGAGCCCGACGAGCACCTCTTTCCCCCCGGCCCGCTCGCGCAGCTCGAGCTTGCGCCGAAGCGCTTGCGCGTTCCGCTCGGCGCGTCGCGCGGGGTGCGCGCGCGGGCGCTCGACGCGGACGGCCGGCCGGTGCGGGACGACGTGGTCGTCACGTGGCGCCTCGAGGGTCCGGGCGAGCTCACGCCCGACGGCCCGCGCGCGGTCTACCGCGCTCCCGACGTGCTCGAGGGCTCCGTGGACGCCGAGCCGCCCACCATCCGGATCCACGTTCGCGCGACGCAGGCAGAGCACACGACGCTGGCGACGATCGAGGTCAAGCTGACCGGAGGACCCGGCCGCTCGGGCGCCGTACCCGGCATCCCCGACCCGCACCCGGTCCGCGCCCCCGGCGAGCCCTGGCGCTCGCGCTGGCGCGACGACCGCTGGGAGGTCAACGAGGCGCACCGCGACTATCTCGTCGTCGCCGACGTCGAGGCGCACCGCGTGCAGTATCTGATCCATCTGTTCGCGAAGGAGATCGTGCTGCGCAACTTCGGCCGGCCCGGGGATGACGAGAATCTCGAGCGGATGGTCGAGGTGCTCACCCACCTCGATCGCAAGGGTGGGCGTCGGCCGGGGTAGCCGGCGAGGCACTTCCTGATCTTCAAGCGCCTGCTCGCGCGAAGGCGATGACGTCATCGAGGACCCATGGGTCACGCGGGGGCGAGGGTTTCCACTCGCAGCCTGCCCTCTGCCTCCTTCGCTTCGCTGCTGTGTCTCTTGGCGAAGCTGCTCGCATCACTCTCATCGGGGGGGGTAGACTGACGCGGCCTTCGATCACCGGCGCGATCCCATGCTCCACCGCCGATCAGGGCCTCTAGCAGCCATGGCACGACGATCACTCTGGAACCCGCTTCCCATCCTCTTCGCCTGCGCGCTCCTCTCAGCGAGCTGCGTCAACGTCGACCCGGAGACCAACGAAGTCCTCCCGCGCGGCGATCAGCGCTACAAGTTCGATGAGGTCCAGCGCAATGCCAAGAAGCTGAAGGAGGGCATGACGAAGATCCAGGCCCTGATGCTGCTCGGTTCTCCGGCCGAGAAGAGCGAGCGCGGGAACATCTGGGTCTACCTCCCCGAGCGTGCCGCCGTGATCTTTCCCGGACGCTCCCTCCGCTTGGTGTTCAAGAACGGCCAGCTCGCGGAACACGGGTATCACGCCATCATCCTGGGCCACGTCTTCGAGGGTTGAGCCGCGCTCTGGCTTCAGGACGGGGCGCTCGGAGGCGAAGAGCCCCGTGCGGCCGAGTCCCAGACACTGCCGGACGATCGGGCGCGCGAATCGGCGGAGGAATTGGCGCATTGCAGGCATCATGGCGAGGATGGCCGCTAGCGCCTCGAGCTCACCGCCAACGCGCTCCA
>SMVQ01000076.1 GCA_004357655.1 Planctomycetota bacterium
CCGCGTCGAATACAGGCGCGAGCCGGTCGGCGACGTCGAGGTCGAGTGCTCGTTCATGGCCCTCTCGCTTGGCGGACGCATGCGGCTCGTGCTCATCGAGCAGGGCGACACGTTCCAGTTCTCGCTCGAGCTCGGCGCCGAGGGCGAGGCGGCCGCCGTGATCACGCGGGTGACGAAGAGCGACCTGCGCACCTCCGAGACGCTCGCGGAGGGGACGCTGCCCTTCGCCGTCGGTCGCTGGACGCACGTCCGCTTCTCGAACCGCGACAACCACCTGCGCGTCGAGTACGGCGACGAGCCACGTGTGCTCGAGGCGAGCTACGCGAGGAACCACCTCCACCCCAAGGACACGTTCGGCGAGGGCTTCAGCCTCGGCGAGCGCGTGAAGCTGGGCGGCGAAGGCTGCCTCTTGCAGTTCAAGGACATCCGGGTCGGCCGCGACCTGCACTACACGCAACGGGGCGAGCACGGGACCGCCCGGCCGGCGCGGATCGGGTCGGGGCAACTTTTCGTGCTCGGCGACAACTCCGCCGACAGCAGCGACAGCCGCGAATGGGGCCCGATCGATGCCGGGGCCGTGCGTGGGCGCGCGGTCTGGGTCGTCTGGCCGCCGGCGGCCATCCGGAGGCTCGTGGGCGCGATCCCGGGGGCGCCCGGGCCGGGGGGGCGCTGAGTGGTGAGGGGCAGGGAGGAATCGGCGGATCGGGCGGAACCGCGGGTCCCGCCGCGGGTTGCAAGGGCTCCTGACATGCGAGACGACTCGGAGGACGACCCCGGGGCCAGGCTGATGCTGGCCTGGGCGGGGGGCGACGAGAGCGCCTTCGACGGCCTGGTCGAGGCGTACTCGGGTCAGGTCTACGCGCTCATGACGCGGTTCCTCGGCCGCCACTCCGGCCGCGAGGACCTCGTGCAGGAGGTGTTCCTGCGCGTGATCCGCGCGCGGGACCGCTACGAGCCGCGCGCGCGCTTCACGACCTGGCTCTACCGGATCGTCTACAACCTGTGCGTCAACGAGACGCAGAGACGCGGCGCGCAGGGCCACGTCTCCATCGAGCGCAGCTCCCAGGGCGTGGATCAGCCGGGTGCCGGTCCGCTGGAGATCCTGGACGAGCGCGCCGTGGGCCCGGCGGAGTCGATGGAGCGCGACGACGTGGTCCGGCAGGTCCGCGAAGCGATCGCGGCGTTGCCCGCGAGCCAACGCATGGCGCTCGTGCTCGCCAAGTACCACGATCAGTCTTACTCCGAGATCGCCGACGTGCTCGGCTCCAGCGAGAAGGCGATCAAGTCCCTCATCCACCGGGCGCGCGAAACCCTCCGGGCGACGCTCGCGCCGCTGCTCGCGGAGGAGCGCTCATGAACACCGGGTGCTACGGCTTCCGCCGGTTGCTGGAGCGGCGACTGATGGGCCTGCCCGATCCGCCGCGCGTCTCGGAGCTCGATTGGCACCAGCACTTGCACGGCTGCGGTGACTGTCGCGCGCTCCTCCACTCGGAGGAGGCGCTCGAAGTGCTGCTCGCGTCGCTCCCGGAGCTCCGGCTGCCCGCGGATCTCGCGCAGCGCGTCCTCGCCCGCTTGCGCGCGGCGGGCGACGCGCGCCTCGACGAGCTCCTCGCGTATGACTCCGGCGACGATTCGCGCGAGCCGTTCGCCGCGCCGCCAGGACTCGCGGCGCGCGTTCTCGCCAACCTCGCACCGGAGCGCGCGGGCCGGAGCCTCGACGGCCTGCTCGACCGCGCGGGCGAGGTCGACGTGCCCGCGCGCCTCGGCGAGCGCGTGCTCGCCGGGCTCGCTCCCCATCGCAAGCCGGGCCGGATCGTCGGCTCGGCGAGCGGCGTCCGATTCCGCATCCTGCGCGCACCGGTCATGGGCCTCGCCGCCGCGGCGCTCGTCGCCTGCCTGGCCCTGGCCGCCTTCTGGCGTCTCGGCACCGACCGGGCAGGGCCTGGCGCTGGCACGCACGCCACCGTGATCGGCGCCGCACCCGAGGCCGCGCCCGAGGAGGAGCTGCTCGCCGCGCTGGACGTGCTCGAGCATTGGGAGCTGCTCGCCGACGTCCGCGACCCGGACCTCGCGGCCTTCAACCGCTTCGATGCGAGCGACGAGGTGCAGCTCGAGTTCTTCGGGGCGGAGCTGCTCATGGACGAGTTCTCCTCCGAGGGGAGTGGGGGGCGCTGATGGCCGTCTGGCCCGAGAACGCCCGCGCACTCACGCGCGTCATGCTCGCGCTCGCGCTGGCCGGAGCGGCCCTGGGCGGCACAGCGACGCGTCTCCAGGACAGGGACGAGCCCGCCGCGAACGGCGCGCTGCTCGAGCGCTGGAATCGGCTCACGGTCGAGGAGCGCACGCGTTATCGCGCGCGGTTCGAGGAGTACCGGCGGAAGGACCCGGGCGTGCGCGCGGTGATGAAAGAGCGCGCAAAGCACCTCGACCTCATGGCCCGGCGCCTGCACGGGACCCTCTCCGAGGCGGAACGCGAGCGGCTCGCGGGGTTGCCGCCCGGCAGGCGGCGCGAGATCCTGCACGAGATGCTCGCGGCCGAAGCGCGCGACGTCGGCCGGCGTATCCGCGAGAGCTTGCCGTCGGGAATGCGCCAGCGGTTCGACGGCGCGCGACCGGAGGACCGCGCGCGATTCATCACGAGCGTCCGTGGCAAGCTCTCGAATCAGATGGGCGTCGTGTTCGAGCGCCTGGGGCGCGAGCTCGGTCTTCCCCCGGGGAGGATCCAACGCCTGAAGGACCTGCCCGAGTCGCAGCGTCGGCCCGAGTTCCTCGCGCTCCTCAAGCGGCGATTGTCCAGGGACCTCAGCGCGCGCGGGCTCCCGGCGGGCATCTCGCGGGACGCCTGGCGGCAGCTTCTCGAGATGCCGCCGCGCGAGTTCTTCGACGCGATCCTGCGCCTGCGCGAGACCCACCCCGAGATCGGGCTGCCCCACGGAGGCGGGCGCGGTCCCGCGCCATCCGATCCCGAGACGCGCCGCAGGCTCTCGGCCATGCGCCGGGCGATGCAGCCGATCTCGCCGGCGGAGCGCCTCGAGCTGTCGGCGCTCTCACGCGAGGAGCGGGCGGCGGAGGTCCGGAGGCGCAAGCGGAGCCGCGTCCTCGAAGTGATCCGGTCCGAGGGCCTCCTGTCCGAGGAGGAGCTGCGGGCCCTCGCCGCGCGACCCGACCCGAGCTTCTTCCGCGAAGTTCGCGAGCTCGTGTCCGGGCGCAATCCGGGGCACGGTCCGGGGCAGGCGCCGGGCGGCCAGCGAAACCCCGTGCCCGGAGGCCGCCGCGCCCGGGGCGACGGCGAGCGACCCTGACGGGGACCGCGTAGACTCTGCGCGATGTCCGTGCTCTCGAGCCCGGGGACCACCGTCCCCGTCACCACGTTCGAACGCCTCGCGCAAGCCGGTGACGCGCTCGTCATCGACATGCGGAGCCCCGGCGAGTTCGCCGCGGACCACGTGCCCGGGGCCCACAACGTGCCGCTCTTCGAGGACGTCGACCGTGCCGTCGTCGGTCTGCTGTACCACCGGGCCTCGCGCGAGCAGGCGTTCGCGCGGGGGCGCTCGATCGTCCTCGCGCGCATCGACGCGCTCGTCGCACGTGTCGCCGAGCTCGCGGACTGGTCGCGCTCGGACGCCGATCTCGAGCGCCTCGCCGGCCGCATGACCGCCGGCGGCATCGAGCAGCTCGAGCGCGAGCTCACGACGTTCGAGCTCGAGGCGCTCCCCGAGCGTCCGGTCGTCGTGCACTGCTGGCGGGGGGGGCTGCGGTCGCGCAGCATGATCGTCCTCCTGCGGGCGCTCGGGCTCGACCGCGCGATCGGGCTCGCGGGCGGCTACAAGAGCTATCGCCGGCACGTCCGCGAGACGATCGAAACCTGGCGCGCGCCGTCGGCGTTCGTCCTGCGCGGGCTCACGGGCGTCGGCAAGACGCTCGTCCTGCGCGAGCTGGAACGCCTCCGGCCGCGAACGACGCTCGACCTCGAGGGCATGGCGGGGCACCGCAGTTCGCTGCTCGGCATGGTCGGGCTGGAGCCCTGCACGCAGAAGACGTTCGAGTCGCGCATCTTCCAGCGCATCGGGGTGGGGTTCCCGGGCCACGTCGTGCTCGAGGGCGAGAGCCGCAAGGTCGGGGATCGGATCGTGCCCGCGAGCGTCTGGGACGCCCTCACGTCAGGCGTGAACATCGAGCTCCGCGCCCCCATGGAACGGCGCGTGCAGGTCCTCGTCGACGACTACCTCGCCCGCGAGTCGAATCGCCCGGAGCTGCGCGCGCAGCTCGCGATCGTCGAGGCCCGTATGGAGCAGCGCGCACCGCTCGTCGAGCTCTTCGACGCGGGCCGCGAGCAGGAGCTCGTCCGGGTGCTGCTCGAGCGCTATTACGACCCGTTGTACCGGCACAGCGAACAGGGGCAGCACTACGCGCTGACCGTCGACGCGACCGACCCGACGCGGGCCGCCGCGGAGATCGCGGCCTGGATTCACCGTATCCGGGTCAGGCGCAGACTCAGCCGCCCGGACAGAAGTACGCATCCAGGCCGTCCGAGAGGTTGAAGAAGCTGCCACCGGCCTGGGGGTCGCGGTACCAGAACTGGAAGCGCCACGTCGAGAGCGGCGTCACCGCTCCGGGTCCCGCCGACAGGGGTGGCAACGTGAAATCGAGCGCGCGCTCCGCGCTACCGCTCCCGTCGATCGCGACCGGCGGGTTCAGGCGGAAGATCCCCGCCGCTCCGCCGCCGACACACAGCGTTCCGTTGCCGAAGGGCGCATCGGTCGCGTCTGGGCCGTAGAAGAAGACGCCGAACTGTTGCGGCACGGCGCCGGAGACCGTCAGGCTGAAGTCGTTGTCCGCGAATCGAAGCGTCCCCGCGTGGCCCATGAGTGCGGGGCCTCCGGTCGAGTTGGCCGCGGCCGTGCAGAAGGGCGCGGGGGGCATGCAGGTGCCCGAGAGGACGTCGAGGGAACCGTTGTCGCCGGCGCCGCCGCCCTTAGCGCCGACCGCGATGTCGCTGAAGCCGTCGCCGTTCACGTCTCCCAGGCCGGCGACGCTCTTTCCGAAAGCATCTTGCTGGTCCAAGCCTTGGAGCGAGAACAGGAGGCTCCCGTCACGACCGGAATACAGCCAGAGGGTGCCAGGACCGGTCGGGCTGCCCGAGACGATGTCGGCGAGACCGTCCCCGGTCACGTCTCCGGCGGAGTCGACATCGAATCCCAAGCTGCCCCCGGGCTGCGTCTCGGCGATGCTGAACAGCAGGCTTCCATCGGCGCCCGAGTGCACGAAGATGCTCCCCGAGTCCAGGCCCCCGTCGTCGTCGATCAGCTCCAAGTCGCGGTGAGCGAAGGCATTTGGGCTGCGCCCGAAGAACAGGCACTGGAGAATCGGTCGCAACCAAGGGCAGGCATCCCCGCAACCTGCCAACACGGCTTGGCGGTAGGGCCCCAGCGCTCGCGCCCGGAACACTTCTTCGAACGTAAGCCGGAGAGTTACCGGTGCTCATCCGGAGCATTTCGACGTGGTCTCGACCATCGCCGACGTCCTCTCGCCTGCACCTCGTCCTGTCCACAAACTCGACCGGCACCTATCTCGGGTCGAGCGCCTGGCTTGCGGCTGGTGCAACCGCCTATTCAAGGTCGAGTTGATACGGGAGCACTGCCGCGCTGACTCCCGACGGATCCTATCCGCCACGATTCTCCGTCTGCACTCCGCGGCGTCCAGACCTCCGTGGTGAAGAAGTCCGTCGCCGCGGTGCGCCGAGCTTGCGCGCCGGGCGGCGCTGACGCAGCCCGCATCCTTAGGGCCCGTCCGGAAATAAACGTCACATTTCGCCGGCCCTCGGCGCCCGTGGCTGCGTTGCGCCTCCTCGGAAACCAGCTAGGTTGCCTGCGTCGGCGCGCCTTGCCACGAGCGCCGATGCCTCGCCGAAATGTGA
>SMVQ01000077.1 GCA_004357655.1 Planctomycetota bacterium
CCCGATTGCCTGCGCGTCGCCATCGGCGACATGGAGGGCGCCATGTACAAGGCCGGCCTTCGCGCCGGGGACCTGATCATCAGCGCGAATGGCAAGGAGTTCGAGTCCGCGCCGAACGCCTGGACGCTCTTCCGGGGCCAGGGGGAGGTGGCCCTGATCGTTCTGCGCGGCGGCCAACAACTGCAGTTCTCGATCGAGCGCGTACCCGACGGCGGCGATTGGTTCACGAGGCTCGGAGGCATGCTGACGCCGGCTTCGCGGCCTTAGGTGGAGAAGGGCTGCGCACGCGCGGGCGACGGGTGAAGGCGAGGGCAGCGGACACCTGCTCGCGAACGCTGAGACCGGCCGCACCCTGGCCGAGCGCACTTCGCAGGTCCGGCAACTGGAATGGCGCGGGGGTCCGGGAGAGTCGGGCCGGCAGAGATTCCGCGCCACCGACCTCCCCCATCGCACCCGACTTGTCCGCGCTTCGAGCCCGGAGCCGGAGCCCTGATCCCTACAGTGGGTCAGAGCTGATGCGCCGGGTGTTCAATGGGATGCTCTGGACGGATCCCACCCACCCGAGGCCGCGCTGCCAGCAAGGCACCGGGCGCGGAGGTTGCCCTGTGAGCACCCCATCGACCTGTTCGCCCTATCCACTGCCGACGGACCCCGTCCTTGGCAGAGGCGCCTAGAATGCAGGTGGCTGCCCGGGCGACCATTCGGCTGCTCGAGGCCGAGAAGAGGAGGGGGAACACATGCAGGCGTCTCCGATGAGTCCCAAGCGGATCGTGCTCTATTCGCCGTTGCAGGTCGATCCGGCGAGCGGCGTCCTCTATGCCAAGGATGTCACGCCCCTGAGCCTGCTGACGATCGCCGGCGGGCCCGTGCGCGACGGCTACGAGGTCGAGATCATCGACGGCGCGTTGTACACGCAGGCGGAGGCCCATCGGCGCGTGCTCGCGGCGTGCGACGGGGCGCTCCTGTACGCGACGACCGGGATCCTCGGCTACCAGGTCGCGGACGGGTTCCTCTGCTCGCGGATGGTCAAGGCGCGCTACCCCGCGCTCCCCGCCTTCATCGGCGGTTGGTTCGCGTCGAGCGCGCCGGAGCTGCAGCTCGAGACCGGGCTCTACGAGGCCGTCGCGCTCGGGCAGGGGGAGCTCATATTCCAGGACATCGTGGCTGCCGTGGCCTGCGGCGAGCCGCTGGACGAAGTGCCGGGGCTCGCGCTGTGGCGCGACGGCGGAGTCGTGCGCACGGCGCAGCGCAACGCGACGAGCTGGTCGAACCTGCCCCCGACGCCCTGGTCGATCTTCGACTTCGAGCCGTACAAGGCGCAGCAGCTCGCGCAGCGGAACGAGCGCTACGTGCGCGAGGACATCTTCCCGCCACCGGGCGGCCGGGATTACGTGTCGTTCGCGTACTACTCGAGCTTCGGTTGTCCGCTGCAGTGCACCTTCTGCTGCTCGCCGGGCGTCAGCGGTCTGCGCTGGAAGGCCAAGGCCGCGGAGCCCATGGCGGAGGAGCTGTGCGAGCTCTCCGAGCGCTTCGGGTTCGACACGATCCGTTACTACGACGCGAACTACGGCGTGGTCGAGGCGCGCGTGCGCGGCATCGCCGAGGGGCTCATCGCCCGCGGCAAGCGGCTGTGGCAGAGCGGCTACTGCCAGTCGGCGTCGATCACGGGCTACGCGCGCTCGACGCTCGAGCTGATGGCCGAGTCGGGTGTGTACCACATCCTGCTCGGCGGCGAGACGGGCAGCGACGAGACGATGAAGATGATCAAGAAGACGACGCGCGGCGACGAGAACATCGTTGCGGCGCGGGCGCTCGCGGACGTCGGCATCCAGTCCTACCTGACGTACGTGATCGGCTTCCCGCACGAGGACGAGGCGTCGATGTGGCGCACCCTCGAGCAGGTGCGCGCGATCCACGCCGAGATTCCCGCGGCGGCGCCCGAGATCTGGCCCTATCGCCCCATCCCGGGGACGCCGATGTACGACGAGGCCGTCGCGCTCGGCTACCGGCCGCCGCGCGACCTGCTCGGGTGGGGGGACATCGGGGAGTACCGCTTCCACCAGACCTGGGAGGGCTGCATCCCGGCCTCGATCACGCGGCGCAAGATCCTGATGGGGCACTTCGTCAGCGTCGCGCGCCGCCAGCGCGGAGCGGCGCGTGACGGGATCTGGCAGCGCCGGGCGAAGCGTCGGATCCAGCGCGACGAATGGCGCTGGGCCGGCGTCGAAGCCAAGGCGTTCCACCTCTTCAGCAAGCTCCGTCGAGGTGTCGCCGCGTTGTCCGGCGCTTGACCCGTGGCGCTCCATGCTCGGACGCCCGCCAGTCGTGCCCGGGTCCGGCACGCCCGGGCCCTCGCGCTCGCCGTGCTCGTCGCACAGGCGCTGGGGCAATCGGCGTGGGGTGATGAAGTGCTCGTGATTCGCGGCGTGCGCGTGCTCCCGATGGACGGCACGGAGGACGGTGGCGTCCGTGAGGCGCAGACGGTGGTCATCGCGGACGGTCGCGTGCGGGCCATGGGCCCCGCGGGCGAGGTGGTCGTACCTCCCCGCGCGCACGTCGTCGACGGGGCGGGGCGCACGCTGCTCCCCGGGCTGATCGATGCGCACGTCCGGGTGGAGGACGGCTACGAGCTCGTGCAGTACCTCGCGCACGGCGTGACGACGGTGCGGTGCTTCGGCGCGGAGCCGTTTCACCTGCGCCTACGCGCGGAGGTCGAGAGCGGGGCGCTCGTCGGACCGACGCTCGTGCTCGCCGCCGATCTATCGAGGGCGAGGAGGGTGAAGCTCGAAGCGCGCTTGCTCGCGGTCCGGACCGCCGGCTACGACTTCGTGCACCTGGACCGCGACCTCGACGCGGACGAGTGGCTCGCCGCCGCGCGAATGGCCGGCGCGGGAGGCCTCGCCGTGGCGGGCACGCTCGCGCCAAGGGCGAACCTCGGGGAGGCGCTCGAGAGTACGGCGTGGACCATCGAGTCGGCGGAGAGCCTGCTCGGTCCCTTCCTCCAGTCGGAGCTGCGCGGCGGCCGCCCGTTCGCGGCGAGCTTGCGCCTGGCGCGCCGATCCGAGCGGATCGAGTCGATCGCGCGCGCCGGCCGGACGCTCGTGCCGTTGCTCACGGCGTTCGACGCGCTGCTGCCGCCGATCGACAAGGTGACCCGTCAGCAGCTCCTCGGCGACCCGCGCGTGCACTCCGTCTCGCCGCTCGCGTACGGCAAGTGGGCGCCGGCGGGACACGACTTCCGGCGCACCTTCCGCAAGCGCCACCTGCCCGCCCTCGAGGCCGCCGCGCCCGTCCTGCGCGATCTCGTCCGCGCGCTGCACTCAGCCGGCCTGCCCATCGCCGCCGGGAGCGGAGCGATGACGCCGTTCGTGTACCCGGGCGAGTCGCTCTGGGACGAGCTCGACGCCCTGGTGGCCTGCGGCATGCGTCCGCTCGAAGCACTGCGTGCGGCGACCAGGGTCGCGGCGGACGCCGTCGGGCGCCCGGAGCTCGGGCACGTCGTCGTCGGCGCGCGCGCGGATCTGCTGCTCGTCGAGGGCGATCCGGCGGCGTCGCTCGCCGCGCTCCGCCGGCCGGTGGGCGTGGTCTTCGGCGGTCGCTACTTCTCGTGTGAGTCGCTGCGCGAGCTCGCGCGCGAGCACGAACGGACCTTCCGCCGGGAGCTGCCGTTCCTGCGCGCGCTCGGCGAACGCGGGACCGAGTTTGCGGTCGCCGAGCACTCCGGCGCCGACGGCCGCCCGCCGCTGCGGCCGTTCACGTGGAGCCGGGCGTGCACGTTGCTCGTCGAGAGCAAGCGCTGGCGGGACGCGCTGGTGCTCGCGGAGACAGCCGTGGAGCACTATCCGGGCGCCGCCTGGCCGCACCTCGCGGTGGCGGAGGCGCTCCTGTCCGGCGGGGACCGCGATGCCGCGCTCGCGGCATGGCGCCGCGCGCGCGACATCGACCGGACGAGCGGCGAGGTGCGCCGGGTCCGCTCGCTCTTCGGAGCGCCCCCCGCGCGCAAGCAGCCGCGCCCCCCGCCGCGCGGCGGAGGCGGGGCCGGTCTGAGTCCCGGCCGTGAGCTGCCGCCCGAATCCCGCGCGACGAGAGTGCGCGGGCGCGAGCGCGTCGTCGGCGGCGGGTACGCCGCGTCTGTCTTCGCGGGCGGGTCCCTGTCCTCTGCGAGCGGGGCGGGAGAGGTCGGGCTCACCAGCGCGTCCGAGCGCTTCCGCGTGTGCGGGTGCATCGCGCCCGGCGCACCGGTCTCCGCGGTCGCCGCGGGCAGGCTGCCCGTGGGCACGAGACGCGAGCTCGTGGCCTTCGGGGGGGGGCCACGGTGAGCGTCGCCGAGCCGTTCGAGGACGGGCGAGAGGCGGGCGACGGTCGGCTGGAGCGCGAGCGCCCGCGCGAGCGCCGCCGCGCGTGGCCGGAGCTCCGGCCGCACCTCGCCCGCGCGCGGGACGAGGCCCGGAGGCGCCTCGTCGCGCACACCCTCGGGTTCAAGCTCCTGGCGCTCGCCCTCGTCGCCCGCGCCCCACGTCAGTACCTGTTGCGCCGCGCGCTCGCCCGCCGGCGCGGCGGCACGCCGCGCTGCCCGGTGCCGGACGAAGTCGGGTTCCGCCGCTTCACGCCCGACGACGTAGCGGGCATCGCACCGGCCGTCGCGACGCTGCAGCGCGTCGCGCGCGAGCTCGCGCCGCACTACCAGGAGCTCGCCGATCACCAGCACGGCCGGTACCGCATCGTGTTCGACCTCTTGTCGGACGAGCAGCTCCTCGATCTGCCCGAGCTCGTGGACTTCACCCTCGACGATGCGTTCCTCGAGGCGGCGATCGCCTACCTCGGCACCGTGCCGGTGCTGAGGCGCATCGGACTCGGACTCGCGCTCCCCGACCTGGCGCATCCAGCGCCGCGCAACAGCCAGCTCTTTCACATCGACGGTGACGACCGGCGGCAGCTCAAGCTCTTCATGGCCGTCGAGCCCGTCGGGCCCGGCGACGGCGCCTTCACGTACTTGCCGGCGCACGTCACCCAGCGGGTCCTCGCCGCAATCCCGGGCGGCCGCCGGCGCGGCTACTCGTACGAGTACTTCGCGGACGAGGAAGTCCTGCCGCGCATCGCCCCGCACGAGCTCCAGCGCCTCGAGGGCCCGCCGGGCACCGCGCTCCTGATCGACACGTCGCGCTGCCTGCACTATGGCTCGCGCGTCGAGCCGGGGCACCGCCGGTTGATGCTCGGCACGTTCTACCAGCGCTACCACGTGATCAACGAGACGCCGTCGAACTGGCTCGACCCCGCGTGCGCGGGCGCGGACGCCGTCCGCCGACTCGCCCTCTCACCGCGGCGCGTGCACCCGCCCGGGTACTTTTTCCCACACCCCCTGCGGCACCCCGGTCCAGGGGCGCGCGGCAGGACCTGACTCGCGGACCGGCGTTCGGGCGGCCATGGGCCACGGTCGATCAGCGTCCGCGCCGATGCTGAGGCGAGGGCGCCCGGTCAACGCTGCCCGGGGTCCTCCGGCGACGGGAACAGCGACGCGCCCGCGACGATCAGGACGCGCGGCGCACCGCAGTTCGGGCACGGGCCGCGCTCGGTGCCGCGCGCACATCCGGCCAGGCAGAGCCACTCCCAACGCGGGCCGACGAGCTCGTTCGCCGATCCCGCCTCCGCGTACCCGAGGGCGAGCAGGGCGTGTGCGATGTCCGGGTCGGTGTCGCCGGCGCGCTCCTCGAAAGGCCGGTCGACCCACGGGTCGCGGGCGGCCAGGTCGCGGAGGAGTCGTCGCCCCTCGGCTTCTCGTTGGCCGAAGAGGTTCTGCTCCTCGCGCGGGTCGCGCGCCACCTGGAAGAGCTCCGAGCGGTGCGGATGGGCCGGGCGATAGAGCAGCTTCCACGCCCCGTCGTTCACGCAGTAGACGAAGTCGTCGTGCGGCCGCGAGCGAAGCACGGGCGGCCGCGGAATCTCGTAGCCCGCGAGCTGCTCGGCGTAGACCGTGCGCTCGCCGTGCTCATCGGGCGCACCGTCCAGCAGCGGAAGGAGGCTTTTCCCCGCGAGCG
>SMVQ01000078.1 GCA_004357655.1 Planctomycetota bacterium
CGATGCCGAGCGTATCCAGGACCTGGATCGCAAGCTCGCACAGGCCGTCCGCTTCGAGACGCCGCTTGTGCTCGAGCGTGAGGCCGTCCTCCAGAGAATGGCCATAGGCGGTGAAGCTCGCTTGCAACGCCTCGAAGTGCACGCTCGGCGGACTATCCCGCGAGGCTTGCTCGCGGAGCGCGCGGAGGTCCTGCTCGAATGCCGCCGCGAGCTCCCTGCGCCGATCGCGCTCCAGCGTCATGCGCAGCTGGTCCTCGAGCTCTCCGACCAGCGACTGCGCGCGTTTTTCGAGGATGGGGTTCACGGACTGCACCGTCGCGATCGCGAGCGCCCCGCGCGCGGCCTCGAGGGCTTCCGTCCATTTGCCGGCCTGCTCGCGCGCGAGCGCTTCGGCCTGCTTCGTCGTCGCGCGGCCGAGCGCCGCCTCGATCTCGAGACTCGCGGCGAGCTCGCGTCGCGAGGATTGCTCGGAGATCACGGCCCAGGTGCTCCACCCCGCGATGAGCGCCACGAGCACACCGGCAGCCACGAACAAGGTCAGGCGCCGTGCCCGGGACTCCGCCAGGAGCCGGGCCTGCGCTTCACCGGCGCGTGCCTCTTCACGCGCGGCGTGGACCTGCGCTTCGTGCGCGCGCTCCTCGCTGCGTGTCATGTGAGCGTCGATCCCGCGCGCGACTTGGAGCGCGTCGTGCGGACGCGACGCGGGCTCCGGCGCGAGACAAGCCGACACCAGGCGCTGAAGTTCGAGGTCCTGCCCATCCAGGAGGGCGCGCACCTCTTCGGCGTCGCCCAACTCGCCCTCCACGCTCTCGGGCAGGCGGCGCCCCGCTAGAATCTCGAACAACATCACACCGAGCGAGTACACGTCGCTCGCCGGACCGACGGCCTCGCCGCGCGCCTGCTCGGGCGCCATGTAACCCGGCGTGCCCAAGACAGTGCCAGGCCGCGAATCCGGCGCGGCCGAGAGGTCGGGAGCGAAGTTCCGGTCGTCGCGGACGAGCTCATCGGGGTGGCCGGCGACCTTCGCCAGCCCCCAGTCTACGACCTGCACCTCTCCGAACTCCCCCACCATCACGTTCACGGGTTTCAGGTCGCGGTGCACGACACCGCGCGCGTGCGCGTAGCCGACGGCCTTGCAGATCTGGGAGAAGATCCCGAGCAGATGAACGGTCCTTCCGGCCCAGTCCTCGCGCTCCACGAGGAGCTCGGCGAGCGTGCTGCCCTGCACCAGCTTCATGGTGAAGAACGGGCGCCCGTCCCGCGTGATTCCCAGGTCGTAGACCGGCGCGATCCCCGGATGCTGGAGCTGACCGCCGAGCTGCGCCTCGAGCAGGAAGCGCTCGACCAGGTCCTTGCGGTCCGCGAACTGAGAGCGGAGCACTTTGACCGCTACGTCGCGGCGGAGATCGACGTCTCGTCCACGCAGGACGAGCCCGAGGCCGCCGCGCCCGATCTCCTCGAGGATCTGGTAGCGAGCGCCGTCGGCGACAGGCAGCTTCGTGTCGACCGTCTCCGCAGGAGCACCGGGCGTGGTTGGTCCGAAGGCCAGAGGCGTGGGCTCGCCGCCGCCCGTGAGGCCGAGTTGGGCCACCACGCTCTCTCCACGTGCCTCGACCCGACCTTCGCGTGCCGCGAAGGCGAGGGACAACAGAGGATCGAGCGGGTCGTCCATGGTCGAGAGTGCGTCCGGTACGGGGTGTCGGAAGAGTGCTGCCTGCCTAGCTATTGGCGCTCGACGCGACTTTCGCGCCCGAGTTCCCATGAAGAATGGAGGCGAAGCGTGTTCAAGACGAAGCGATCAGCTCGACCAGGTCCTGCTCGGTCATGTGCGAATTCGTACCGCAGTGCCGAACCAGGACAACCCGCAGCGCTGCCCGGAACTCCTCGCGCGCCCGTGCGTACTCGTGGTGAAGGTCCGCGGGATCGACTTCCCAGCGCTTCGCGATCTCACGGATCGGCAACCCCTTCCAGAAGCGCATGCGCAGGAGCTCCAGGCGGCGCATGGCCGGCGCGCCCGCTTCCTCGGCCTCCCTCTGCTGATGCTCCAGAGCTTCGCCCAGGAGCGCCTCCACGAAGACCCGGTCGAAGAGCTGCTGCAACCCCGAATCGTCCCGCGCTGCGGGCTCGGGCCGCCCGTCCTCGCAGGCGTGGGTCCGACGCTTCTCGAACGAGCGCGCGACGTTGCGCGTGATGCCATACAGGTAGATGCGAAAACCCCACGCGTCGTCGCGCGAGACGTGCGCCAGCGCCCCGCCCGGCTTGAGGCACTCGACGAATACCTGCTGAACGGCGTCCTCCGAGTGGCCGTGCCATCGCGTCCCCTCCCAGCGCGCACGCACGTAGCGGCGCACGACGGGCAGGTACACGCGGGCAAACGTGTCGCGCGCCTCGCGGTCGCCCTTGCCGGCGCGTTCGACGACGGTCCATTGAGTGCTCTCGATCGGCAATTCGTGCTCACGATATCGCAATACCCTATTCGCGACCAGGCCAGCTGCCGGAGCCGATCCGTCCGGGGACGATCGGCGGCCCGGACACGCCATTCTGTTCGTGCCGCGAGGGAGCCCCCCGCAGAATGACCCGCGGGAGGCTCGTCGACAGCGTTCCCCACTCCCCGTTCCTGACCCGACTCCCCAGGCTTCAGTCGGTAGTGATCGAGATGAAATCGATGAAGACCCTGTCCAGATTGGTGTTCCCCGGCGTCCGGTCCGTGTCGATTACGCGAACGTAGACAGTGCCCGAAATCGCCGCGGGAAGCACGAGGTCGAGGGTCTGCTCGTCTCCGCCTGAGAGGATCGTCCCAATGAAGTGGCCCGCATCCTCGTAATCGTTGCCGTCGGTCAGAGACCAAGCGAAGTCGAAGTCCTCTTCGTAGGAGATGGCGCGGGCCTGCAAGGTGATGCCGGTGCCGTCTTGCACGTTGAACGTCCACTTGTGCTCGAGGAGACTGGTCCGGTTCGCCGGGTTTCCATGCGTTAGCTCCTCCCTCACGGTCTCGAACACACCATCGTCGAAGTGGGTGTCCAGGTAGGACCCGATGGTCACTTCCCCATCGATCGTGAACTCGCCATTCGCCAGGGCCGGCCCCCCGGCCCCCGGTGAGGTCATCGCCGACGCTGTGTTCGAATACACCGAGTCCGCGGCGCTGTTGTAGGCCTTGACCCTGTACCAGAAGGTCGTGGAGGCGGCGAGCCCCGTGTCTGGGTAGCTCGTCGTATTCGCGGAGACCGTCGTGAGCGGTCCCCAGTCGATGCCATTCAGAGAGCGGTCGATCTGAAAACCGGCCTCATCCGTGGCGTTGTCGGTCCAGGTCAGGTCGATCTGACCGCTGGACGTAGCAGTCGCGGACAGTCCGGTTGGTGCTGCCGGTGGGCTTGCGGGCGCCGCAACGCGTGCGCAGACCACCGACACCAGGCTCGACTTCAATTGCACACTCTCCACCGAGCCCGCGAAGCTGATCATCCAGGCGCGTTGGCTTCCACGTGTCGTGCTCGTCCAATGCCTGACGGAGTCCCAGACATTCAGATGTCCGACGCCGCCGTTCGCCATGACCTCGGCGAGCTCGTCAACGTTCGGGAGAAACCAATCGCCATGGTTCCCCTGGGTCGAGTCTTCGCAGAACATCACTGCCTCGTCCCAGGTGGCAATGGTAATGAAACCCGGTACAGCATCCGGAGCCGTCGACCCTTGGCCCCACACGAGCCCGGTCGCCAGGTCCTTGCAACCACCTTCGGCAGTGGCGAAGTCGCCGTCCTCCACCAGGCACGCCCCCGGCGGCACCCCCAGGCCCGCCATCACGATCGCCAGCGCGGGGGGCAGCCCGCTCGCGGGTGAGGCGACGGCGCTCGCAATCGAGCCCAGGGACGCGCTCGCGCTACTACCAAGGAGAGTGATCGAAATGGCGGCGGACACACGGGCGAACGTCGGGCGCATGGGGATTTCCTCTGAGATGCGTGGGGATGAAAGAATCTCGGCTCCGATGGCCGGGCTCTGGTTGCAAATGGAAACAGCCCATGTTCTCGCGGTCAGAAACCCAAGAAAACCCTCCACGCTCGTGCGATCGGGGACGGCGCCTTCCTGCGGGACCCTCCGGGAGGCCCGGCCAGGAACTGGGTACCCTACAGTTCCCCGCCGCCTGGTGACAGGTGCTCACCGATCGAATAGTCCCGTGTCGCTCAATGCCCCTTGCCCCCTGGGCGTGAGCCCGACTCCGGAGTGGCAAGACGGAAACACACGAACTCCGAGTTCGTGCCCACGAGGATGTGCCCGTCGACCGCGTAGACCTCCGTGAGGCCCGGCGCCTCGTGGAGTGTTCCCTCGAGCCGGCCGTCTGAGTGCAGGGCGAAGACGGTCCCGAGACGGGTATTCGGGTCGAGGAGCGGGAGGAGCAGCGTCCCGCCGTCGAGCACGACGCCGGATTCGCTCGCGGCGGGCGCGGGGAGAGGCGTCGTCCAGCGCAGTGAGCCGCTTGCGCGGTCGAACGCGCGGGCCTCGAGCTCTTCCTCTTCAACGGGCACGACGATGTCGCCCAGGATCAGGGGCACGTATCTTTCGGTGGGACGCCGCGACTCTCACGGCCAAGCGTTCGGCCAAGGGGGCGAGCTCCTAGGCACGCAGGAAGCCGCCGGTCTCGTAGAGGTAGCCCTGCGGAGCCTTCGATCACGAGCGGGCTGCCGAGGCCGCTGTAAGGGACACACTCGGAGCTGGGTTCGTGTCTACGCAGGCTCCCGTGGCAGACCGCCATCTCACCAGCCGAGATCTGAGGTCCTCGACGACTTCCCCCCAGCTCCCTCAAGTCGTCCGCCGTACCAGGACGACAGTACGGTCGTGGTGGACTGGAGAGTGGATCCGAGCCGGGACGCGCATCCCTGCCAGCAGATCGTCGCGGCGGTACTCGACGCGCTGTCGGGGGGTGAGCTCGCCGCGGGGGCGAAGCTGCCCTCGGTGCGGGGGATGGCGGCCGAGGCGCTCGTCAACCACAACACGGCGGCGCGCGCGTACCGCGACCTCGAGCAGCTCGGGGTCGTGCGGGGGGAGAACGGGCGCGGGGTGTTCGTCACGCGCGGCGGGCCGGGGATCGCGCGCCGGATGCGGCGGGCGCAGACGCTCGACGCATTCCAGGTGGCGATGCACGAGGCCCTGCGCGCGGGGCACGATCCGGCCGTGCTCGCGCGGCTACTCGGTGGACTCGGTGGACTCAGTGAGAACGGACGGAGGTCCGCATGAAGAGTGTGATTCGGGTCGAGGGCTTGACGAAGCGGTTCGGGCGGCGGGTGGTGCTCGAGGACGTGAGCTTCGAGGTGCCGGCGGACGGCGTCACGGTCCTTCTCGGTGGCAACGGGGCGGGGAAGACGACGCTCGTGCGGTGCCTCATGGGGCTCTCCGGGATGGACGCCGGGCGCATCGAGGTGTGCGGGCTCGATCCCGCGCGCTCGGGGCGCGGCGTGCGCGAGCGCGTCGGGTACGTGCCGGACGAGGCCGACGCCTACCCCTGGATGAACGCCCGCGACCTGTTCCGGTTCCTCCGCGCGCAGTACCCGAAGTGGGATGACGAGCGCGCGTACCGGCTGCTCGAGCGCCTGGGTGCACCGCTCGCGACGACGTTCGGCGCGATGTCGCGCGGGGAGGCGGCCAAGGTGATGCTCGCGGCGGCGCTCGCGCCCGCGCCGCAGCTCGTGCTCCTGGACGAGCCGTTCGCGCGGCTCGCGCCGCCCGTGCGCGAGAAGGTGCTGGGGGTCTTCGTCGAGGAAGCGCCCATCGCGGGCGGCGCGGCGCTCGTCGCCACGCACGACCTCGACGTCGCGGCGCGCATCGCCGACCGCGTACTCGTATTGGACGGAGGGCGTGTAGTGGTCGACACGGACGTCCGAGCGCTCGTCGCCGCGCGGGCGGGCGGCGGGAGCGTGCGCGAGTCCCTGCGTGCGCTCTACCCCCACCGGGAGGTGGCGTAGCCATGACCCAAGCCGACGTCTACCTGTGGAAGGAGTGGCGGGAGCAGCGCGCCACGCTCGGGGTGCTCGCCGTCATGCTGCTGCTCGCTGCCGGCGTCGTCGCCTCGGTCGTGCCGGCGCACTTCCTGGACGACCCGATCCTCGTTGCCTGGGTCGTGGCGATGACGGTGCTCGCGACACTGCTCTCGGTCGGCTCCGACCTCCTGCCGCGCGAGCGCCAGGCCGGAACGATGCGTTTTCTCGAGCGCCTTCCGAAGGGGCTCGGTCGCGCGTTTCGCAGCAAGCTCACGATCTTCGCCCTGGCGCTCGTGGGCGCCGTGGTCTATGGCGGATTGCTCGCCGCCCTCGCGTCGCTCGTGCGGACGGGCCACCTGCCCGAGGGGGTCCTCGGCGCCGCGACGATCGAGCCGCCGCTCGCCGTCCTCGGTCTCGCGCTCTGGGTCTTCGCCGTCTCCGCGTGGATCCCGAACAGCGCGCTCGCGCTGCCCGCCGCGGCGCTCCTCATCGCGGGCCTCGGTTGGCCCATCTGGCCGGCCATGACGAGCGACTTCTTCCGGCCGACGGTCGGGGAGGGCCGCGCATTCCTCGTCCTCACCTCGGCCGGGGCGCTCGCGAGCGCATGGGCGGCAGCCGTCTTCGGTTCGCGCCTTGGCCGTTCGCGGCGCGTGGCGGCGCTCGCAGGCATCGTGGTCGGGGCGGTCGCATTCGCTCCCTCGTGGATCTGGGCCGGAGCGCGCTACGTCAAGCTGAGTACGGCTCCGTTCACGATCGAGACGGGCATGGTGGGAGCGGGCGCGAGCCGCGCGTTTCTCACGCTGACACGGAGGCCGTTGCGGAACTTGTTCACGCTCGAGGAGAAACGCTACACCGCGATCGTGGTCGACCTCGAGGACGGCGGCTGGAGATGCGCCGGAGATTGGGATGCCAGCTTCGTAGCGGAGGATCCGGACTCCGCCCGATTGCTGCACTCGGGCGACGGCACGTACGCTCGCCTTCGCCTCTACGACATCGACCTCTCCCCATTGCCCGGGTCGTCGCGGATGCTCGACGGCGTCACCGGGCTCGAGATTCCGATCGAGAGCCAGACGGCGCTGCCCCAGCTGGCGCCGCAGCCTGGTGATTTTGGTCTGGAAGATCTCACGTCCCGCTATTTCATCAAGTGGGCCGGGAACGGCTACGTGCTCAGGTGGTGGGACGAAGAGCGGATACGGCACTGCGTGCACCTCGACCCCAAGACAGGGCGCGCCGTCGAGCTGGCGGAGCTCGTGCCCGAGTTCACGCGCGCGGCATGGGCGGACGCGCGCGTCGGTAGCAGTCGGTGGCTCCTGCAACGCGGGCTGGGATGGGTCTGGGTCGATCCCGAGACCGGGGTCACCGAGCCCGTGGCCTGGCTCGTCGTCGGCGACCAGCTGGGGCCCTCGCTCGAGGACGGCCGCGTGCTACTCCTGCGCGACGGGCGCATGTCTCTGCTCGATCCCGAGACGGGAGAGCGCTCGATCGTGCGCATCGTCGGGGCCGAGAGCACGTTCATCCACCACGTGAATTCGGCGATCCACGGCGAGCATCCGCTCCGAGTCGATGAACCCACGATCGTCAACGTCTTCACCCGCGAGTGGCGCGGGCTCGCCCTGCTGGACCCAGTGGCAGGAACCCTGCGGCGCGCCTCCGAGAGCACGGCCGCGTTCCAGATCGCCGCCACCGATGGAGCGTCCGCCATCGCCGTGGACGGGGGCCGACGGCTCGTACGGCACGACTTCCGGACGGGCGTCACCGAGGAGCTGTTCTCGGTCGACGACATCGAGTGAAGGACAGCGCATGAAGAACAGCCATACGGTGCCGGACACTTCCCCCCCCACCGCGGTCGCTCTCGTACCGCACGAGAACGAGGCGCTCCGAATGACCATCGTGCGGCTGGAACGCGATCTCGTGCGGTACGAAACGGACCGCGAGGGGCGGGAGAGTGTCCGGCACCGTATGGGCGGGCACCGTATGGGCACTACCCCGTTCGCTTCTTCGAGGCTGCTTTCAGCTCGGCCGCGATGCGCTCTGCGAGAAATATCTTCAGGAGTGACTGGTAGGGAACGTCGCGCTTGTTGGCAAGCCCTTTGAGCTCCGCGAGCATCATCTCCGGGAGCCGCAGAGAGATCGTCTTCAGGGAAGGCTTGAGATCCGGCAACGCCAGGCGCTGAGCCTTGTTCCAGTCCACGTAGTCGGTCGAGTCCGAGGCTGCCCAGAACTCGCGCTCACGGTCCTCGCTCCGATGCTTCGGGACCGTCTTCTTTTTCTTCTTCGCGCTCATGATGACTCGAATGCCTTTCGTTCCTTGCGACTCATGTCACGGGCTGAGATCACGCGCAAGCTGCCCCGTCGCACCGTGACGACCACGAAGAGTCGCCGCCCGGGATCCGACTGACCGAGGACGTAGTACCGCATCTCGGCGCCCGAATGCCCCTCGTCGTGACCCGCAATCAGTGGCAGGTTGAAGAAAACCTGCTCACACTCCATGGGCGAGACTTTGTGCTTCTTCCAGATCTTGGGTGCGTTGGCCTCATCCCAGTCAAACCCCGTGCAACGGAGTAATCTGTCAGTCGCAGCCACTCCTCTGTATATGCCACACATATACCCACGAGTCAAGCCCTACGGTGCCGGACACTTCCCCCCCCCTCCGCGGTCAATTCCGTACCGCACTAGGGAGAGGCCCCGAGCTGCCCTCGCGCGGCGGAGCCCCGATGTCGTGCGGTACGAAAGGGACCGCGAGGGGCGGGCAAGTGTCCGGCACCGTATGGGCAGGCACCGTATGGGCACTACACCAGCTTTGGCCACGGCCCCCAGATCGCCAGCGTGATGCTCGGGCTCTGGATGTTCACGAACAGCGTGTTCGGGCTCGAGCTCCAGCAGGCGCCGGCGAGCTCGGAGACGGTGGTGCGGGCGAAGTCGATGATCTCGCCGCTCTGTTTCAGGACGCGCAGGTAGTCGCTCCCACTCCCGTCCTCGCAGATCATCAAGTCGCCCCAGGGCAGGACGAAGAGGTTGTCCGGATGGTCGAGCACGCTCGCGTCGTGGCTCTCGTAGACGAGGGTCAGCGCGTTCGTGGCGGGCGTGTAGCGCCAGATCTGGCCCAGGTGGCCGCTGGATCCTCCGCCGGTGCAGTCGAAGTAGACCGCTTGCTCGTGATCGCTCCACCACGAGCCCTCGCCGCGGTAGAACCTCGTCGGCTCGACCGGCTTGCCCTTGTCGTCGGTGTAGCTCTGATAGCGGGTCGGCGTCGGCGTGCCGTCCGGGTCTGGCACCTCGGCCCATTCCGGATAGAAGGTGTCGCCCGGCCGGGCGGCGTTGGCGTTGGGCAGGCGCTCGATGACCAGCGCCTGGAGCACGCCCGCGGCGGTGGCGTAGTCGCCGTAGCCCGACGGCAACGGCCTGCCCGCCGGCATGAAGCGGTAGTAGAAGCTGTCGGTCCGATCCTCGGTCTGGTAGACGGCGCGGCTCTCGGGATCGACCGTGGCGGCCTCCTTGAGGAAGCGGCCGAGCTTGTCCAGGCGGATCTGGCGCGGCGTTCCGCCGTACAGCGGCGCGTAGGGGTCGACCTCGAAGGCCCAGCCGTGGGTGTAGTCCCTGTTGACCGACACGTTCTCCTCGACCGTGATCCAGGTGTTCCAGGGTGTGACACCCCCGGCGCAGTTGCGGTTCGTGCCGGAGCTGCTCACCCAGGCTTGCAGAAGCTCGCGATTCGGGCCGATCTGCATCACCGAGGTGCCCCCACTGGACGCCGGATCGTAGTCGTCGTTCACCGACGGCACGATCGGCGGCTCGCCGACGCTGAGCTCGTGGTTGACGCACAGGATGGTCGTGTTGTGGGGACCGGGGAAGGCGCCCATGCCGTCGGCGTCGCCCGGACGCGGCGTGCCGTCGGAGTAGATCGTGCTCTCGTCCGCCAGCAACCGGTAATGGAAGCCGTAGGGCAGGTCGAGGAGGCCATTCCGGTCCGGGATGAGATCGAGCCCCCTGCGCCTCCTCGGTCGCGACATCCCGGCCGCGAGCGGCAGGCTGCCGACGGCGATCGTGCCTGCTGTGGCCGCCGCGCCGAGTTCGAGGAATCGGCGCCGATTCAGGCGCGGTATCGACAATCGTGATCGTTCGTCATCTTGCACTGGCTGTCTCCCGGTCAGGTCGCCTCGGATAGCTCACACGAGTCCAAGACCGCACTCGGCGTTCTGGGCACCCGTCCATCCTAGTCGGACTGCGCCAATTCGACAGGGATCGCAAGTCACGCTGCGCTACAGCGGGCGCCGCCTCTCCGCGCCCGCGACGAGCTCGCGCAGGAGCTCCATGACCTCACTCTCGGTCGGGCCATACGGTGCCGGACACTTCCCCCCCCTCCGCGGTCATTTCCGTACCGCACCAGGGAGAGGCCCCGAGCTGCCCTCGCGCGGCGGAGCCCCGATGTCGTGCGGTACGAAACGGACGGCGAGGGGCGGGAAAGTGTCCGGCACCGTATGCGCGCATCCTAGCCGGACTGCGCCAGTTCGGCACGTCTCGCAGGAACGGAAGGGCACGGAACGGGCAGGCGGGGAGAGGCCCGTCATTCCGCGCTCTCCGCGCCCGCGACGAGCTCGCGCAGGAGCTCCATCACCTCGCTCTCGGTGAGGACCCGGTCCGTGCGTTTCGCGTGGGCCAGGACCGCGTCGACGGTGGCGCGGTCGTGCTGCAGGCCGCGCGTCGCGAGGAAGTGGACGACGTTCGAGGCGCCCGCCATGGGGCCGATCTCGATCTCCTGCTCGCGCCCCACCCAGCTGGCGGGCACGCCCGAGTAGACGTGGTCGACGAGCCACGCGTCGCCCTTCGCGCGCGCCTTCACGATCGCGGAGGCGTGGACGCCGGTCGCCGTGCGGAAGGCGTCGCGGCCCACGATCGGGTGGCTGGCGGGGATCGGGACGCCGAGCGCGGCGGAGGCGACGGCGACGTACTCGGGCAGCAGCAGGAGGTCGCCCGCGCGCAGGCCGAGGAGCCGCAGGTTGACGAGGACCTCCTCCATGGCGGCGTTGCCGACCCGTTCCCCGACGCCGAGCGCCGTGGCGTGGAGGCGCGTCGCGCCGGCCTCCGCGGCCGCGAGGGTGTTCGCGAGCCCGAGGCCCCGGTCGCGGTGGCCGTGCCAATCGATGCCGACGTCGACGCCGAGCTCCGCGACGAGCGCGCGCGTCCAGTTGACGAGGTTCGTCACGCCGGCGGGCACGGCCGAACCGACGGTGTCGCAGAGGCAGATGCGCTTCGCCCCGCTGTCGATCGCGGCGGTGTAGAGCAGGCGCAGGGTCTCGGGCGCGGAGCGCGTCGTGTCCTCGGTCACGAACATCACGTCCGCACCCTCGCGCACGGCGAACGACACGGCCGTGCGCGTCCGCTCGAGCAGCTCGTCGATGGCCCAGCCCTCGGTGTACTGGCGGATCGGGCTGCTTCCGATGAAGACGCACACCTCGATGTCGACGCCCGTCGCATCGCGCACTTCGAGCATCGGCCGCACGTCGCTCTCCAGGGTGCGGCCGGCGCAGTTGGGACGCACGCGCATCCTGTTCGTGGCGATCTCGCGGCAGAGGCGCTCCACGGCCTCGCGCTGGCGCGGCCCTGCGCCCGGCAGCCCGATGCAGGCGTGCTCGATTCCGAGTCCCTCCATCAGGTGCAGGAGCCGGAGCTTCTCCTCGACCGGCGGGTCGGTGACAGATGGGCTCTGGAGGCCGTCGCGGAGGGTCTCGTCGTTCAGCATGACCGGGGCCCGCTCGCCCGGCTCTGCGTCCGTCGCCGCCCAGTCGTGGATGAGGTCCATCGCGCTCCGAGTCCGCTCCCAGCCGCCGTCCATTCTATTCGATGACGCTCGGGCGCCGTAGCTCGAGGGAGCGTCGCCGCGAAGCCCCCCCTACCATGCGGCCCCGGCGCCGCCGGTCCCGCGCCGGACACCTTGCCCCGGCGCGCCGCACAGTCCAGGCTCCGCACATGCTGAAACTGCAGTCGTTCGTGCTCGGCCTCCTCGGCGCACTCCTCGGGCTCGCGGCGGGGCTCTGGCTCCGAACGGGCGAGCCGCCGGTGCCGCGCCCGTCCGCGAACGCCGGTGCGGATCTCGCGCCGATCCTCGCGGAGCTTCGATCGATACGCGCGCTGCTCGCCGCGCCGCAGCTCGAGCCGCTGCTCGAGCCGCTGCTCGAGGCCCTGCCGGAAGATTCGCGCACGGAGACCCCGGTCGCCGCGACCGCCCCGGACTCACGGGAGCTCGTCGCGGCGCTGCGTTCCCTCGAGGCGACGCTCCTCGCAGCGCGGCGGCCCGGCGATCCGCTCGGGTCACGGGCCGAGGGCGGCCCCACATCGCTGCGCGGGGAGGAAGCGCGCCCGATCGACATCGAAGAAGTCCGCCGCGTGCGCGCCACGATCGAGGGCACGAGCGGTGTGCGCGTGGATCCCGCGCTCTTCGGACTCTCACCCGCGCAGCTCTACAGGCTCCTCGGCACACCAACCACGATCGGGACCAGCCCGGGGCGGGTGCGTTGGATCTACGACGATCCCGGCTACCCCCAGGACCTCGTCGTCACGTTCTTCGACGGGTACGTGGCGTGGGTTCACCTCGTGGGCGAGTGAAACCGGCTGCCTCGTGCCACGACGGGCGAGCCGGTGGCGATTCCATGGTGAACCCGCCCGACTCCGAGGACTCGGGCGGGTTCGGCCGGTCGCCTACGTGGTGATCTCGATCGACCAGCGCCGCAGCACGCCGGTGTCCACGCCGGCCCGGTCCCGGATGCGCAGGGACCAGTCGCCCTGGATCGGCTGACCGAGCAGGCCGGAGAGGGACGCGCTCGAGTCGGTGTCGTACGAGCGGATCAGGTCGTCGCGGCTCCCGCCCTCGCGGTCGTGCAGCCGGGCGATCGCACCGGACGGCGCCACGAGGTCCACCTCGAGGTCGCCGATGTAGGTGTGGGTGATGTCGAGCGCCACGAGCACCTCGCGCGCCGTGCCGCCGCCCACGATCGGGACTGAGCTCGCGACCCCGAGCGGGTCGTTGTCGGGGATCGCGAGGTTCGGCTCCGCCATGCCCTCCACGATCTGCTCACCCGGCTCGAAGTCGACTCTCAGACGCCAGCGGAGCAGCCGCCCGACGTCCAGGGATGCCTGGTCGACTGCCTCGAGCCGCCACTCCCCCTGCACCGGCTTGCCCACGAGGCCCTGGAGCGCCGGGACGACCGCGGAGCGGTACGTCACGTCGATGTCATCACCATCGTGACCCGTCCGATCGTGGAGCACCGCCTCGCTGCCGTCGGGCGCGACGAGGGTGAGGGTGAGATCGCTGATCCAGGAGTGAATGACGTGCACCTCGACTTCGAGCGCGAGCACCGCGCCGACCGCGGCGATCGGGATCGGACTCGCGACACCGTTCGGGTCGTTGTCCGGGATGAGGAGGTCGGGGAAAGTCTCGGCCTCCGCCACCGCCTGCTTGGACCTCCCGATCCGGAACCGCATCCGGGCGCCGGCCGGACTGACGTCGGAGACGACGAGCTCCGAGTCGGCGCCGTCCCAGCGGCGGGTGGAAGGCTGGGTGTCGTGGGCGGCTGCGACACCGGCGACGTCCGCGAACAGATCGGCCGAGTCACCGGGGTTGACGTTGCTCTCGAGGTCGAACCGCCCGTCCGCCTGCAGCAACGCGCACTGGTAGTGCTTCGTGCGCGTGCCGTCCTGCCACTCGTTCGAGCCGAGGCGGTCGCAGTGGTAGATCGCGAGCCCGCTCGCCGGTAGGTGGGCGTCGAGGCCCGTCTGGGACCGGTTCTCGATGATGAAGTACTCGTTCAACGAATCGAGCTCGTACTTCAAGACTTTTCCGTAGTCGCCGTGCGGGGCCTCGACCTCGCCCGGACCGTTGATCGGCACGACGGCGCTCCAGCCCACCAGCTCGCGCAGGTAGCCGCAGACGGCCGACGGCGTGCGCCGGTTGTTCAGCTGATTGCCCGAGCCCATCAAGCAGTAGCGGCCGATCCCCGCGCTCTTCTCGTGGTCGCCGTCCCGCTGTCCGTAGTCGTACATGTCGGGAAAACGGCAGAGCATGTGCCCGTTCTCGTGGCAGATCGTGCCGATGCGGAGATCGGTCTTCGACCGGCCGAGCCCGGTCAGCAGGTACATGTCGGTCCGGATCGAACCGTACTGGAGCGTGAGCTTGGAGTTGTGCGGCCAGAGCTCCCCGCTGTACTGCGAATTGCCCGCGTACAGGAACATGAGCCCGTCGACGATCCCGTCGCCCCGCGAGTCGAAGTCCGCCAGGTTGACGTTGAACTGGGACACGGCGGCATCGAGCGCCTCCTTGACCAGGAGCTGGCCGATGTAGAAGCTGCGCGGCTTGGCGAGCCGCACGGGACCGATGACGGTATTCGTGTAGTGCAGGTTGCCGTCCGAGACGGTCTCGAAGTACTTCTTCACCGAGCTGAAGTTGCCGTTGCCGGTGTAGTTGTCACCGTTCAACAGCTCGTCGACGTCGGCCGTGGTGACCGTGGTCGTGAAGTCGGCGAACTCGACGAGGATCGTCAGGCCGCGCACATGGCCGTGCGTGAGCTTGCGGCCCTGCAGCAGCCCGTCGTCGGGCCCGAACGTTCGCATCGGGGCCGAGCCCGAGGGTGCCTCCCGTGGACGGAGCTTGTCGTAGCGGCGCTCGAACCGCTCGTTGCGAACGGAAGGACTCTCCTTGATGTGGCGCAATACGCCCGCCGGCACGGGCTTGCCGATCGGCACGCCCGTCGAGACGAAGCGCCCCGCCGCGAGCGACGCGTAGCAGTAGCGTCGCATCGCCGTGTCGTAGACGACGGTGTAACCCTGCGTGCACTCGTAGCGCGCGTAGAACTCGTCCCCGTAGATTTTCAGCTGTACGTCGCCCCCGGTGTGCTGGCCACAGACGACGACTTCGCCATCGAGATAGCTCATCGTTTCTCGCTCCTCGTCTTCCTTCCGGAAGCTCTCTGGGTTCCGCGCGGCCGCGGGCGGCCGCGCCTGGCCGTAACTCTCGACCGCAGGATAGCAAAACACCGGGTCCCGGCGCAGCCCCTCCTTCTCCCTCCTCCCCCTCCCCCTCCGTTCCGTTCCCTTCCTGCTCTTCCTGTCTTCCTGCTATGTCTGCTTCTGGTCAGGCATGGGCGTCCATCCATGCCTGACCAGAAGCAGACATAGCAGGAAGGGAACGGAACGGAGGGGGAGGGTTGCGGGGGAAGAATCCAGGCTCGGTGTCAAGGGAGGGACCCGGGCGAGCCGAAGGCACTAGTTCCTCCCGGCCCCTATTGAATGCAAACATGAAGAGCGTGAGCACATCCGGCAAAGTTTTCCTCGTCGTCGCGGGCATGGCACTCTCGGCCTGCCAGTCTGGCCGCTACACGTCCTCCCTCTCACTGGAGGGAGCGGACGACCAGCACGACCTCGCCGAGCGCGTCACCACAACGATCGATGCGCACAAGCACGCCCAGGAGGCGTTCGACGCCGCCTACGTCCTGATCGCGAAGTTCACGCAGGCGCGGACCGAGGTCAATCAGGCCCTCTACAACGAGCTCCTCGATCAGGTCGACGAGTGCGCGAGCGGGTGCGACAGAATCGCAGCGAACAACGTCCGCCTCGACGACGACGCCGCCCAGATGTTCATGAACTGGAACATCGAGCTCGACCAGTTCAGTAGCCTCCAGCTGCGCACGCGCAGCGAAGAGCGGATGCAGAGCGTCAAGGGGCGCTTCGACGTGCTGTCGAGCAGGCTCCACGACACGCACGCGCGAATGGAGACCGCCCTCGTCGGGCTGAAGGATTACGTGCTCTTCTTCAACCACAACCTCAACACCCGCTCGGCCTCGGGCCTCGACTTCGAGAACGAGGGCTTGGCGCAGGAAATCCGCGCGCTGAGCGCCGAGGTCGAGGGAGCCCGTTTCCAGGGCAATGACTTCATCGATGCGCTGCAGGGCGGCTCCGCCTCGACGCCTGGCGCGTACTGACCGGGCGCGGCCCCGGCCGGCAATCCACGATGGAGCCCTCGAAGGGAGACCTTCGGGGGCTCTCTCTGTCTCGGGGAGGACGCTCAGAGCCCGAGCTGGTCCTTCAGCGTGAGAAAGCTGAAGTACCCGAAGAACGTCAGGGAGATCAGGAGCGCTCCGATGCGCACGGGGCTCGGCCGCAGCGCCCCGTGGAAGGTCGTCAGGTTGAGCCACAGGAGCAGGCCCGAGTAGAGGCACATCACCACGGCGTTCAGCGCGGCCGAGATCACGAGCAGGGTCAGCGGCTGGTCAAGACCCAGCGCGAGCACGAGCACCCCGAGGGCGATGAACGTCCACAGGATGACGAAGTAGAGCCGCGAGAGGCTCCAGCCCGGCCGATCGCGGAGGAAGAGCGAGTGCAGGATGTCCGCGACGACCCGCGTCACTGCGTCGAGCAGCGCGAGCTCCGTCGAGAAGAGCACCGCCATGCCGGCCCACAGGAAGAGATGCCGGGCGGTCCCTCCGAAGCGCTCCTCCAGCGCGCTCGCCTGATCCATGATGAACCCGAACCCCGCCCCCACGGGCGCTCCCGGCTCGAGCAGCGAGTAGGCGATGAGCGCGAGCAACGAGATCGAGACGAGGCACAGGAGGAAGAACGTGAGGCCGTGCTCGAGGTTCGCGCGGCGCCACCAGACCCTCCAACGCGCGAGGTTCTGCTCGTCGCCCTCGAACGTGAAGCCGACATCGGAGGCGGCCTCGCCACGCCCGGTGAGCGGGCTGGTGATGCGGCCCACCCAGTGCCCCATCCCATAGCCCTTGTCGCGGATGTAGTTGGACTGCGCGAGGTTCAACGTCCCGCCGGCGCCGGCGAAGGCGAGCGCGCCCAGGAGGAGCGGGAGCTCGATGCCGTCCGGGATGCTCCCGATCCGCGCCGCGCCCCGGAACATCTCCATGACGGCGTCGGGCCTCACGACGAGCACGGCGACGTAGATCAACATGACGAAGATCGCCGTGACGAGGACGAACATGACGAGCTCGACCGTCCGGTAGACGACGGGCCCCAGCGAGAGCAAGAGGCCGCAGAGCACGAGCCCGAGGATCGCGTACAGGACTGGAGCGCCGCCGATCTCCCAGGCGAGGATCGTCCCCGCCCCGGTCGCCCAGCCCGGCCAGATCCAGGGTAGGACGGCGCACGCCAGGAAGACGGGGCCGAGGATGCGCGAGAGCCGCAGGAAACCGACGACCGCGCTCTCGCCCGTGGCGAGGGTGTAGCGCTCGATCTCCATGTTCAGGAAGAACTGGATCGTGACGCCGATCCACGCCGCCCAGAACACCACGAAGCCCCACTGCGCGATGAGCCGCGGCCAGAGCACGAACTCCCCGCTGCCGATCGAGAGGCCCGCGAGGATGATCCCCGGTCCGAGCATCGAGCGCAGCGGGATCGGGGGCGGGAGCGCGCGTTGCGCGAGACCCGGCAGGATGTGATCGGGGACGCGAACGACATCCATCGCGACAGCATACGGGCCGGCCTCAGGTGGCGTATGCTGGCGTCCGTTCGACCCCTGAACCGGAGCACCGCGCCATGAACGCCCGACGATTCCTGCCCCTGCTCGCGCTCGCCCTGGCCCCGGCCTGCCAGGTCGACGCGACGAAGGGTGAAGCCACGCGCCCCGCGCCCCCCGCGGCCGAAACCGTCTTCACGGGCGGCCACTTCGTGACCCTCGACGAGGCGCTGCCCGAGGCGCAGGCGATCGCCGTGAGCGGCGGCCGCATCGTCGCCGTGGGGAGCGCGGCGGAGATCGCGGCGTACATCGGCCCGGAGACGGAGGAGCTCGACCTCGCCGGCGCGTTCGCCATGCCCGGCTTCATCGAGGGGCACGGCCACTTCACCGGGATCGGCGACGCCAAGATGCAGCTCGACCTCATGCACGCGCGCACGTGGAACGAGATCGTGCAGATGGTGGCGACCGCGGTGGCGGAGGCCGCGCCGGGGGAGCTGATCCGCGGGCGCGGCTGGCACCAGGAGAAGTGGGACGTGACGCCCGAGCCGAGCTACGACGGGCTGCCCGTGCACGACGGGCTCAGCGCCGTCTCGCCCGACAACCCCGTCATCCTGCGCCACGCCAGCGGACATGCGAGCTTCGGGAACGCGAAGGCGATGGAGCTCGCCGACATCACGATCGACACGGTGGACCCCGATGGCGGCGAGATCGTGCGCGATCGGGAGGGACACCCCATCGGCATGTTCCGGGAGACCGCGCAAGCCCTCCTCTCGCGCGCGTCGCGGGGCGCGCGGGCGACTGATTTTCGCCAACTCGTCGAGCTCGCCGACCGGGAGGTGACCTCGAAGGGGATCACGAGCTTCCAGGACGCGGGCTCCTCGTTCGCGACGGTCGCGCGCTTTCGTGAGCTCGTGGACGAGGGCGCGATCGACGTGCGCCTGTGGGTCATGATCCGAGACGGCAACGACCGCCTCGCCGACCGGCTCGCAGAGACTCGCGTCGTCGGCTACGGCGACGATCACCTGACGGTGCGCGCGATCAAGCACTCGATCGATGGCGCTCTCGGCTCGCACGGGGCATGGCTGCTCGAGCCCTACGCCGACCTGGACGAGAGCACACCGAACCCCACCGGCCAGAACACGACGCCGGTGGACACGATCGAGGCGACGGCGCAGCTCGCGCTCGAGCACGGGTTCCAATTGTGCGTGCACGCGATCGGCGACCGCGCGAACCGCGAGACGCTCGACATCTTCGAACGCTCGTTCGCCGGGCGTGAAGACGGCCAGGACCTGCGCTGGCGCGTCGAGCACGCCCAGCACATATCGCCCGCCGACATCCCGCGCTTCGCGGAGCTCGGTGTGATCGCCTCGATGCAGGGCGTGCACTGCACATCGGACGGTCCATGGATCGAGCCGCGGCTCGGCGCGCGGCGGGCGCTCGAGGGAGCGTACGTCTGGCGCTCCCTGATGGATTCCGGCGCCGTCGTGACCAACGGCACCGACGCGCCGGTCGAGGACGTCGATCCCATCGCGAGCTTCTACGCCACCGTGACGCGGCAGCTCGCCGACGGCACGCGGTTCTACCCCGACCAGCGGATGAGCCGCCTCGAGGCCCTGCGCTCGTACACGCTCGCGTGCGCGTACGCCGCGTTCGAGGAGGACGTGAAGGGCTCGCTCGTCCCGGGCAAGCTGGCGGACATCACCGTGCTGTCGAAGGACATCCTCACGTGCCCCGAGGACGAGATCCGGAACGCGGAGGTGCTCTACACGATCATCGGCGGCAAGGTGGTCTACCGGAACGACTCGGCGCTCGGGATGCGGTGAGGCCTTGCGCCAATGCCGTCGGCCTGGAGCATTCTCGAGACCATCGTGCCGGCGCGCATCAATTGCCGAAGTAGCGTTTGCGCGGGATCACATCTTTCGCGGTCTGGCGCAACGGGCCTCGGAGCGGGGCGAGGCTGCCGCGCCGCAGGACCTGCAAAGCGGCCTTGCAGGCGTCCGAGAGCGGCGTGTCCGGCGCGTCCGCCGCGCCCTGCTCCAGCAGCTCGATCCACTTCGGGTCGCGCGTGAACGCCATGGCGCAGGCCGCGGCGGCCCGTTCGACGGGCTGGCCCTCGGTGAAGATCATGCGGAGCATCGTGTCCACGTCCGCCCCGGGAGCGAGGGATCCGAGCGCGACGACGGCGTTCACCCGCAGGAGCTCGTCCTTGTCCTTCGCGGCCCTCTTCAGGAGCGCCTTGCGCGTCCGCTTGTCGCCCGATCCGGTCGTGCCGAGGGCCCGGATCCAGTTCTTGGCGATCGCCGGGTCCTTTTCCTTTCCGAGCGCGGTGCGCACTTGTTTGAGCGACTTCGGGGCGGCGAGCTGCTCGAGCGCGACGGCGGCCTCGGCCCGCAGCTTGTCATCGGAGCTCGTGGCGAACTCGGCCACGACCGCCCAGTAGCTCGGCGGCGAGAGCACGCCGATCTGACGGATGAGGTTCGCGCGCGGATCGTCGCGTCCACCCGCGCGGCCGCCCGGGATCCGGCGCAGCTCGACCTCCAGGAAGTCGCGCGCCTCCGGCTCGTCGACGGTGAGGATCCGGAGCAGGGCCTTGTGCCGCCCCCCCCTCATCAGGCCCGTCTTCATCGCCTTGATCAGCGTGAGCGCCTCCTCGCGCGTGAGCGGGGCTGCCCCCCCGTCGCCCGCGGTCGCGTCGGCGACGCCGTTCAGGATCAGCCGCTTCGGTGCGCGCGCGCCGGAGGGCAACCGTACCTTCGAGCCGGGATCGACCATCCGGATCGCGGTCACGAAACACCAGGCCAGCTCGGACGCCGTGATCTCGTAGGCCACGGAGACCACGACGTCGCCGTTCGGTCCGAGGAAGAGGTGCTGCGGTGCGACGATCTGCGCCCCGGCATCGGCCTTCAGGATCCGCCGCCTGACGTGCGCCTCGACCGATCGGTGTTCGTCGCAGACGATGCCGGGGAAGCGTGCGCACTCGCCGTCCCACGCGGGGTGCGGGGACACCGATGCGGCCAGGGCCAGACACGAGTCAGCGAGCTCGATGATCGTGTCGTCGGTGTACACCTGCGCGACCATGCGCTCGTTCGCCGCCTCGCCGTCCATGTTGATGGCGATGAAGACGGGCGTGCCTTCCGCGGCGGAACGCTTCAGGCAGTCCTCGAAGGATCCTTGCCACGCGATTCCCGTGCCGGGCCGGGGGCTCGCGAGGAGCGCGAGCAGCCCGAGGAGGAGAGAGAGGGCCTGCATGCGTGCGACTTGGCGAGGAGCCTGCGCGGGAGCCGCGTCGGGTCCGATGCCTGACCAGAGGTTTGCCCCAGCCCGCAACAAAGGGCAAGCCGTGTCGGTCGAAATCGGGCGGCTCCACGTTGGACGGGGCGCACGGCCCCCCCCCGGTAGGGCCGCACCCCATCCGCCCCCGGCATCGGCGGGCCTCCCGTGCCCGTGCCCGCACCGGTGCCCGAACCCGAGCCCGATCCGATCGACGCGGCCCCTCGTGTATCGTGGCCCGCCCCCGGCCCGGCACACGACGCGCCCGGCTCGACCGACCCGGAGGTCTCTCGCATGCGACGACTCGCCGCACTCCTCACCATCGTCCCGGCCGCGGTCCTCGCGCTCTACTCGGCGCGCGCGGCGGGCGGCGCGATCCCCGTCGCGCCCCCCGTGGCGGAGACCCTCCACGTGAACCCTGAGCGCGGGGACGACGATGCGGACGGGAGCGCGCGCCATCCGCTTCGATCGATCTCGGCCGCGCTCGCTCTGCTCCCGGATCCGCTCGAACGCACGGTCACGATTCAGCTCGCGGCCGGCGAGTACGAGACCACGGGCGGGCACGGGATGCCCGAGCGCTCCCTCCACCTCATGGCGCGCATGCCGCCCGACGTCTCGGTGCGCATCGTCGGGCCGAAGGACGGGCAGCCCGCGATCTTCGCCTGGCACGGCGACCGGCGCATGGTCGAGGTGCGCGCGGGCGAGTGGCGCCTCGCGAATGTGCAGATCGGGACGTTTCGCACGGACCAGCGCCGGGGCGTGACGGTGGCCGGTCCCGGTCACGTCATCCTGCAGGACGTCACGTTTCGCCTGCGCAGCAACTCCGATGCGGGGATCTGGGCCAGGGACGGCGGCCGCGCCTCCCTGCGCGGAGCGATCCGGCTGAACGACCACCTGCACGACGAGGCGCCCGATGAGAGCTTCTGCGGCCTCCTCGCCACGGACCACGGCGTCATCGAGTTCGACGAGCGGTCCGGCTCGAGCTTGAGCCTGGGCAACGGCAACGTGGCGGTTCGCTACTACGGCTCGATCCGCTTCGGCTGCGACGAGGTGCGCATCAGCTCCTGGACGAAGTCGAACAATCTATCGATCCACAGCGGCGGCCGCATCGACATGCACGGCTCGCGCACCTACCTGCACGCGCACCTACGCCAAAACACGCCGCTGGGACTCGAGCACGACGGTCACCTCCTCGCGGAGGACGCCCACCTCACCTTCGCAGGGTCGAACGAGGCGGCGATCGTGCTCCAGAAGTCGAGCACCTTCACCTGCAACGACATCGAGCTCACGGGCGAGTTCGACTACGGCATCCGGGCCATGAGCGGATCGATGTTCGTCGGCCGGTTCCTGGGCGACGTCCCCGACCTCGAGGCGCGCACAGGGGCATCGATTCACATCGAGGAGCTGCGCGGGAAGGAGGTCGGCGAGCTGACCGTGGAGAGCGGCGGCCTCATCACGCTGCCCGGCCGCACCCTGCGCTCCGATTGACGCCATCCGCCCGCTCCCGGACATGGCTGCGCCCGGCTGGCACGGGCTCGACGGCGACCGCGACCCGGGAGCGCCGCCTGGCTGGGGAGTGAGCGCTCCCTACCGGTCGACCCACATGCCCAGCCGCTGACGCACCTCGTCCGCCCAACTGCTGTTCGGATCCTGGTCGAGGTACGCCGTCCAGTGCCGCCGCGCCCCGGCCAGGTCGCCGATCCCGGCCAGGGTCTCCGCGAGGTTGTAGTGCGCGTCGGCGTACTGGGGGGCGATCGCGAGCGCGCGGCGGTAGGCACTCACCGCCCGGTAGGTCTCGCCGAGCTCCGCGAGCACGTTACCGAGGTTGTTCCAGGCCTCGACGTAGCCGGGGTCGAGCTCCGTCGCGCGCCCGAACCAGTCGACGGCTTCCGGCTTGCGCTCGAGGCCGTAGAGCGTGTTGCCCAGGTTGAAGCAGATCTCGGGTCGGGTTTCGTCCTGCTCGAGCGCGCGGGAGTACGCGGCGGCCGCGGCTTCGAGTCGGCCTTCTTCCTCGGCGAGGATCCCGCGCTCGAACCAGTCGTCGGGCGACGAGGAGTGCAGGGAGGGCACGAGCGCGAGATGGGTGTCGGCGCCGGCCGCGGCGCTCCGCTCGAAGCCCAGCCTCAGTTGGCCGGTCGGCTCGGCCAGGTTGCCGTCCTCCAGACGCACGAGCAGGGTCCCCGCCCGTCCGAGCGGCTCGAGCTGCGTCGGTGAACGGTCGGCCGCATCCATCCAGCTCGCGAGCTGATGCAGGCTCTTCTGGATCCTGGCCGGGGACACGCCGGCCTGGGTCAGCTGGCTGACGGACCGCGCGCCCGCGACCTGTGGATAGTCGAAGTAGCACAACCGGTTCACGACCCGCACGGGACGGATCAGCCCGTGCCGGACCCAGGCGCGCACCTCCGCGATGGGCACGGCCAGGATGCGGGCGAGCTGCTCGCTCGTGAACAGCCTGTGGATGTCCGCCTGCTGCTCCTCGAGACCGAGGAGCGAGAGCCATTCATCCTCCCGAACGATGCGGATGGCGGCGCCGCGGGCGCGAAGGTCGCGCGCCTTACGGAGACTGATCGTGAGCTGGCCATCCTCCCCGAGGGGCGCTCCACCCTGGCCCACCACGAGCAGGTCGGTCGCGTCCGTCGGGCTCGCGACGTAACGCGCACCCGCCTCATCGATCCGCCGCACCGCCTCCTCCCGTGACATCGACGCGAGGCGCCCGGTGATCGACACCTCGGAGTCGTGCAGACTGGAACGAGCGCCGGTTGTCGTCATGTTCCCCCGTCGACGAGACCCACGGAGACCGAGGCCGGCAGCCCCCTCTCCGTGCGTTCGCGAGAGCTTACGGTGCCGTCCAGACCCGGCTCAACCCAAACAGCGTCGAAGTGGACATGCGCGCTCCAGAGCGCCTTCTGTCCTTAGGGCCCGTCCGGAAATAAACGTCACATTTCGCCGGCCCTCGGCGCCCGTGGCTGCGTTGCGCCTCCTCGGAAACCAGCTAGGTTGCCTGCGTCGGCGCGCCTTGCCACGAGCGCCGATGCCTCGCCGAAATGTGA
>SMVQ01000079.1 GCA_004357655.1 Planctomycetota bacterium
GCCAGTCCTGGCGCGTGAGTACGACCTCGGGCGCGGCGTCGCTGCCGATCACGATGCGCGGCGGCGCGTAGTTGTCCGCGCGCGTGCTCCCGACGTCGTCGAACCACGCGTCATACTCCGCGCGCATGCGCGCGACCACATCTGGGTGCTCGGCGGCGACGTCGACCAGCTCGAGCGGGTCCGCACGCATGTCGTACAGCTCGAAGCGCGGCTTGACGCTCGCGAGCTCTTCGTGAAAACCGCTCGCGCTCACGAGCTTCCAGCCCGGCGTGCGCGCCATGAAGTTGTGGTAGCGCACGGCCTCGTTGCCGCGGTGGGCCTGGATCGTGATCGTGCGCTCGGGCGAGGAGATCGTGTCGTTGCGCAACGCGGGCAGCAGGCTCACCCCGTCGAGCTCGACGCCGTCCGGTAGCGCCACGCCGCACGCCTCGAGGACCGTCGGCATGATGTCGATGTGCGCCCCGATTACGTTCGGGACCGAGCGTGCGGGCAGGTGCCCCGGCCAGTGCGCGAGCAGCGGCGAGCGGATGCCGCCCTCGTACACTTCGGTCTTCATCCCGCGCATGCCGCGCACCCAGCGCCGCGAGTTGGGCCCGTTGTCGACCAGGAACAGGACGAGCGTGTCCTCGAGCGCGCCCATCTCTTCGAGCCCCGCGAAGAGCCGACCCACGTTCGCGTCGATGTTCTCGATCATCGCGAAGATGCGCGCGAGGCGGTCCTCGTCGTGCTTCGCGGGCAGCGCGTGCCCTGCGGCCGCGGGGAAAGCCGCGGGCGAGAGATCGCGAGCGGATAGGTCGGCGTACTCCGCCGCCGGCACGTCCCCGAACGGTCCGTGGGGCGCGTTCGTCGCGATGTAGGCGAAAAAAGGCCGATCCGCCGCCTGCTCCGACCACATCCACTCGAGGGCCGCATCGAAGTAGACGTCCGTGCAGTACCCACTCGTCCGCGTCTCCACGCCGTTGTGAAAGAGGATCGCGTCGGTGTACTTCGCCTCGCCGCCTTCGGGGTCGGACGACTGCCCGATCCCTCCGCCGCGGTGCACGAGGCTCTCCTCGAAGCCCTGGTCCATGGCGCGCATCGGGTAGCAGTCGCCCAGGTGCCACTTGCCGAAGATCCCCGTGGCCCAGCCCGCGTCGCGCAGGACCTCGGCGATGGTCACTTCATCCGGCTCCATCATCGCGCGTCCGATGTAAGTGTCGATCGCGCGCGTCCGCTGGCAGTACCGGCCGGTCATGAGCGCCGCGCGCGTGGGCGCGCACACCGGGCTCACGTAGAACGTCGCGAGTTGCGCGCTCTCCGCGGCCATGGCGTCCAGGTTCGGAGTGTGGATCACGGAGTTGCCCTGGAAGCCGAAGTCGCCCCAACCCTGGTCGTCGGTCATCACGATGATGACGTTCGGACCGCGCGGCGTGGGACGCTCGGGTGCGACTGACGCGCAGGCCGCGGGTAGGAGCACGCCGAAGACGAGGGAGTTGCGGTTCAAGCGCGGGCTCTTTCTCAGCGCTCGTCGATGACGCGCTGGAGATCGGGGAGGTCGTAGGTTTGGAGCGCGGAGGGCACGACGTGTCCCGCGAGGTCCGGCGCGGCGGGACGCGCGACGACGTCGTCGACCCACGAGCGAATGGAGTCACGGATCGCCAGGGTCCGGACGCGCGGGTCGAGCGCCGCGGCGTGCATCCCGACGGGTCCGGCCGCGCCGATGGCGATGAGGTCGACGGACGGCGAGGCTGGTCGCGGGCGCCCCGTGAGGTGGTCGATGGCCGCGAGCACGTCGTCCACGCGTTGTCCGAGCAGCGGCCGCCCGATGTGCAGCGCGATCGCCGCCACGCGCTGGTCGACGTTGTGGAACTTCGCCTCGCTCCCGCGGTCCGCCGTCTCGCCGAAGCCGCGCGCGTCGATCGACAGCACGAACCGTCCGGCACCGACGAGCTCGAGGATCGCGCCGTCGGACGCCGCCTCGGCGCTCTTTCCGCGCCCATCGACGAACAGGACGACGGGCTGGTCCGCGGCCGGCTCGTCCGGCTGGAAGAACAGCGCCGGGACGATCGGCGCGCCCGCGCGCTCGAGTCCGAGCTTCACGACCGTGAAGCCCGCACGGCGGATCGCTCCGAACGAGCGGGCGCGGACCGGCGAGCGCACCGGCGCGAGCACGATCAGGCGCCGCACTGCCGCGAGGCACTCGTCGCGCGAATGCTCGTCCCAGAACGCCGCGCGCGATGTAGCGAGCTCACGGGCGCGCGCGAGGCTGATGTCGCCCCGGGTGCGCTCGTCCTCGAAGCTCGTACGTACCTGACCCGTCGCCGTGACCTGCAGCTCGTCCGCGGTGGCGAGCACGAGCTCGGGCTCGACGACAGGTGTGGGGTCGTCCAGGATCCAGCGCCGCATCCACTGCACCGCGGCCTCGCGCCGCGGCCGGGAGAAGCCGTGCGCATCGTCGACCGCGAAGAGCGCCACGCTCTCGGACACGCCGAGCCGCTCGTAGATCGCCCGCGCCTCGCCGAACGCCGTGCGCGTCGCGTCGAACTCGAAGAAATCCCGCTCGGCGGCGAGCAGGAGCGTCGGCTTCGGGGCGCGCAGCGCGAGGTAGTCGGCGTGCTCGATGCCGAGCGCACCCTCGCCGTAGAGGTGCTGGCAAGCGTCCTGCGGCCCGTTCGTCGCGAACAGGCGCTCGCGCGTCATCACGTAGCACGACGGCGCGGCGACCGCAATGCGATCGTCGAGCGCAGCGAGGAAGGTCGTCTGCGTCCCGCCGCCCGAGTTCCCGGTCATGCCGATGGGCAGCGCCGCGTCGACCTCCGGGCGCGAGAGCAGGTAGTCGAGGCTGCGGATCCCGTCCCACGCCTCGTGCTTGACGATGCTGTCGCCGACGAGCAGCGCGCCGTACGCGAGCATCTCGTGCGCGGTCGTCCCGTGTCCCGGGCCGTCGAGCTGGTGCCGCTCGCCCTGGCCGATCGGGTCGTAGATCAGCGCGACGAAGCCGTTCAGGGCGAGCAGCGCGCAGACGCTCTGGTAGGCGCCGTACGCCTTGCCGTCCGCGCTGTGCCCGCAGGCGACGAGCACGCCGGGGAACGGACCCGCGCCCGTCGTCGGGACGTACAGGTTCGCCGTGACGCGGTGGTGCGGCCGGCTCGCGTAGTGCACCTTCTCGATGCGGTAGCCGTCGCGCGCGAGCACGCCCGTCACGACGGGTTCGAGCGGCGTGCGCTCGGGCAGCTCGCCGAGCAGGAGGCGGTAGCCGGCGCGGAGGCTACGCAAGTGAGCGCTCGTTGCCGCGGCGCTCGCGAGCGCGTCCGCGAGCCCGGCGCGCCGCAGGTCGAACTGCTCCCGCGCCTGCGCGAGCAGCCACGCGTGGAGCAACCCCTCGCCGCCATCCGGCAGGACGTCGAGCTCCCCCTGTCCGAACGGCTCGCCCGGAGCGTGCGAGGCGCGCGGGTAGTTCGGTCCAATCACGATCGGCTTCTCGCGGATGCCCAGCTCGCCTTCGACGACCCACGGCGCACCTCGCGGCGCGAGGTGCTCGACCATGCGCCGCCGCCACGACGCGAGCCGCTCCGCGTGCGCCGGATCCCGCGCGAGGTCCACCGTCTCCCCGGGGTCCGCGTCGAGGTCGAAGAGCTGCTGCGCGCCGTCGCGCGCGAAGTACACGTACTTCGTGTGCCCGTCGGTGAGCGCGGTCCACGCGTTCTCGGGCCAGTAGATCGTCGCGTGCTCGAGGTCGAGCACCTCGCGCCACGGCTCGCCCCCGCCGCGCACGAGGGCGAGGAGACTCCGTCCTTCGACGGACTCGGGCCGGGGCACCCCGGCCGCGTCGAGGAAAGTGGGCAGCACGTCGCGCAGCTCGACGGGCTCGCTCCGAGTCTGCCCGCGCGGCGCGTCCGCCACGTTCGCGCCCCACCACAGGACCATCGGAATGCGCGCCGAACCCTCGTACGCGTAGGTCTTCCGCCACAGGTGGTGGTCGCCGAGCATGTCGCCGTGGTCGGACGTGTAGAGGATCACGGTGTCCGCGAGCATGCCCCTCGCCTCGAGCGCGTCGAGGATCCGCCCGATCTGCTCGTCGACGAAGGTCACGCTCGCGTAGTAGTGCAGGCGCGAGCGGCGCGTCAGCTCGGCGCCCAGATTGTTGCGCGCGGCCGTGTGCGCGTCGGGCTTCACCCGTTCGCCGTTGGCCGCCCGCGACCACTCGCCGAGGAACGGCGCCGGGATGTCCGCGCCCTCGTAGGTCTCGACCAGGCGCGCCGGCGGGTCGTACGGACTGTGCGGGCGCGCGAAGCTGACCTTGAGGAAGAAGGGCTCCTCGCGCGCGTACTCCTCGATGAAGCGCACGGCCCGGTCGCCCGTCCACGTCGTGGGGTGCAGGCTTTCCGGGTGGGGGTAAGCGCCGGCGCGGTAGTCGTTCCACCCGATGCCGAGCGCGTCGGGGTCGAGTCCCGGCGCCGCCTGCGCGAACCATTGCCTGTAGTCCGAGACGAAGCCCGCGCCCACGTGCCGCCCCGACTCGTCGAGCTCGACCTCGTCGTAGCCGTGCGCGTGGCGTTGGGGGGCGAAGTGGTTCTTGCCGACTACGTGGCTACGGTAGCCGGCGCCCTCCAGGATGCGCGGCAGCTCGATGGGGTACTGCTCGGCGACCCGGTAGTACCCGAGCATGCCGTGGCCCCACGGCGACATGCCCGTGAGGAGCGCGGCCCGCGCCGGCGTGCAGCTCGGCGTCGACGAGTACGCGCGCGTGAACGTGCAGCCCTCGCGCGCGAGCCGGTCGAGGTTCGGCGTCCGGATCGCCGCGTTGCCGTTGCAGCCGAGGGCGTCGCCGCGGTGCTGGTCAGCCATCAGGAGCAGGACGTTCGGCCGGTGGGGCGCGCCCGCCGCGGCTTGTCGGGCGAATCCAGGCGCCGGCGTGACGAGCGTCGCAGCGCAGAATAGGAGCGCGCGCTGAATCCCGATCCGGATCGGCCCGCGACCTGACGTCAACGCTCGCGCTCCAACATCTCGTCCTCGGTGGGGGTGTCCGGGAAGTCGTCGTGGAAGAGCAGC
>SMVQ01000080.1 GCA_004357655.1 Planctomycetota bacterium
CGAGCACGAGGACGCACAGGAGCAGACTGACGATGACGGACAGGAGGATGTTGAGAGCCTTCATGCCGCGCGTCCTCAGCTCACCATCTGCGTGACGGAGTCACCCTCGTGACGCAGGTGGAAGACCGTGTCGGCGATCTTCTTCTTGGCGTCGGCCTTGACGATGTAGTTGTTGAGGAAGAGCAGGTCCATGCCCGAGAGGCTGAACGTGTTGAACGCATGGGCCGGCGACTCCACGATCGGCTCGCCCTTGAGGTTGAACGAGGTGTTCATGACGACGGGCACGTCGGTGAGCTCGCCGAAGACGGTGATCATCCTGTGGTAGCCGGGGTTCGTCGCCTCGTAGACGGTCTGCAACCGCCCCGACCCGTCCTCGTGGGTGATCGCCGGTAGGACGGAACGCTTCTCTTCGCGCACGGGAGCGACGTACAGCATGAAGCGCGCGGGCAGGTGCCGTTCGGCTTCCGGAATATCGAAGAACTCGTTCGCGCGTTCCTCCGTGACGGAGGGCGCGAATGGGCGGAAGGCTTCGCGAAACTTGATCTTCTCGTTCAGCTTCTCCTTCATCTCGGGCTTGCGCGGATCGGCGATGATCGAGCGCGCACCGAGCGCGCGCGGACCCCACTCGAACCTCCCGCGGAACCAGCCGCACACCTGGCCGTCCGCGAGCGACTGCGCGGCGAACTGGTAGAACTCCTCGTCGTCCTCGATCTTCTCGTAGGGGATCTCGTGCTTCTCCAGGAACGCCTGGACCTCTTCGTCGCTGTACTCGGAGCCGAGCAGCGCGTCCTGCAGCGCCGGCCCGCGCGGCTGATCGAGCAGGTGGTTGTACGCCCAGTACGCGGCGCCCACGGACCCACCGTCGTCGCCGGGCGCGGGGTGGATGTACACGTCGTCGAACGGCCCCTCGCGCAGGATCGTGTAGTTGGCGACCGAGTTGAGCGCCACTCCGCCGGCCAGGCACAGGGCCTTCATGCCGGTGATCTCATGGAGGTGGTTCACCATCTTGAGCAGGATCTCCTCGGTGACGCGTTGGATGCTGGCGGCCATGTCACAGAAGAACGGATCGAGCGACTGGTCCTGGAGCTTCGGGTCGCGGCGCGGTCGGCCGAAGTGGTCCTCGAACGCCTTGGTGAGCGTGTCGTTCGTCGAGTAGTGGTACGCGAAGTACTTCATGTCGTGCCAGAGGCTGCCGTCCTCCGCCACTTCGATGATCTCGTAGATCTTGTCCACGTGCACGGGCTTGCCGTAGGGGTGCATGCCCATGAGCTTGTACTCGCCCTCGTTGATCTCGAAGCCGCAGTAGGCCGTGAAGGCCGAGTACAGGAGTCCGAGCGAGTGGGGGAAGCGGAGCTCCTTGATGATCTCGATCTTGTTGCCCCGGCCCACGGCCATCGTCGACGTCGTCCATTCGCCGGCGCCGTCGACCGTGAGGATGGCCGCCTCCTCGAACGGGGACGTGTAGAAGCTGGAGGCCGCGTGGGACATGTGGTGGTCGGCGAAGAGCAGCTTGGACTTCGGGATCCCGAGCTTCTTCGCCATCATCGACTTGATCCACAGCTTGTCCGAGATCCAGCGCTGCATCGACTCACGGAAGACCGGCGCGGAGTGCGGGAAGGTGCTCATCGCGGTGAGGAGCATCCGCTCGAACTTCACGAACGGCTTCTCGTAGAACACGATGTAGTCCGCGTCGTGGACAGTCAGGCCCGCTCGTTTCAGGACGAAGTCGATCGCCAGGCCCGGGAAGCCCGAATCGTGCTTCTTGCGGCTGAAGCGCTCCTCCTCGGCGGCGGCGACGAGGACGCCGTCCTGTACGAGGGCGGCGGAGGAGTCGTGGTAGTAGAACGAGAGCCCGAGGACGTTCATTCAGTCTTGTCTCCGCGCAGCCGCCAGGGTATCGGTGCCCCGGCTCCATGCGGTCCAGTTGCCGGACGGCTGCCGGCGGAGGTGCAACGGGTCGGCGATCATCTGATAGAAGATCGCAAACGGCCCGAGCACCACGTAGTAGAGGACCGTGAGCAACGCGCGGGAAAGCATGTTCCCGAACCTCTCCGAGAACTGGATCAGGGCTTTCATGGGAATCGGCGTCGCGCCCGTGGGCGCCCGTGGGCGCCCGTGGGGCGGCAGGTGGAGGAGGGAGGGGGGGATGGCAGGGTGGGGAGGCTTCCTTCGACCCGCCGGGCGGTGGGCCTGAAGCCGATCCTCGTGTGCCCCCGGGGCGTAGGGGCGATGAGTATACGGTGCGTCCCGACTCGCAAAAGGGTCCGTGTGGAGTCCCGTCGGGACCCGCGCGTCGGGCCTCGGCGGTCGCCCCGAACGGGCCCGCGCCGGGCCCGCGCCCGGGCGACGCGCGCCCGAACACGTGAGCGACTAGCGCACCCGCAAGGTCCCCTGATACAGCTCGTCCTCGTCGTACCTCGCATCGCCGTTCACGTCCCTGTAGACGTCGAGATCGATCTCGACCCCGGGCTCGAGCTGAGCGACGATCTGGGCCAGGGTGGTCCGGCTGTGGATGCGCCAGCTCTTCGGACGGCGCCCCAGTTTGGGCCGCATGGCGGGGATGAGGTCCCCCGCCTGGAGCCCCAACTCGTCCGCGGGCCCGCCGTCGCTGATGCGGTCCACGAAGAGCCAGTGATTGCGCCCGTAACCTTTCTCGCGCAGGGTCATGCCGAGCCGCTGGAACAGCAGGCCGTCCACGCGGTCCCAGGTGTCGAACGTCGCCTGATTCTGGCGCCGGCCCCTCTGGAAGCCGACGGTGACCGACCGATGGGGCTCGAGCTCGAGGCTCGCGTGGAGGAACTCGTCCTGCGAGGAGACCGCGCGCTCCCCGAGCCGCACGATCCGGTCGCCCTCGCAGATCCCCGCGAGCGCGGCGGGGCTGCCCGCCACGATCGAGTCGACGATCAGGCGGTCGTCCGGGCTGAGCTCGAAACCCAGCCAGCTCTTGCGCGCCTGGGGGAAGAGGATGTCGGTCAGCACCTCCCGCACCCGGTCGACGGGGATGGCGAAGCCGATGTTCTCGGCCTGCTGGTTCATGGCGGTGTTGATGCCGATCATCTCCCCCCGGATGTTGAGCAACGGCCCGCCCGAGTTCCCGAAGTTGATCGACGCATCCGTCTGGATGAGGTCCTGGAAGTCGAGCTGGTGGTCGGGGATGCTCACCCCACGGTGCAGGCCGGAGATGATCCCGGTCGAGACGGTGTGCGTCTGTCCGTAGGGGTTGCCGATGGCGATCACGCGCTCCCCGGGCCACAGGTCGGAGCTCGTGCCCATGCGGACCGCCACCAGGTCCAGGTCGCCCGCTTGGATCTTGAGCAGGGCCAGGTCCTCCGACTGGACGAACGAGATCAGCTCGGCCTGGTAGGACTGCGGCTTGTGCTCGAACGACACGCGGATCTTCTGCGCGTTCCGCACCACGTGGTAGTTCGTGACGATGTAGCCATCCGGGTGGATGACGACGCCGGTTCCGGACCCGTTGTTCGTGCGGTACCAGTCGCCGAGAAAGCTCGTGTAGCGCTTCGTGTTCTCCGTCTCGATGAAGACCACGGAGGGTGAGACGGCCTGAACGATCCGCACCACGGGCGTGATGCGCTCCACGCTCTGGAGGATCTCGTAGTTCTCGTCCGCCGACAGGCTCTGCGGGAGCAGGAGGGGTAGGGCCAGGATCGGATTCATCGCGGCATGACCTTTCGTTCGGACCCGGCCGCGTACGGTCGCGACCCGGTCGCGGAGTGAGTACGGACCGGGGTCCGAAGTGTGAGTCCCGGGCACCGGGGCCGGGACCGGCCGTCCTGCCAGAGCTCCCGGACGCCGCGCGGACGGGGCGGGTTCCGGCTCCATGCGCGTCCCGTGCAGGGTACGGGAGGAATGGTGGGCCATACTGGACTCGAACCAGTGACCTCATCGATGTCAACGATGCGCGCTAGCCAACTGCGCCAATGGCCCACTCGGTGCCAGCCGACTCGGGGCTGGGGGCGGAGAGACTAGGACCCCCCGCGGGGGCTGCCAAGCGCTTTTTCATGGAGAGTGCGCGGCCGACCGGGACCGGGGACTCGATGCAAGTCGGCGGACGGGGCACTACCATGACTGCCCGCCGTGCCCCGCCCGGGACGGCTCGGACCCCATCCTCGGCGGCCATGCTGCGGCCGCGCCCACGGAGATTCTGCGTTGAAGATCGGCGTCGTCAAGGAGATCAAGACCCACGAGTATCGAGTCGCCCTCACGCCCGCCGGGGCGGATGAGCTCACGCGCGCCGGACACTCCGTGGTCGTCGAGACCGCCGCGGGCCGGGGCAGCGGGCTGGACGACGAGGCGTACCGCGCCGCCGGCGCGCGCGTGGCGCCGGACGCGGCGTCGGTCTTCGGCGAGGCCGCGATGATCCTGAAGGTGAAGGAGCCGCTCGCGGACGAGTGGCCGCTCATGCGCCCGGGTCAGATCGTGTTCACGTACTTCCACCTGGCGGCGGATCGCGCGCTGACGGACGCCGTCGTCGGGAGCGGCGCGCACTGCTTCGCCTACGAGACGCTCGAGGTCCCGGGCCGCGGCCTGCCCCTGCTCGAGCCCATGAGCGAGGTCGCCGGGCGCCTGGCCATCCAGGCCGGGGCGAAGTACCTCGAACGCCCCGCGGGCGGCTCGGGCATCCTCCTCGGCGGCGTGCCCGGCGTCGCGCCGGCGCACGTGCTCATCCTGGGCGGCGGCGTCGTCGGCACGAACGCCGCGCGCATGGCCGCGGGCCTCGGCGCCGACGTCGTGATCCTCGACATCGACCTCGCCCGCATGCGCTACCTCGACGAGATCCTGCCGCCGAACTGCACGACGATCTACTCGACGCCCATGGCCGTGCGCGAGCAGCTCGGCCGGACCGATCTCGTCGTGGGCGCGGTCCTCATCCCCGGCGCCGCGGCGCCGCGCCTCATCACGCGCGCGGACCTCGGTCTCATGCAGGCGGGCAGCGTGATCGTCGACGTCGCCGTGGACCAGGGCGGCTGCATCGAGACCTGTCGTCCCACGACGCACGAGGAGCCGACCTTCGTCGTCGACGACGTCGTGCACTACTGCGTCGCGAACATGCCGGGCGCCGTGCCGCGCACGAGCACCTTCGCGCTCACCAACGCGACCCTGCCGTGGGTGAAGCAGCTCGCCGACCTGGGGGCCGCCCGGGCGGTCACGGAGAGTGCGCCGCTCGCCAGCGCGGCGAACGCGATCGGCGGCCGGCTCACGTGCGAGCCCGTGGCACGCGCCTTCGGCATGGATTGGACGTCCGCGCCGGACGCGGTGGCGGCGACGGCCTGATGCGCCTGACGCCCGCGCGTCCGCAGACCCATGCTCACCACCGCGACCGTCCTCCCGGAGCTCGGCGAATCCGCCGCGATTTTCCTGCTCGCGATCCTGCAGGGGATCACCGAGTTCCTGCCCATCAGCTCGTCGGGACACCTCGTGCTCGCCCACGCCGCGCTGGGGTCGCAGGAGGAGTCGAGCCTGGCGCTCGACGTGGCGCTGCACGTCGGGACGCTCGTCGCCGTCCTGATCGCCTACCGCAGGGACGTGCGGAGCATCGTGTCGGACGTGTTCAAGGGACGATTCCGGGTCCTTATCTGGTTGATAGTCGCGACGATTCCCATCGGCGTCGTCGGCATGCTCGCCAAGGACGCGATCGCGGCGACGTTCCTCGCGCCGCGCGTCGCGGGCGGCGGCCTGGTGTTCACGGCGCTCGTGCTCGCGGTCGCCGAGCGCGCGCGCGTCCAGGCGGGACGGCGCGCCCCCGTGGCGGGCGACGTCCCGGACGAAGTCGAAGGCCGGGGACGCGAGCCGGCCCTCGCCGACGCGATCATCATGGGCCTGGCCCAGGCGCTCGCCATCCTGCCCGGCGTCTCGCGCTCCGGCATGACGATCTCCGCCGGGCTGATCCGCGGGCTCTCCACGGAGCAGGCGGCGCGGTACTCGTTCCTCATGAGCATCCCCGCCGTCATGGGCGCCGCCATCGTGACGCTGCCGGACGCAGCGGCGGAAGGCTTCGCGGGCGTCCCGCCGGGCATCGTCCTGGGCGCCGTGGCGCTGGCCGCGCTCGTGGGCTGGGCGGCACTGCGCCTGCTGCTGCTCACGCTCGCCCGCGGTGCGTTCAGGTGGTTCGCCGTGTACTGCGCCCTGCTCGGCGGCGCGGTGCTCGCCTTCGCGTAGCGGCAACCGCGGGGACGGATGGTTCCGTATCCGCGGTCGCCGCGTACCATGGCGCGCTGGAGGCCCCGCCATGATCGCAGCCATTCTCATCCCGCTACTCATCCAGGATTCCGCGCCGCCCCGACCCGCGCTCGACGACGTCCGGACGGCCGGCCGCGTGATCGGGCTCGAGTTCACGGACGAAGAGCTCGAGCTCATGGTGCGCGACGTGGGTCGGGCGCTCTCCGGCTTCGAGCGCCTGCGCGCGCCGCACATCGACAATTCCGTCGTGCCCGCGACGACGTTCTCGCCCCTGCTGCCGGGCATCGGCCTCCGCACCTGGACTCCGCCCGAGACCACGATCACGTTCGAGCGTTCGGCGCTGCGACCCGCGGATCTCGAGGATCTGGCGTTCGCCGACATCCCGGCGCTGGCCGCGCTCGTGCGCGCGCGCGAGGTCACTTGCGTCGAGCTCGCGGAGCTCTTCCTCGGTCGGCTGGAGCGCTACGACCCCGAGCTGCACTTCGTCATCGCCTACACACGCGAACGCGCGCTCGCGCAGGCGGCGGCGCTCGACCGCGAGCTGGATGAGGGCGTGTACCGGGGCATCCTGCACGGCATCCCATGGGGCGCGAAGGATCTCCTGGCCGTGGCGGGTACTCCGACGACGTGGGGCGCCAAGCCCTTCGAGGACCAGGTGCTCGAGCTCGACGCGGCCGTGGTGCAGAAGCTCGACGCCGCCGGGGCGGTGCTCGTCGCGAAGCTCTCGCTCGGTGCGCTCGCGATGGGCGACGTGTGGTTCGGTGCTCGCACGAACAATCCGTGGGACGTGGAACGGGGCTCGTCCGGATCGTCCGCGGGCCCTGCGTCCGCCACCGCGGCGGGCTGCGTGCCCTTCGCGATCGGCTCGGAGACGCTGGGCTCGATCGTGTCGCCTTCGACGGAGTGCGGAAACTCGTCCCTGCGGCCCACCTTCGGGCGCGTCTCGCGCCACGGTGCGATGGCGCTCTCGTGGACCATGGACAAGCTGGGCCCGCTCTGTCGCTCGGCCCAGGACGCGGCCATCGTGTTCGCGGCGATCCAGGGCCCGGACGGGCGCGACCCGACGGTGTACGACCTGCCCTTCGAGTGGACGCCGGATGCGGACGTCACCGGATGGACGATCGGCGTGCCGAAGGGCGCGTTCGAGGGCGAGCGCTCGAAGCGCGCGGCACGCGTCCTGGAGGAGCTCGAGGCGCTCGGCGTCGGGATCGTCGAGGTCGAGCTGCCGGAGTACCCGGTCCGCGCGATGCTGATCGTGCTCCACGCGGAGGCGGCCGCGGCGTTCGACGAGCTGACGCGCAGCGGACATGACGACCTGCTCGTGCGCCAGGGCTCCGGGGCGTGGCCGAACAGGTTCCGCGTCGCGCGCCTCATCCCCGCCGTCGAGTACATCCGCGCGCAGCGCCTGCGCACGCAGCTCATGCTCGACATGGACCGCGCGCTCGCGGAGGTCGACGTGCTCGTCCACCCGAGCTTCGCGGCGGGCGTGCTCACGATCACGAACCTCACCGGTCATCCGACGTTCGTCGCGCCCGCCGGCTTCACCGAGGAGGGGCGCCCCTGGAGCATCAGCTTCACGGGGCACCTGTTCGACGAAGGGCGCCTGGTGTCGCTCGCGCACGCGTGGCAGCGCTCGACCGGGTACCAGGACCGACATCCGACGCTCGCGTTCGGGCGGAGCGAGACGACGAGCGGTGGGTCCGGGGGGCGCTGAGTGGCGTCGATCGACGCGTGTACCGTGCGCCCGGCGCGGCCCGATGACAAGGCGCGCATCGTCGCGTTCCAGGCGGCCTCGCGCTCGACACGGAGGGCGAGCGCCAAGACCCGCTGCGGCTCGACGCTGGTGTCGCGGCGGTGTTGGCCGACCCTGCGCGCGGCCGGTACCTCGTCGCGGAACGGGACGGTGCCGTCGTCGGCGCGCTCATGCTCGCGAGCGAGTGGAGCGACTGGCGCGACGGCTGGTTCCTCTGGATCGAGAGCGTCTTCGTCGCCCCGGATGCGCGGCGGACGGGCGTCTACAGCGCCCTCTATGCCCGCGTGCTGGCCGAGGCCGAGGCGCGGGAGGACGTCTGCGGCGTGCGGCTCCACGTGGAAGCGGGGAACGCCCGGGCCCAGAGGGTGTACGAGGCCCTCGGCATGCGGCGCGCCCCCTACCTCTTCTACGAGGTCGCCTGCCCCGGTTCGGCCGCAACCGGCGCCGCGGCAACCGGCGCCGCGGAAAGCCGGAGCGACGGGCAGGAAACGGGCCCTCTGTCGTCGGTAGGGGGGATGGAGACTGCACCTTGAGCGGGACCGAAGCACGCCGCGCCCTGATCACGGGCATCTCGGGCCAGGACGGCAGCTACCTGGCGGAGCTGCTGCTCGAGCGGGGTTACGAGGTCTACGGCCTCGTGCGCCGGGCGAGCACGCAGCGCCTCGACCGCTTGGAGGGGATCCGCGAGTCGCTGACGCTCATGTCGGGCGACCTGCTCGACCAGACGAGCCTCATGCGAGCGCTCGCGCGGGCGCGCCCGCACGAGGTCTACAACCTCGCGGCCCAGTCCTTCGTACCGACCTCCTGGAGCGAGCCTGTGGCGACGGCCGAGTCGACGGCGCTCGGTGTCACGCGCCTGCTCGAGGCGCTGCGCTCCGTCGCTCCGGAGGCCCGCTTCTACCAGGCCTCGACCTCGGAGATGTTCGGGCAGGCTCCGCCGCCCCAGTCCGAGGCGACGCCCTTCCATCCGCGTAGCCCCTACGGCGTCGCGAAGGTGTACGCGCACTGGGCGACCGTCAACTACCGCGAGTCGTACGACATCTTCGCGGTCTCCGGCATCCTCTTCAACCACGAGTCGCCCCGCCGCGGGCACGAGTTCGTCACGCGCAAGGTGACGCTCGCGGTCGCGCGCATCAAGCTCGGCCTCCAGCGCAAGCTCGCGCTCGGCAACCTGGAAGCGCGCCGCGACTGGGGCTTTGCCGGCGACTACGTCCGCGCCATGTGGCTCATGCTCCAGCAGGACGAGCCCGAGGATCTCGTGATCGCGACGGGCGAGACCCACTCGGTGCGCGAGCTGTGCGAGGCGGCGTTCTCCGCCGTCGATCTCGACTGGCGCGAGTTCGTCGAGCAGGACGCGGACCTACTGCGCCCCGCGGAGGTCGAGCACCTGGTGGGGGACGCATCGCGCGCGCGCGCAAGGCTCGGCTGGAAGCCCGAGGTCGGGTTCGGGGAGATGATCACGGCCATGGTCACGGCCGACCTCGCCGCAGCGCGCGAGGTCCAGGGGCGTGGTTCGCCGCTGCTGCGGTCGTAGCCCGTCCGTCAGTTCCGGACCTTCACGCCCGCCTCGAAGAATCCCGAGCGCTCCGGATCGAGGGCGCCGTCCGGTTTCCAGTAGGTGACCAGGCCCCAGCGTTCGCCGTTCGCGTACAGGGATTCCTCGCGCTTTCCGCCGCGCTCGTACCACCAGGTCCACGGGCCCGTGCGCTTGCCGGCTTCGTACGCCCCGGCCTCCTGCTCGGCGCCGTTCGCGTGCCAGTAGGTCCAGGGGCCGGAGCGGAGGCCTTCGACGTACTGGCCCTCCGCGCGCGAGCCGTCCTCGAGCCACTCCGTCCAGGGCCCGCTCTCGAGGCCGAGGTGATAGGTACCGGCCGCCGACTGCGTGCCGTCCTCGCGGTGGAAGACGACCCCGCCGTCCTTCACCCACTCGCCATCGAGCCGGATTTCCGTGCCCACGCACTTCACGCCCCCGTCGGGCCACGTCTCGTGCAGGGGACGGCGCTCACTCTCGGGCGGTCCGCAGGCGAGACCCACGAGCAGGAGGAGCGGAGTGAGCGCGTGGTGCATGGCGGGGCGACTGCGCCCGACGCTTACGGACGGGCGCGGTAGTTCGAGCTGAGCCAGGAGTTCAGATACCGGCCCGGGCACTCGGTGTTCTTCCACTTCTTGTGCGGGAGAATCTCAGTGCGTGGAATGTCGTACTGCACGCGGAGCTCCTCGATGAGCGCCTCGAGCGCGAGGAGCGCGGCCGGGGTCGGACGCTCCTGCTCGAAGTTGCCGATCACGCAGATGCCGATGTTCTGGATGTTGTTGACGCCGCCCGAGTGCGCGCCCTGGTACACGAGCAGGCGCCCCTGGAACGTGCGTCCCGACGGGTCGATCAGGAAGTGGTAGCCGATGTCGCCGTACTCACGCGCACTCATCTGCGAGCTCTGGATGTCGCGTACAGCGACGATGGAATCCGCGAGCGGCCCCCTCAGCGGCGCGGGCTGGCTCATCGCCGAATGGTGCACGGTGATGCGCTTCCAACCACGGTTGTTGCGCTTCATGTTGGCCGGGATCGCCGCGCGCGCGTGCCATTCGGCGCGCGGAATGAGGACCAGTGCCACGGTTTGCACGCCGGCCCTGCCAAGCCCCAGGAGCGCGTCGAGGTCCGCCAGCCCGGCCTCGGCCCGGCTCCTCTGCACGGACGTTGCCCCGAGCTCGTTGCGAACGCGCTCGAACCCGTACCGCACCACCATGACCTGGTTGTGAACCTCATCGTCGTCCAGCCCCCCGGCCTCGAGCTCCTCGCGCACGGTCTCGAGCCGGCCCTCACTGAGCTGGAGTCGGCCCTCGAGATTCCAATAGGGGCTGTGCACGGCCGCGTCCGTCGGGAGCCAGTCTTCGATCGCCTGCAGCCGCTCCGCCGTGTACGGTGTTCCGACCCACATCGGGACGTCGCTGTGGAGCGTGCCCGAGCGCTGCCAGACGTAGTCCGGGTCGGGTGGGAGCGGGGTGAGCTTGTCGGGCGCGACACACGCCGCCAGGGACGCCAGGATGGCAAGGAGCGAAGCGTGGGCGGCGTATTGGAGCGAGGAGTGGGTGGACATGAGTCCCCCATACAGGAGCGGGCGCGCGCGAGCAAAGGAAACTGCCAGGCTTCCGTGGGCCGCGCCCGATGGCGAGCGCGCGGAATCCACGGCGAGTCGTGCGGGGCCCGCGTGCGCGGGCGAAGCCCCCGCGCACGCCAACCCTGCCCGCAAGTCCTTCGCCCACAATGCTTTCGGGCGGCAGCCGGGCACCCGAGGAGCACTGCGGCCGGGCGCTTCGGAACGAATCTCTGACGACTCCCCGCCCCATCGCGGCCTACTCTTGTGCCATGCCCGAACCTCGGCTCGCCCCCACGACCGCTCCCACCCCGCCCGCGGCGGGCGCCGCCCCCCGCGGGCGCCTCGCGGCGCTGCTCCTGCTCGCCCTGTCCGCCGTCGCCGCGCCCGCTCACGGCGCCCCCGTGCCGCCGCAGGACGAAGCGGAGCTCGCGGCCCTGCTCGCGCGCGAGCGGGAGGAGGCGGACCTCATGCGCCGCCGCGGCAACCCGCGCAGCGCGCGGAAGCTGCTGTCGGAACACCTCGCGGACGATCCGAACGACGCGGCGAGCCGCACGCTCCTCGCGCGCATTCGGATGGAGGCGGGCGAGTACGACAAGGCGCTGCGGCACGGCGAGCGCGCGCTCGCGGATGCGATCGCCGCTGGCGGGCCGTTCGAGCTTCGAGCCGCCTGCGCGCGAACGTTGGCGGAGACGCAGCTCATGCTCGGGCGGTACGTCGAGGCGTTGCACACGCTGGAGTCGATCGGGGGAGCGCTCGCACCCGAGGCGGACGCGCGCGATGCGTGGGCGCTCGGGCGCGCGCTCTGGGAGGGCGGCGATCGCGACGGTGCGCGCCGGATCTTCCGGTTGGGGGTGAGCACCAGCAACGAGCAGAGCTGGAAGGGGCTCGTAGCGAAGGCCGCTTGCGAGCGCGCGGTGGGGCGGCTCGAACGTGCATCGAAGACGCTCGTGCTCGCCGATGAGCAGGCGACTTCGGAGGGGGGCGAGGAGCCGGACGTGCTCGTCGCCCTCGCGGACCTCTACTTCGAGAGCGAGCGCGAGGTCGACGTCCCCGGCAAGCGACCCGCGGGGGAGCTCTACAAGGCGGCCCTCACGATTCACCCGACGCACGCCGGCGGCCTCCTCGGGCTGTTCGAGCTGCACCGCTACAATCGCCGGCGGACCAGCAGGACGCCGGCCGCGATCCTCGCGGAGCTCCTCACCGCCGCCCCGAGCTCGATCGATGGTCTGCTCGCGGGCGCATCGGCCGACCTGGAGGACGGGCGACTGCGCGAGATGCGGACGCGACTCGACGAGCTGCGCTTGCTCGCACCGAACCGGCGCGAGCTGCGCACGCTCGAGGCCGCGCTCGCCTGGGTCGAGCACAAGGAGGAGCAGTGCGAGGCGATCCTCGCGGAGCTCTTGCGCGAGTCCCCCGAGGACAGCCGACCCGAGCGCGAAGTGGGGCGCCACCTGCTCGAGTTGTACCGGTTCGCTGAGGGCCTGCCGTTCCTGCGGCGCGCAGTGGAGCGCGCGCCGTCGGACTACGAGGCGTGGACGCAGCTCGGGCGCGCGCTCGCCAACACCGGTGACGAGGACGCTGCGCGCGCAGCGCTCGCGAAGGCGAAGAGCGCGGCCCGCGGCCGGCAGGACGCCTGGCGCAACAACATGACGCTCGTCCTGAAGCGCATGAAGGAGGTGCAAGTCGTCGAGTCCTCCGGCGAGCTGACTTTTGCCTGGCGGCCCGACGCCGCCGACATCTTGCGCGAGTACCTCGTCCCGTTCTACACAGCGGCGCGCTCCGAGCTCGCCGAGCGCTACGGCTATACCCCCGGACCCACGCGCATCGAGGTCTTCCGACGCCACAAGGACTGGTCGGTACGCTCCGTCGGGTTCGAGGGCTTCCCCGCGCTCGGCGTGTGTTTCGGGCCCGTCGTGACGGCGCTCTCGCCGCTCTGCGAGTTGCGCGGCTCGTTCTCATGGGCGCGCACGGGCTTCCACGAGTTCTCGCACGTCATCCACCTGGGGCTCTCCCACAACCGCTGCCCGCGCTGGATCACCGAAGGACTCGCGACGTGGGAGGAGGTCAACCGCAACCCGACGTGGACGCGGAACATGCGGCGCGAGCTGGTCGACGCCCGCGCGAACGGCGACCTGATCCTCGTGCGCGACCTCAACCGGGCGTTCCGCGGCGGACGCATTCTGTTCGGCTACTACGAGGGCGGGCTGCTCTGCCGGATGCTGATCGATGAGCACGGTTTCCAGCCCATGATCCACCTGCTGGAGGCCTTCGACCGCGGCCTCGACCTCGACCAGGCGTTCGAGGAGGTGTTCGACACGACGCCCGAGGCCGTCGACGAGGCCTTCAGGGCTTTCGTCGACGACGAGATCGCCGCGCTCGCGATCGAGCCGCGGTGGACGCGCAAGCAGGCCGTGCGCCTCCGCATCGGACTCGCGCGGGAGGTGCCCGCCGCCGGCCCCGAGCGGGACCAGTGGGCCGACGACGTCTGCACGCTCGCTTGGTCCGCCTGGCAGGCGGGTCGTCTGATCGATGCGCAGGAGGCCCTCCGCCGCCTCGACCGCGCGGGCCTCGCGCCGCTGCGCGGTCAGTTCCTGCGCGGCGAGATGGCCCTCGCCCGCGGGGACGAAGAGCGCGCGCGGGAGCTCTGGGAGGCCGCCGTCGCTGCCGGGGGCCGCGAGTTCCGTGCGCTCGTCGGCCTCGGCTCGCTGCAACAGCGGGCAGGCGAGCTCGAACGGGCGCAACGCACGTACCTGCTGGCCGAAGCGGCCTTCCCGGGCTACGACGACTCGGACCTCTCCGCCGAGCTCCGGCTCGTCGAGCTGTACCTCGAGCGCGGTGAGCCGGACGAGGCCATGGGGGCGCGCGAGCGCTGGCTGGCATGGAATGCGGGTGAGTACGGCATGCGGCTGGTGGTCGCGGGCTGGCACGTGGCCGCCGATCGGCACGCGGAGGCGGTGGAGCTCTTCGCGCAGGCCAACGAGGTCGACCCCTTCCACCGCGCCTTGCACGAGCGATGGGCGCGGTCGCTCCGCGCGCTCGAGCGCCACGAGGAGGCCCTGCGCGAGCTGCGCGTCGCGCGGATCCTGCCGCACGAGCTCGACGCCGACCTGCCCGGGCCGCTCGCTCCGGAGGACGAAGCCGAGCTGCTCGCGCTCGCGGCCGACAGCCTGCGGGCGCTCGGGCGCGAGGATGCTTCGCGCACGGCGGCCCTGGAGGCGCTCGAGCTCGACCCCGACTGCGAGCTGGCCCTGGAGCTCATGAGCTCCTTGAAATAGTGCGCGCGGAGGTCCACGACGGGGTGCGCGCTGCATCGTTGCGCTGGATCGTGCCACTCGCGGTGGCCGCGTGTTCCGGTCAGGGACCGGTCGCGGGGCCTTCCATCGGGGGTGTCGTGCACCTCGATCTGCGGCTCGCCGACGGCGCGAGCGCGGCGGGCGCACTCGCCCGTCGCCGCGAACGGGTCCGGTCGTGGACGGCTCGCGGAGTGGGCAGCCGCGCCGTGGACCTGGACGCCTGGGAGTTTCACAACGCCTACCTCGCCGACGGTGTCGGCACGACCGGGCTCGCGGTGCGTGCGAAGGCATACGACCCCAGTCATGGGCTCGACCAGGCGCGAGTCCATTACGTGGGGACGATCGATGCTGCGCGTGTGAACGTCATCGAGGTGGACGCCGTCGTGATACCCGGCTCCTTCTGCGGCTTGTCGTGGCGGCGGCAGGACGGCACGCGCGGCGCGGCCGTAGCCAACTATGCCTCCGGCGCGGACTTCTCGTCGGCCCGGTTCCTGCTCGCGGCACATCCGCAATGGAGTGGCGCGATCGACTCGCTGCGGATCGCGCCGGTCCAATCGGGCCCGCAGAGCTACGAGCTCGAGTCGATCCGGTTCGCCTTCGACACCTTCCAGGCCGGGCCGCAGCCCTCGAGCGAGGATGGCGTGTCGACGCACGGGGACGGCGGCTTGCTCGGGTACGGGGGTGACGAGCGCCGGACGTGGCCCAGCCGGATCGGCGAGGCCCTCTTCGCGCGTGCTCGCATCCCACCGGGCGGTCGGGTCGCGGTCGAGACCGCGATCTCGACGGCTTTGCACGCGGGGAGCGCATCGATCCGATTCACGATCGAGGTGCGCGGGGCGCAGGGTTGGGAGACGCGCGCATCCTTGCTCCGGGCCGCGGACGGCGGCGAGCGGGCCTGGGTGCCGCTGGTGGCCGACCTCTCGGATCGGCAGGGTCAGGCGGTCGAGCTGAGGTTTCTCGCGGCGGTGGACGCCGGCGAAGCGAAGCTCGAGCAACGCGACAGTGGCGCGCTCGCGTACTTTGGCGCGCCCATCCTCGTCGGCGGGCCCGCAGAGCGGGGGCCGAGCGTCCTGCTCATCACTCTGGACACGACGCGCATCGATGCCATCGGCGCCTACGGGGGCCGCATGCCGACGCCCGTGATCGATCGTCTGGCCGACGAGGGGATCCTCTTCGAGCGCGCCTACACGGCATCCAACACGACGCTGCCCAGCCACGTCTCGATCCTCACCGGCCTCGACGTCAGGGCCCACGGTGTCGTGAACAACCGCTCGAACCTCGACGCCCGCGTGGAGACGCTGGCCGAGGTCTTGCGGCGCGCCGGTTGGTACACGGCGGCGGCGGTCAGCGTGCATCACCTCGAGGCCGGTCGCTCGGGTCTCGGGGCCGGCTTCGACTACTTCCTGGAGGTGCAACCGGGAGCCGAAGCCGACGGCGCGGCCACGGTCTCCGCCCTGACGAAGTGGATCGACGCCTGGCCCACGCTGGGCCGGCCGCCCTTCTTCCTCTGGGTGCACCTCTTCGATCCCCACACCCCGTACCGGCCGCCGAAGTGGTTCGTCGAACAGTTGCGCCGCGATCACGAGCTCGCGGCGCCGCCGCGGTCTTCGAGCTCGGCGACGATTCCACCGTCTCGTTACACGCGCGAAGGCGAGTTCCTCGCGGGTGTCTCGAACCCGGCTCACGCCGAGTTCCTGTACGGGGCGGGTGTGGCGTATACGGATCGCATCGTCGGTGGCCTGCTCGCGCGGCTCCGGGCGAACGGCATGCTCGCGGGCACGGCGATCGTGCTCGTGGCGGACCACGGCGAGGCGCTCGGAGACCAGGACGTCTGGTTCTCGCACGCCATGCTGTATCCGCCCGTGGTGCGGGTCCCGCTGCTGCTCTACCTGCCCGGGATCGAGGGCGGGCGGCGCGTCTCCGTCCCCGTCTCGACCACGGACATCGCGACCACGCTCACGCGCTGGCTGGGCGTGGATGAGTTGCCGGCCGCGGGGGGCTGGGATCTCCTGGACACCCTCGAACCGGACGAGCGCGCGACGGGGAGGCGCGTGTGGTTCGCCCACAGCGAGCTCGATCAAGCGGGCTTCTGGGAGGACGGCCTGCACTACTTCGAGACGCTGCACCGCGACTACGCGCACCTCGGGCGGCAGCGCGTGATCGCGCTCGGCACGCGCTTCTTGTTCCGGGACTCGGTGGACCCTGAATGCGCGCGGAACCTCGCCGAAGAGGAGCGCGAAGTCGCGACCGCGTGCTCGCTCGACGTCCGCCGCTGGGACGAGCGCCGCGGCGGGGCCGAGAGCACCGAAGAGCCGCGAACACAGGCGGAGCTCCGGCGCCTGGAGGCGCTCGGCTACGGTGGGGATGACGAGTGACGGGGCTGTTCGTGGATCTCGGGCACTCGCGGGCTAGGATGCACGCATGGGGAGGGATCGAACGCGCAGCGGAGGACCGGGGCGGTTCATCGTGCTCGACGGGATCGACGGCTGCGGGAAGAGCACCCAGGCGGAGTGGCTGGTGGGAGCGCTGCGGGAGTCGACTGGCGGCGAGGTCCTGCACCTGCGCGAGCCGGGGAGCACCGAGGTCGGTGAAGCGATCCGCCGCATCCTGCTCTCGCGCGAGCTCGCGCTCGGTCCGGCGGTCGAGGCGCTGCTCTTCGCCGCCGCGCGCCGGCAGATGCTCGACGAGGTCGTCGCGCCCGCGCTCGAGGCCGGTGGGACCGTCGTGTGCGAGCGCTTCCACGCCTCGACCTTCGCCTACCAGGCGGTCGCCGGCGGACTCGACGAGGACAGCGTGATCGCGCTGCTCGCGGACTGGGCGGGAGCGCCGAGCCCCGATCTCATCGTCCTGCTCGACGTGGACGTCGAGGCCGCGGGTGAGCGGCGCGGCGCGGCCGGCGACCGGATCGAGGACAGAGGGCGCGACTTCCAGCGGCGGGTCGCCGCGGGTTATCGGCGGTACGCGGAGCGCGCCCCGAACGTGGCCGTGGTGGCGGGGGACGGACCTCCCGAGCGCGTCTCGGAGGCCGTGATGTGCGAGGTGCAGCGTGTCCTTTGACGCTCCGCTTGGCCACGGCGAACGGCTCGCGGGCTTATTGCAGTCCGCTCGCGACGAACGGCTCGCCCACGCGCTGCTGTTCACGGGGCCGGCGGGCATCGGCAAGTTCATGACGATGCGCCGGCTCGCGATCGGGCTCCTCTGCGAGCGCGGGCCCGGGGATCCGTGCCTCGCGTGCGGCTCGTGCAAGCGCGTGCTCTCCGGCAACCATCCCGACCTGTTCGAAGTCGACGCGCCGGCGGCGGGACAGGACCAGATCACCGTGCACTTCATCGCGCACCGTCCGCCGGAGAAGAAGAAGCCCGGGGACTACAAGGGCCCCGCGATCGAGGACTTCCTCGTGCTCCGCGCGCGAGAGGGTGGCTACCGCGTCGTACTCGTGCGCGAGGCGGAACGGATGAACGAGAGCGCGCAGAACGCCTTCCTCAAGATGCTCGAGGAGCCGACGGCGCGCACGATCATCGCGCTCGAATCCTCCCGGCCCGGCACGCTTCTGCCGACCGTTCGAAGTCGAGTCGTCACGATCGAGCTCGGGCCGCTGAGTCTCGCGGACACGCGCGCCGTGCTCCACGAGCAAGGCGTTCCCGCGGCCGAGGCCGAGGAGCTCGCGCGGTGGAGCGGCGGCGCCCCCGGAAGCGCCCTCGCCCTGCGCGGCCACGGAGCGCCCGCGATGCGCGCGATCCTGTCCGAGGTCCTCGCCGGCACGCTCGACGCGGGCTCGGCGGCCTCCCGGGTATGGGACGTCGACGGGCGATTCCAGGGCAAGACTCCGGCCGCGGGGGCGCGCCTGCGCGTGCGCGTCTTCCTGGACCTGGGGCTGGCGGTCCTCGGCGATCTCCTGCGGGCGAGCGCCGGGGTGCCCGACGCGTCGCTCGCGCACGGCGACCTCGCCCGGAGCCTGCCGCCGGATTCGGGCGCCCCGCTCGAGCGCTGCATGGCGCAGTGGCTCGCGGCTCGCCAGGATGTGCCCCTGAACATGTCGCCGGAAGCGCTCCTCGATCGTGCCTTGCTGGCGCTCGGAGCGCTCGGGGCCGCACAGGTTGCAGCGAGATGATGGATCCGTTCAGGGAACTGGCATTGCGGGACGGGCGCTTCTCGCCCGAGGCCTTCCAGTTCATCCTCGACTCGCTCGACCACGCGATCGGGCTGACGGGGCGCTCCGCGGAAAAGGGCACGGACCGTCACGTCACGGGACGGGAGCTGCTCGAGGGCCTCAAGGGCTATGCACTCGAGCTGTTCGGCCCGCTGGGCGCCCACGTCTGGCGCTCGTGGGGCATCCGTTCGACCCTCGACTGGGGCAAGATCGTGTTCCTGCTCGTCGACTCGGAGCTGCTCTCGCGTCAGGACAGCGATTCGATCGATGACTTCCGCGACGCGTTCGAGATCGATCAGGTCTTCGAAGCGTACCGGGCGAAGCTGCCGCCGGAGCTCGGCCCGCACCCGGCGAGCGACGAGGTCTGACGTGTCGCTCCGGATGTCGCCCACGAAGCGCAACGTCGCGCTCGCGGTCCTCGGCCTGCTCGTGGTCTGGTTCGCCTGGACGGTCCGCGCGGTCCTGAACCCGTTCATCCTCGGGTACCTGCTCGCCTACATCGTCCACCCGATGGTGCGCCGGCTCGAGGCGCGGGGGTGGCAGCGACGCGCCGCCGTGAACCTGATCTTCGTCGGGGCCGCTGCGTTCACGGTGGTCGTCACGCTCGGGATCTTCTCGCAGGGCCGAGCGCTCATCCACGAGCTGGCGAAGTCACAGGTGTGGGAGCGAGCGGAGGGGCGGATCGAGCGCGGACTGGAGCGGCTGGTGGACTTCCTGCCGGAGGATGAGGAGGCTGCGCCCGACGAGGCGGCGAAGCCCGAGGCGGACGGGGCGGCGGAGCCTGCGATCGCGGAAACGCAGACCCCCGACACGGCGAGCGCACCCGAGGACAAACCGCGCCTCGTGCACCTCCTGGCGGAGTTCTGGAGTCGGCTGGAGGGCGAACAGACGGCCGGCGCGGGCAAGATGGCGCTGCAGGGCGCAGGCGGAGTCTGGAACCTGCTGCAGGCGTGGTTCGGTTCGCTGTTCGGGTTCCTGGCGCTCATCGTGCTCCTGCCGATCTACTCGTACTTCCTCCTGTTCGAGCTCGATCGGATCCACGCCTTCGTGCGCCGGTACCTGCCCGTGCGCGAGCGCGAGCGCGTCACGCGCATCGGCGGCGAGATCGGCCAGGTGCTGGAGAGCTTCTTCCGCGGGCGGCTCCTCGTGTGCGTCCTGAAGGGCGCGCTGATCACGGTGGGCCTCACGGTGACGGGCTTCGACTACGCGCTGCTCCTCGGGATGGGGAGCGGCTTCCTGTCGCTGGTGCCGTTCGCGGGGCCGCTGCTCGGGTTCGGGATGGCCGTGCTGGTGGGACTGCTCAACCCGGACCTGTCGGTGCTCGGGATGCTGATCCGCACGGTGGCGGTGTTCGGAGTGGCGGAGATGCTGGAGGGCTACGTGCTCATCCCGAAGGTACTGGGCGGGAGCCTCGGGCTGCACCCGGTCGTCGTGCTCGTGGCGGTCTTCGTGGGCGGAGCGGCGCTGGGCATGTTCGGGTTCCTGATCGCGCTACCGTTGACCGCGATGTTGGTCATCCTCGCGAAGGAGTTCGTGCTACCGGCGCTGGCGGCGTTCGCCGACGAAGAACCCGTCGAGTAGGGCGGACCTTCCATTCTTCTTCAGCGACTCGATCAGCTCCGTCAGCTCCCGGAGCCCTTCCTCCGACATCCGGCCGTCGGCGACGCGCGCTTCCGCGATCAGCGAGAGCGCATGGTCGAGGTCCCTGCTCGGTTGCGGGCGCGCGTCGAGCGCCGCGACCGGGCCCTCGTCCTGCTTGCTGAAGGTGGACGCGTAGGCGGGAATGTCCTCGGGGCTCAGGTCGAGCTCCGCGAGCACGGCCCTGATCGCCGCCTGGAGCTGGACGTCCTCCTCGTAGTCGCCGAGCGGGAACGCCTCGCCCTTGATGTCCTGGACGACGCGCCGTACCTCGCGGCGCATGAGGAATCGCACGTCGTCCTCCGGCAGGGTCGTGGCGAGGCTCTCGTACAACTCCTCGAAGCCGGGGTAGGCCCACGGGTCGCCGTTGTCGGTCTGCGCGAGGCGCTCGAAGAGCTCCTCGTTGCCATCGACTCCGTCCTGGGCCCACTTGCGCACCGTGCGGTCGCCCTGGATGCGCAGGAGCTCCTCGAGGCGCCACTGTTTCCAGCGCCGCGGGGCGATCTGGATGTCCGGTGAGACGCCGCCCACCGAGATGATGTTGCGCTCGTCGTCCAGCTCGCGGTGGATCGACCGGCCCGATGGGAGCAGGTAGCGCTCGATCGTGAGCTTGACCCGCGGCGCGAAGTCGAACTCGCCGTTCCCGTTCCAGTCCTTGGTGATCGTCTCCCAGTTGTCGAAGCGACCATTCTTGTTCTCGTCCGCGTAGAGGTCATCGCGGTCGCCCTCGATCTGGAACAGGTTCTGCACCGAGCCCTTGCCGAAGCTGCGCTGGCCGACGAGCTTCGCGCGTTCATGGTCCTGGAGCGCGCCCGCGACGATCTCCGACGCCGAGGCGCTGAATCTGTTGATCAGCACCACGACGGGCATGTCGGCCGGCAAGAGGGCGTCCGTCCGCGTCTTGTACTCGTGCGGTGGGTGCATGTGGCTCTCCGTCGAGACGACCACTTCGTGCTTGGGTAGGAACAGGTCCGCGACGTTCCGCGCTTCGATGAGCAGCCCGCCGGTGTTGTTGCGCAGGTCGAGGATGAAGCCGCGCATGCCCTGCGCCATCATGTCGACCATGCGTTGCTTCAGCTCAGCACTCGAGACGCGGCTGAAGGTCGTTAGCTCGACGAAGCCGATGTCGCCCGGGAGGTATTCCGAGTGGACCGGAGGGATGACGATCTGCTCCCGGCTCATGGTGACCGCCATGTCCTCAGTCGGCCGTTCGATGAGCGCCGGGTCCATGCCGCGCCGCCATACGTAGAGCTTCACCTCCGTGTTCGGTCGGCCCTTGAGGCGCTTGATGATGTCGTCGACCTCCTCGCCGATCGTCGGCCAGTCGTCGATCCGCACGATCTTGTCGTCCGTTGTCAGGCCGGCCCTCCACGCCGGACCCGAGTAGATGGGGCGGGTGATCGTGAACAGCGAGTCGTCCCGGTCTTCCGCGACGTAGGCGCCGATGCCTCCGTACTCGGCCTCGAGCTCCTGTTCGAACTTCTGGAAGACCTCGGGTCGGAAGTACGCCGAGTGCCGGTCGAGACTCCGAAGCAGGCCGTCGATCGCCGCCGCGATCAGCTCTTCGCGCGTCACCGTGTGGCCTTCGAGGTGCAGGGTCTGAACGAGCTCGATGACCTTGTCGATGCGGACGAGGTCTGCGCTCATGGCCGCGTCCGACGCCAGAGTGCGCCGCTCGCGGAGGCGCCGCAACTGCGTGTCACTGTGCCTGCGGAGCAATTGCTGGTGCATGTACGCCCCGGCGAGCCGCCCTTCCTCCCCCGGCAGGCTGGCGAGCCGCTCGAGCTCGGCCTCGACCCCCCTGACCTCGATGTTCCCCAGCCGCGCCAGGGCGAGGGCGCCCTTGCTCTTGAGTGCGGGATCGGCGGACTTCAAGAACAGGTAGAGCACCCGCTGCGCGCTCGACACGTGTTTCCCCAGGCCGACTCGGTGCGCGGAGACGGCGCACTCGACGCGGAGCTCGGGCATGCGATCTCCGTCGTCGGCGACGCGCAAGAGGTCCGTCGCGACCATCTCGCGCAGGTCATCGGTCTCGCTCCGGATGTCCATCCCGAGCATCTCCGCCGCCCCCAGGGCGACCTCGAGGTCACCGTCGTCCAGCAGCGGGCGCACGGCTCCGGTCAGGAGCTCGAAGTCGACGTCCTCGCCGAGGAGCCGCATCGCGGCCAGGAACAGGACGGACTTGCCGGAGGAGGGCGTCCCGGACCGGAGGACGCTGTCGATCGCCACGTCGAACTCGGCCCCGGCCTCGTCCCCCACGAGCACCGCCACCGTCCGCGCCTCCTTCCAGAGCTCGGCGATGGGCATTCCTTCCGCGGCCGCCGCTTGCTCGCGGACGAGGTCTTCGAGGTCACCCTGCGGGCTGGCGACGACGTAGGCGGCGGGAGCGAGGAGGAGGAGGGTCGTGAGGGCGGTGTGGATCATCGTGAGGTGTTCTCGATTGGACGGTTCATCTCGACCGGCTATCGTCCCTGGGCGACGGCGGGAGCTAACCAAAGTCAGGTCCAATGTAGGTCACCGCGGTCCCGCCGGTCCGCAGCCTACCCAATCCATACCACTCCTGCCGGTTCGACCCATGACCCGCCCCATCGATGACGACGCAGAAACCGCCGCGCAGCCGGATGCGCCCGAGGAGTCGCACGGGCCCGCGCTCTCCCACGTCACCGGCGGATCCCGGGGACCCGAGTCGCGGATGGTCGACGTCTCGGGCAAGCCCACGACCCCCCGGCGGGCTCTCGCGCGGGCGGTGGTGCGGTTTCCGGCGGGACGGCTCGCGGGGCTGCTCGCGGGTGGCGGGCCCAAGGGGCCGATCGAGGAGGTGGCCCGGGCTGCGGGCATCCTCGCGGCCAAGCGCACGGGGGAGCTCATCCCCATGTGCCACCCGCTGGGGCTCGACCACGTGGAGATCACCTTCCGTGACCTGGGGAGCGACCGCCTGGAGGTGCGCTGCGGGGCCTCCTGCACGGGCCGCACGGGGGTCGAGATGGAGAGCATGGTGGGGGCCGCGGTGGCGGCGCTCACTGTCTACGACATGACGAAGGCGCTCGACAAAGGCATCCGGATCGAGGCCGTCGAGCTGCTGGAGAAGTCGGGCGGCAAGTCGGGGACGTGGCGCGCTCCCGACTGCGCGGGGCCGGCCTGAGGGCCAGGCCAGCGCCGGCCCGATAGCTCCGATCCAGGCCGGAAAGCTCCGATCCGCGCCAAAAACCAGCCCGACCAGGCCTGAATCGTGCCAAACAGGTCCGATTCCGGCGAGATCCTGGCGCCGGCCCGGCTATGCTCGACGCCCATGGGCAGGGGCGCTCGAGCGCTCCACCGCCGAAGTCTGCGGAGGACGCGCTCACCGACCTGGCTCAGACCTGAAACGGCCCCGACACGGACTAGCAATGGACCTGAAGCTGATCAGGAACCTTTTGAAGCTCATGGAGCGCAACGAGGTGACGGAGCTCGAGATCGAGGATGAGAAGGCCGGGCTCAAGGTGCACCTCAAGCGTGGACACGAGCCCGTGGCACCCGTGAGCCCGGCGCCCGTCGTCAACCTGATGAGCGGCGCCGCCGCGGCGCCCCCGCCTCCGCCCCGTGGAGCCGAGCCTGCGGAGCCCGCCGCGGAGGAGCGCGCGCCCGACGTCGCCGAGATCACGAGTCCGATGGTCGGCACTTTCTACACCGCGGCCTCGCCGGAAGCGGAGCCCTTCGCGCCCGTCGGGACGACCCTCGACGAAGAGACGACGGTCTGCATCATCGAGGCGATGAAGGTGATGAACGAGATCAAGGCCGAGTGTCGCGGCGAGATATTCGAGGTGCTGGTCGAGAACGGCGATGCCGTCGAATACGGCCAGCCGCTGTTCCTCGTCAAGACCGCGTGATGTTTCGGCGCGTCCTGGTTGCGAATCGCGGGGAGATCGCCCAACGGATCATCCGGGCGTGCCGCGAGCTCGGGATCGAGACGGTCGCGGTGTACTCAGAGGCCGACGCGGACGCGATCTACCTGCGGCAGGCCGACGAGACGATCTGCATCGGTCCGGCCGCCAGCGCCCGCTCCTACCTCGACGTGCCCTCGATCATCTCGGCGGCCGAGATCGCCGACGTGGAAGCGATCCACCCCGGGTACGGGTTTCTGGCCGAGAACGCGCATTTCGCCGCGGTCTGCCAGTCCTGCAAGATCGAATTCATCGGCCCCTCTCCGGAGACGATCGCGGCCGTCGGGAACAAGGCCCAGGCGCGCGCGATCGCGATCGCCGCCGGGGTCCCCGTCGTGCCCGGCTCGGACGGCACGATCCCCGACGAGGAGACGGCGCTCCGGGTTGCCCAGGAAATCGGCTACCCCGTGATGGTCAAGGCGTCTTCAGGGGGCGGCGGACGCGGCATGCGCATCGCGAGCAACGAGCCCAGCCTCCTGAACGGACTGCACTCGGCCAAGGCCGAGGCCCTGGCCGCGTTCGGTGACGACACGGTCTACCTCGAGAAGTTCGTCGAGCACCCCCGCCACATCGAGGTCCAGATCCTCGGTGACAAGGAGGGCAAGATCGTCTCCCTCGGCGAGCGGGACTGTTCGATCCAGCGCCGGCACCAGAAGCTGATCGAAGAGGCGCCCTCGCCGGCCCTCACGAGCGAGATGCGCGCCCGGATCTGCGCAGCGGCCGTGAAGATGGCGGAGGCCTCGAACTATCACAACGCCGGCACGGTCGAGTTCCTGCTCGACCAGAACGGGGACTTCTTCTTCATCGAAGTGAACGCCCGGATCCAGGTGGAGCACACCGTCACGGAGCTCGTCACCGGCATCGACCTCATCAAGGAGCAGCTCCGGATTGCCGCGGGCTACCCCCTGCGATTCACGCAGGACGAGGTGGTGGTTCGGGGCCACGCCATCGAGTGCCGGATCAACGCCGAAGACCCCGCGCGGGACTTCCAACCGTCCCCGGGCCTCGTCGAGGCCTTCGTCCCCCCCGGAGGGCCGGGTGTGCGGGTCGACAGCCACTGCTACAGTGGATATCGGATCCCGCCGAACTACGATTCCATGATCGGCAAGCTCCTCGTTCACCGTGGGTCCCGCGAAGAAGCGATCCGCACGATGCTGCGGGCGCTCGACGAGTTCGTCATCGAGGGACCGAAGACGACCATTCCTATCTTGCGCGACATCCTGGATCACTCCGACTTCAAGACCAGCGTCCACGACACGGGCTTCGTCGAGCGCTACTTCGGCGCCCACCCGGCGATCTCCCCGCGGGAGCTCGGATGAGCGCCGCGGCCCGATGGTGCGCAGCCGGCACGGTGGCCCTCCGGCTCACGCTCGGACTCACGCTCGCGACGGGTGGCTGCTACCTCCAGACCCAGCGCTTTCCCGGTCCCATGGAGGCGCTCGCCGACCCGTTGCCTCCGGGTACGTTGAACGAGTACCCGCCCGGGCCCGAGGAAGTGCTCGTCGTGCGGCACGCGGATCCCGTGCAGGTTCGGCCCGCCGGTCAAGCGGCGCCCCATCCCCTGCCCTTCTACAATAAACAGGCGCGCGTCAACGCGGGCAGTTGGGTGTACTCGGGGGCCGGCGGCCGGGTCGAAGTGCTCTGGCCGAGCGGATCCTCGATCGTGCTCTACGGCCGGAGCACGGGCGCGGTGGGCTCGAGCAGCCGCGGGGATCCGTTGTTCTTCTTCCGCGAAGTCGAGCGCGCCCAGTTGAACCTCACGGAGGGCGATCGCGTGGAGCTCCTCGGTGGCGCAATCCTGCTCGCGGAGGCCGGGCCCTTCGTGATCGAGCACCCGAGCAGCGAGATCCTGCGCATCCGGAACCGCTCGAAGCGTCCGGGCCGGGTGGCCTTCCGGACGGCCATCTTCGACATCGACCCGGGCGAGGTGCTCGACCTGCCGCTGCTCGGGGCGGGGGGCGAGCCGCGCCCGGCGGACCCGAGCTTTCAGACGATCGACCTCGGCGGTTGGACGATGGACGTGCGCGGCGACGTGGAGGTCGATCGCGTACCGGGCGGCGGTCGCGCGCGGGCCGGGGGCGAGCAGGAGATCCGCGCGGCCGGAGTGCGCGTGCGCCTCGACCCGGGCGAAGCGGCGCTCTTCACCGACCTCGCGTCGCATCCGGCCGCGTCCGCCCCGGCGCCAGCCGCCACGGTGGAGCCCGAGCCCGAGCGGACCGAGGCTCCCCTCGTGCAGGATTCCCGACTCTAGCGTAGACACACCAGGGACAAGACTTGAGCACAGCGACCCGACCGCGCGCCCTCATCACGGGCGGAGCAGGCTTCCTTGGCAGCCACCTCTGCGAGCGTTTCCTCGCCGAAGGCTATGAGGTCATCTGCATGGACAACCTCATCACGGGGGACCTCCAAAACATCGAGCACCTGTTCGCCGACCCTTACTTCCACTTCGAGAAGCGCGACGTCACGGAGTACATCCACGTGGTGGGGGAGCTGGACGCCATCTTGCACTTCGCCTCTCCGGCGAGCCCCATCGACTACCTCGAGTTTCCGATCCAGACCCTGAAGGTCGGCTCACTGGGCACGCACAAGGCACTCGGGCTCGCGCACGCGAAGCAGGCGCGGTTCCTCCTCGCGTCGACGTCCGAGTGCTACGGCGACCCGCTCGTTCACCCCCAGTCGGAGGACTACTGGGGCAACGTCAACCCCGTGGGCCCGCGCGGGGTCTACGACGAGGCCAAGCGTTTCGCCGAGGCGATGACGATGGCCTATCACCGCTTCCACGGTGTCGCGACGCGAATCGTGCGGATCTTCAACACGTATGGGCCGCGCATGCGGCTCAACGACGGGCGGGCCCTGCCCGCCTTCATGTCACAGGCGATCGAAGGCCGGCCGATGACCGTGTTCGGGGACGGCTCGCAGACGCGCTCGTTCTGCTACGTCGACGACCTCGTCGAAGGGATCTACCGGCTCCTCCACTCGGACGAGGTCCTACCGACGAACATCGGCAACCCGAACGAGATGACGATCCTGGATTTTGCGCGCAAAGTCATGGAGTTGACGGGCTCCGAGTCCGAGATCACGTTCAAGGAGCTTCCCGAAGACGACCCCAAGGTGCGCCGGCCCGACATCGCCAAGGCCAGGCGACTGCTGGGCTGGGAGCCGAAGGTGTCGCTCGACGAAGGCCTGAAGCGGACGCTCGCGTTCTTCGAGGGGCGACTGGCGCAGGGCGAATCGCTCCGCTAGCGCGCGGGTTCGAGGCGGCGATGATCCACGGACGGACGAGAACGGTACCGGAGTAAGCAAGGCATGTGCGGCATCGTCGGGACGATCCGGGTGGAAGGCTCCGTGGTGAAGGGGCTCATCGAAGGCTTGCGGGTCCTCGAGTATCGGGGCTACGACAGCTCCGGCATAGCCGTCGCGCGCAATGGCGCGGTGGAGCTCGAGAAGCGCGCGGGGCGGCTCGCGCGGCTCGAGGAGGCGCTCGCCGACGGGCACCTCGAGGGCGCGCGCGCGGGCATCGGACACACGCGCTGGGCGACACACGGCGCGCCGACGGACGCGAACGCCCACCCGCACACGGGCTCCGACGACCGGCTCGCCATCGTCCACAACGGGATCTTCGAGAACTGGCTCGAGCTGAAGCACGAGCTCGAGGGCGAGGGGGTCCGCTTCTCATCGGACACGGACACCGAGGTCCTGGCGCACCTCGTGGAACGGCGGCGTGCGGAGGGTGACGACCTCCCCAGCGCCGTGCGCGCCAGCCTGGCGCGCATCCGCGGCTACTACGCCGTCGCGGTCCTGTCGACAGGGGCGAACGGCCCCGAGCTCGTCTGCGCCCGCCAGGGTCCACCGCTCGCCATCTGCACGACGGACGAAGGGGCCTACCTCGCATCCGACGTCCTGGGACTCCTGCCGTACTCGCGGGACATCGTGTTCCTCCGCGACGGTGACGTCGCCGAGCTCACTCCGGGCGCCGTCCGGATCACGACGAAGTCCGGCGCGCCGGTCGAGCGGGCACCGGAACGCTTCGAGGCGGATTCGGAGGCTGTCAGCAAGGGCGACTTCGAGCACTTCATGCTCAAGGAGATCCACGAACAGCCCGAGGTGATCGCGCGCACGACCGTCGACCGGATCCGCGCGGATGCCGGAGACTTCGTGTTCGAGGGCGGTGCCTTCGACGATGACTTCGCGCGGAGCATCGCCCGCGTCCAGATCATCGCGTGCGGCACGGCGCTGCACGCGGGCTGGATCGCCCGGTACATGATCGAGGGCCTGGCCGGGATCCCCGTCGACGTCGACTTCGCCTCGGAGTTCCGCTACCGGAACCCCCGGCTCGTACCGGATACGGTGGCGCTCGCGATCTCCCAGTCGGGCGAGACGGCCGACACGCTCGCCGCAGTGCGCCTGGCGCGCGAGCTCGGCGCGAGCACGGCGGCGATCTGCAACATGGCGAGCAGCACGCAGGTGCGCGAGGCCGACCAGGTCGTGCTCACGCACGCCGGGCCCGAGGTGGGCGTCGCGAGCACGAAGGCCTTCGTGGCGCAGGTCGTCGCGGCGTACACGATCGCCGTCCGGCTGGGGCGTGCGCGGGGCACGATCGATCGCGAGCGCGGGCAGGTCCTGATCGCGGAGCTCGAAGCGCTGCGCGCGCAGGTCCAGACGCTGCTCGCCGAGCGTGTCACGGGCCGCGTGCTCGAGGTCGCCAGGCGCTATCACGAGGCCAAGGGCTTCATGTTCCTCGGCCGGGGGATCAACTTCCCCGTCGCGCTCGAGGGCGCGCTCAAGTTGAAGGAGATCTCGTACATGCACGCCGAGGGCTACCCGGCGGGCGAGATGAAGCACGGCCCGATCGCGCTCATCGAACCCGGGATGATCGTGGTCGCCGTGAGCAGCCGCGGGCCGCTGGCGGAGAAGGTGCGCGCGAATATCGAGCAGGTGAAGGCACGCGGCGGCGTCGTCGTCAGCGTGGGTTCCGACGCCGGCAGCCACGCGATCTCCGACATGAGCATCGAGGTCCCCGAGACGAGTGAGTGGCTGTCGCCCATCCTGAATACCGTTCCGTTGCAGCTCCTCGCGTACGACATCGCGCACCTCCGGGGCTGCGACATCGACAAACCCCGCAACCTGGCCAAGAGCGTGACCGTCGAATGACTCTGCTCCTCGAGCCCCGTACCCGCGCCAAGAGCGTGACCGTCGCATGACTCTGCTCCTCGAGCCCCGCACCCGCGCCAGGGGCGTGACCGTCGCATGACTCTGCTCCTCGAGCCCTGCACCCGCGCCAGGGGCGTGACCGTCGCATGACTCTGCTCCTCGAGTCCCGCACCCGCGCCAGGGGCGTGACGGTCGAATGAAGGTGCTGGTTACCGGCGGCGCGGGGTTCATCGGCTCGCATCTCTCCGAGCGGCTGTTGGCGCGCGGGGACGAGGTCACCGTGCTCGACAATTTCAACGACTTCTACGACCCCGCGATCAAGCGCCGGAACGCATCCGCCCTCGCTGCAGCGGGGCAGGGCGCGCGCATCGTCGAGGGCGACATCCGCGACCAGGGGCTCGTGCAGGGGCTCTTCGACGAGGGCGAATTCGACGCCGTGGCGCACCTCGCCGCGATGGCCGGCGTGCGGCCTTCACTCGACGATCCGCTGCTCTACGAGGAGGTGAACGTGCGCGGCACGCTCATCCTGCTGGAGCAGATTCGCCGCCACGAAGGTCAGCGGTTCGTGTTCGCCTCGTCATCGTCCGTGTACGGGGGCAACGATGCCGTGCCGTTCAAGGAGACCGACGACATCCCGCGCCCCGTCTCGCCCTACGCGGCGACCAAGCGTGCCGGTGAGCTCATGGCGTACACGCACCACCACCTGTACGGGATCCCGACGACGTGCCTGCGCTTCTTCACGGTGTACGGCCCGCGGCAGCGGCCCGAGATGGCGATCCACAAGTTCGTCCGTGCCATCCTCGCGGGCGAGCCGCTGCCGTTCTTCGGAGATGGCAGCTCGCGGCGCGACTACACCTACGTCGACGACATCGTCGACGGCGTGGTCGCCGCGATCGACCGCTGCGCGGGCTACGAGATCTACAACCTGGGCGAGTCCGCCACGACCTCGCTCGCGGAGCTCGTCGGATTGATCGGCGAGGTGTGCGGTCGGGAGCCGGTCATCGACCGCAGGCCCGTGCAGCCCGGAGACGTGGAGGTCACCTATGCGGACGTGAGCAAGGCTCGCGCCGGACTCGGCTACGATCCGAAGACGACCGTGCGTGACGGTCTCGAACGATTCCTGGCCTGGTACCACAGTTCCAGGAGACAAGCATGAAAGGCGTCATTCTGGCCGGCGGGCTCGGGACCCGGCTGTTCCCCCTCACCAAGATCACGAACAAGCACCTGCTGCCGGTCTACGACCGGCCGATGATCTATTATCCGATCCAGACCCTCGTGAACGCGGGCGTCGACGACATCATGATCGTCACCGGGGGCCGGAAGTCGGGGGATTTCCTCTCGTTGCTGGGCAACGGCAAGGACTTCGGGCTGAAGCACCTGAACTACACCTACCAGGAGGGCGAGGGCGGGATCGCGGAGGCGCTCGGGCTCGCGGAGCACTGGGCCGCGGGCGCGCCCCTCTGCGTGATGCTCGGCGACAATCTGATCGAGCGGAACATCAGGCAGGCCGTCTCCGACTTCAAGTCGCAGGGGCACGGCGCGAAGATCCTCTTGAAGAAGGTGCCCGATCCGCAGCGCTTCGGTGTCGCCCATATCGAGGGCGACAAGGTCGTCGAGATCGTCGAGAAGCCGAAGGAGCCGAAGTCGGACAACGCCGTGATCGGTATCTACCTGTACGACGAGCGCGTCTGGAACATCATCCACGAGCTCGAGCCCTCCGACCGCGGCGAGCTCGAGATCACGGACGTCAACAACTGGTACATCCGCGACGGCTCGATGACGTTCGAGGTCCTCGAGGGCTGGTGGACGGACGCCGGGACCTTCGAGTCGCTCCACGCGGCCTCCAAGCTCGTGGCCGAGGGCGGCGCGAATCACCTGGATTGAAGCGGACCTTGGAACGGACGCAGCATTCGCACGGGGGCAGCTCCTCAGCCCAGACGAACCGGGTGGCCCCACGGACCGAGCATTCCGCGCTTCGCGCGCCGTGCTGGCGGCGCCCCGGCGGCTTCCCCGCCAGCCCGCCTGAACGGCGGGCGGCGGCCCCGAGGGTGAGCGCATGAGTCCTGATTCGACCTCGCCGCCCCGCGCGCCCTCCAAGGTCCTCGTCACGGGCGGGGCGGGCATGTTGGGCAGCCAGGTCCTCCTGTGCGCGCCCGACGGCGTGACGGCCATCGGGACCGACAACCGGGCGGCGACGGGGGTGGACCGTCCGGGGGTGGACCTGGCGGAGCCCGCGGACGTCGCGCGCCTCTTCGCCGAAGAGGGGCCCTTCTCCGGTGTCATCCACACGGCCGCGTACACGGCGGTCGACAAGGCGGAGGCGGAAGAGGCGCTCGCCTTGCGCGCGAATGGGACCGCTTGTGGTGTGCTCGCCGAGGCGTGCGCGCGGGCTGCCGTGCCGCTCGTGCTCGTCAGCACGGACTTCGTCTTCGACGGTACGGGGAGCCGGCCGTACCGCCCGGACGACCCGCCGAACCCGCTCTCCGCGTACGGCCGAACGAAGCTCGCGGGGGAGCAGGCTGCGCTCGCCGTGCACGCGGACGGCACGCGCATCGTGCGCACGCAGTGGTTGTACGGACCGCGCGGACGCCACTTCCCCGGTACGATGCGCCGGCTCGCCCGGTCGCGTGCGAAGCTCGTGGTCGTCGCTGATCAGACGGGCTCGCCCACGTCGACGCTGGAGCTCGCGCCGGCGCTCTGGGACGTGCTCGTCGAGGGCCGGGAAGGCATCTATCACGCCGCTTGCGAAGGCGCGTGCACCTGGTACGACCTGGCCGTGGCCACGCTCTCGTACTCAGGTATCGAGGACGTCACCGTCGAGCCCTGCACGACCGCGGAGTACCCGTCGGCCGCCCCGCGACCGGAGTACAGTGTGCTGGACTGCTCGCGTCTCACCGAGCTGCGCGGCGCGCCGCTAGCCCCCTGGGAAGACGCCCTCAAGACCTATCTCGGCAGCGAGGCCCAATGACTCGAACCGTGCTCGTCACCGGTGGCGCCGGGTTCATCGGCAGCAACCTCATCCGGATGCTGGCGCGTGAGCGGCCCGACTGGCGGATCGTGAACCTGGACGCGCTCACCTACGCCGGGAACCTCGAGAACCTGACGTCGGTCGAGGATCGCGCGGGGTACACCCTCGTGCACGGCGACGTGTCGCGGCCCGAGGACGTGCGGCGCGCGTTCGCGGCCGCGGGCAACGGCGGCGTGCAGGCGGTCTTGCACCTCGCCGCGGAG
>SMVQ01000081.1 GCA_004357655.1 Planctomycetota bacterium
AGGGCAACCACTTCTACGACTTCACGGAGTCACGGAAGCGGGACGGTCCACTCGCCGTACTGCAGGGGTACTCGGGCTTCAGCCACGCCGATGCTTACCCCGGATACGACGTCCTCTTCCTGGTACAACGAACACCGACCACACTCCGGCGTCCGAGGGCGAACGCCCATCGAGGTGTACCGCGCACTTCCGGCGGCGAACGAAGCGCCCAGGTTCGAGCCGCGTTTACGCTGGCCTCGGAGAAGCCGGTGCGCCAAATCCGAGGCGAGCATCAAGGGCCGGCACGGAGCGAGACTCCGGTTGATCGTCAGTCCGTTCGAAGGCCGCGCGCATCTGCCCGTCGTCGAGCTGCGACGGGCTCCCTGATTCGACTCGCGTCCGTTCCGAGTGCAGTGCGATACGGGAGCGGCATGCCAGGAGCGCGTGGGAGCGCGCTGCGGACGGTCAGGAATCCGCTCGCGAGCGCGTCCGAAAGTCGCTGGACCCCTTCACCCCTCTGGTGGCGACCGCTTCTGGAGAACGGGGCCGGCGAGGTGCTGACTGGGCCGAGAAAGCGTGGTGTGGTCGGGGGCATCGAGATCGACAGCCATCAAAGACAGCACCGACCTCAGGAATCCCTCCGCTTGGCGAAGCGGCAACTTGAAGACGAGTCGCAGCGTCAAGGCCGTCTCGATCGCGAGATTCGAGAACTTCCTCTGCCCGCCTCGTCTACCAGACGGCGCTGGCGTCCACGCATCGGTTGCGTCTGTGGAGATCCACAGCGTGATGTCGCCGCGCTGTGCGAGTGCACGGTCGTACTCCGGCCAGTTGCCGACTCTGTATTTCGTCTTGAACCTCGGATGCACTCTCGACTTCAAGCCGAGATCGTGCGCGTTCGGCCGTCACGATAGCCAGGGGATCGACGGTCGCTCGTCGTGGGCGTAGGATCCGTGCACCAACGCCCAGAAAACGGATCGGGACGAAACACTCGCGCCCGTAGGGCACTGATAGGAATGAAGGCTCCGTTCGAGCCCTCGCGGCCACTCTCCTCCAAGCGGAGCCTCCCCATGCCGCTCGCGCACGATCGCTCCCTCTCCCGCCCGAGTCTCCGGATCACGCTCGCCTTCGCCGTCCACGGTATCAGGCGGTGAAGGAGCCGGGGGCGCAGGCTTGGCTTCAACCCCTTCTGGCGGACGGAGGATTCCAGTGCGGCTGTCCAACCCTCCGGGCCAGACACAACTCCGAACCACAGGACCCCGATGAAGAACATCCAACTCAGCCCCCTCTCCCTCGTTGCCGGTTCCGCCGCCACGGTTGGGCTCTTCCTGCTCACGAGCATGCAAGGCACCGTGACGCCACAGCAGCTCTTCACGCTCACCGCAGAGCAGGCGGAGATTCTCAGTCACCAGAGCATCGTCTTCCTGGACGACGGCCAGGGTGGCACGGTGAAGACCCTGCGCATCTCCGGTATCAACGTGCAGATCGTGAACGGTCTGGAGGCCACGAACGGAAACTCCACCGACCCCGACAGCATCGACCCATCCGAAACCCAGACGAATGGCCTCGGCAACCTCATCGTCGGCTACAACGAATTGGGCAACCCGAACGGGGACGACCGTACGGGTTCGCACAACATGGTCGTCGGCCACGGGAACAGCTACACCAGCTTCGGCGGCTGGGTCGGGCCACGGGACAACACGGTGTCCGGGCCGTTTGCCTCGGTCACCGGCGGGCAGCGAAACACGGCCACTGGCCTCTCCGCATCGGTCAGCGGCGGGATGGGCAACGATGCCAGCGGCGACTACTCCTCGGTCAGCGCTGGTCTGGACAACGCGGCCGACGGCTCGTGGTCCTCGGTCAGCGGCGGGCAAGACAACCGAGCATCCGGTGGAGGTTGCAGCTTCTTCATCTGTCGGGCCGGAGGCTCGGTCAGCGGCGGGTTCGGCAACACGGCCAGCGGCGTCCAGTCCTCGGTCAGCGGCGGGGAGGACAACACGGCCACCGGCACCGGCTCCTCGATCAGCGGCGGACTATCCAGCACGGCCAGCGGACCCTACTCCTCGGTCAGCGGCGGGGGCGAAAACCTGGCCTTCGGCAGCCGCTCCTCGGTCAGCGGCGGAGTATTCAACAGGGCCTTCGTCTACTACTCCTCGGTCAGTGGTGGGCGCGACAACTCGGCCTTCGGTACCTCCTCCTCGGTCAGTGGCGGGAGAAACAACGCGGCCTTCGGCCTCTACTCCTCGGTCAGCGGCGGGCAGTCCAACACGGCCAGCGGCAATTACTCCTCGGTCAGCGGCGGCAACACCCGCACGGCCCGCGGTGATGACGATTGGGCCGCAGGCTCCCTGTTCGAGGACAACTGACATGGAGGCCCCCTTGTCTGGAGTCTCGCCCTTTCCGAAGGGCGAAACTCCAGACTGGTCAGCCGGGGCGAGAAGCCCGAGCCGCGACCCGGCCGGGTGTGGCCGGGGCTTCCTGTCCGAGTCGGGAGCGGCTCCGGGCGACCTCCGGAGGGGACGGCGGTCAGCCTGGTATTCGCGGGATCGAACCCGCGGGTGGCTCGTCCCATCGCGAGGCCTTCGGTCTGAGATCGTGCTCGCGGCGGGTGCCGTGGCAGCGCAGTCGTGACGAGATATTCTTCAGCTCCGGTCGTCAGGCGCGCTCCCATGTCTCGAGCTCGAGGTATCGAGCTCGAGACTCGAGATCCGTACGGGTCGCGGTCCACGGGATCAGCCCCGGCCAAGCGGATACACGACCGCGCCCGGACGCGGACACGCTCGGCTTCAGTCCCTAAGTCAGGCGTTCGCAACGGCTTGAAGCTGCCTGCTCGCGGTGGACACGAGGCCCGGCCGCATTAAACGGATCGTGACGAAACACTCGCCCCCGGAGGACACTCATAAGAGTGAGGGCTCGTGCGAGCCCTCCCGGCCATCCTCAGTCCAAGCGGAGACTCCCCATGCTGCTCGCGCACGATCGCTCCCTCGCTCGCCCGGCTCTCTGGGCCACGCTCGCGTTCGCCGCCCTCGCGGGAGGCGCCGAGGCCCAGGATCTCTACGTCGGCGGCTTCAGCTCCCTGATCTACCGCGGCGATCCCGCCGCTGGCAACTTCGAGCTCGTCGGCGCCTGCGGCGGCGCCGTTCACTCGATGGCTCCCGTCGGTCCGGATCTTCTGATCGGTGACGTGACGGGCGTGATCTACCGTTACGACCAGGCCAACAACAGCATCGGCTACCTGCAGGACGTGGACAACGACGCGACGGCGCTGCTCGTACAAGGCTCGGACTTCCTCGTAGGGGGCACCGACGGGACCGTCTTGCGCTACGCCACGGACGGGTCGGAGGTCGACCCGACTGAAGTGCTCACGGCGCCCGTTCCGATCGAGGCCATGTTCATGGTCGGCGACGTGCTGTTCGTCGGCAGCTCTCTCGGTGTCGTGTTTCGCACGGATCTCGACCACGACGGTGGGGTGTTCGAATTCTTCGGGACCTGCGGGGGACCGATCGACTCGATGGTGCAGCACGCCGGGTCGCTGCTCCTGGGCACCACCGGCGGCGTCGTCTATCGCCTCAGCCTGCAGACCGGGGAAGTCACCTCCTCCTTCGTCATCAGCAACGAGGTGACGGCCTTGGTTCTGCACGAAGGGGAGCTCCTGTCCGGTGGCAGCACGGGGGACATCCTGCGCGTCGACCCGATCGACGGGAGCCCAAAGGGCGGCGACCTGCAAGTGGTCGGCGACGTCCAGGCCATGACGATCAATGGCGTGCTCGACCCGGGCATCGCGTACTGCTACGGCGTCGGCTGCCCCTGCGGCAACGACGACAGCGGAGCCGGCTGCGTCAATGCCGGTGGACAAGGTGCATTTCTGACCGGCAGGGGGACCGCCAGTGTATCGATCGACGACCTCACTCTCAGCTTGACACAGATCCCCCCCAACCAGTTCGCGCTGTTCTACATGGGCGCCACGCCGATTCAGCTCCCCTTCGGCAACGGCATCCTGTGCTCCGGAGCCGGGGGCTACGGGCAGTTCCGATTCGACATCGTCAACTCGGGCGCGGGTGGTTTCGTCTCCCTGGGACCGGGAATCGTCCAGTACTCAGAGGGCAACTTCCCCGTGACCGGACACATCGTCACCGGCTTCACCTGGTTCTTCCAGGTCTGGTACCGGGACGCGCAAGGCCTGTGCGGTTCCTCGTTCAACACCTCCAACGCCTTCATGGCGACCTTTCAGCCCTGAGTGTCGCGCTCCCCGGGTCGGCTCGACCTTCCTGCGGGCCTTCACCCTCGCTCAGCGCGGCCGCACCCTCGCGCTCACGCCTCCCACGTGGGCGCGAGGGGCCTTCTCCCGGTCATGCCCGGCGAGAGGCCGACGGTTCCTCCAGCAGCGTGGCGAGTCGCGCCAGCGCACGCGAGAGCAGGGTCCGCGTCGCGATCGCCGTGCGACCCATGCGCTGCGCGATGTCGGCGTGTGGGAGGCCCAGGAACCGCGACAGCACGATCACGTGCCGCTGGTCCTCGGAGAGTCGCACCATCGCTCGCTCGACGCGCTCGAGCTCCTCGCGGCTCGCGGCGTGGTGGCTGGGAGTGCACGTGCTCTCGGCCACGAGCGTCTCGGCCCCCTCGAGGTCAGCCACATTCGTCTCGCCCGAAGCGGAGCGCTTTTCACGGCTCCAGTATCGGCCGCGGCCGCGCAGCTTGTTCTCCGCCAGCTGGAACAGCCAGTGCCGGAAGCTGTTCTCGCCGCGGTACTCGAACCGACCGATGTCCTCCAACGCTACCCGGCAGACCGACTGCAGGAGGTCCTGGCTGGTCTCGCGGGCGCGCAGGGAGGCGCCCAGACGCGCGCGCACGAACGCCCGCAGGCTCGCGAGGTGCTGGCCCAGGAGAACATCGCGGGCAGCGTCGTCGCCGTGGACCGCCCGTTCGCACAGCTCGCGTGAATCCCGGTGCATCGCCCTGAGCCTAGCGCGTCTACTCTACGGTGGGTACGGACCGCGAGAGATGTGATGGAAGAATCCACGATCGAGAATGGCGGGAACCCGAGCAACGAGCCGGGGCGGGACGTCGAGGAAGTGCTCGCGCGCTGCGTCGATCGCCTGCTGGACGGCGACGGTGAGGGCTTTGAGCGAATCCTCTCCTCGTATCCCGAGCACGCGCCGAGCTTGCGCAGCCGCCTGGGAGCGCTCGATCGCGTGGGCCTCCTCCAGGAGTCGCCGCTCCATCCGACACCGCCCGCCATCGGGCACTACACCATCCTGGGACGACTCGGACAGGGCGGCATGAGCCTGGTCTGGCTCGCGCGCGACGAGCGTGCCTCGCGATTGGTCGCGCTCAAGACTTGCCAGCCCTCCCTGCTCGCCAACGAACGGGTGCGGGCGCGCTTCGAACGCGAGATCCGCGCCGCCGCTTCGCTCGAGCATCCGAACATCGTTTCGATGTTCGACGTCGGCGAGGAGCAGGGTCGACCCTTCTTCACGATGGAGTACGTGGCGGGCGCGACTCTGGCGGAGGTTCTGGAGGACCTGTCCGGCAAGGCCCTCGAGTCGCTCACAGGCGCGTCGGTCGCGCAAGCCGTGAGGCGCCTCGCCGCCGACCGGCAAGACGCGCCGGCCGGGACCGGAGAGTGGAGCGAGACCTACGTCGAGACGGTGTGCCGGATCGTGCTGGACGTGGCCGACGCTCTCGCCTACGCCCACTCCCAGGGCGTCGTCCACCGCGATGTCAAGCCCTCCAACATCATGCTGCGCGCGGGCGGCCGCGCCCAACTCTTCGACTTCGGCCTCGCCCACCTCGAGGACCAGCCCGCCCTCACGCGCTCGGGTGACTTCACCGGAACGCCGTACTACGTCTCCCCGGAGCAGCTCGCGGGGTCGGCGCGCGAGGTCGACGCGCGCACCGACGTCTACTCGCTCGGCGTCACGCTGTACGAACTGTTGGCCCTGGGCCGACCGTTCGAGGGCGTCGGCACGGTTCAGGTGCTGAGAGCGATCCAGGGCCGCGAACCGATCGCGCTCCGACGTCGGAATCCGCTCGTACCGCGGGACCTCGAGACGATCTGCGCGACCGCCATGGAGAAGGATCCGAAGCGGCGCTACGCGACGATGGACGAGATGGCGGCGGACTTGCGGCGGCTCCTCGCCTTTCAGCCGGTTCACGCCCGCCCGACCGGAGCGCTGCTCCGCGCGAGGCGCTACATGCGGCGGCGCCCTGCGCTGGCCGTCACCTTGGGGGCGTTCGCTCTGGCAGCCGTCGGCCTGCCGCTCGGGTTGCTGCGAGTGAATGCAGTCATACGGGGGGAGCGCGACCGCGCGGAGTTCGAGGGTCGCGTGCGCGGGGAGGTGATCGAGTTCCTCGTGGACCATTTCCGGCGCCTGGCACCGGAACCCACGATCGACGAAGAGGATGGCACCGTCTCACGCGAGGCGCGACGCTTTCTGGCCGAAGGCGCGGAACGACTGGCGCGCGAGTTCGGGGACGACTCCCTCGCGCGCGCAGCCTTGATGCAGGCGCTGGGCCTCGTCTATCTCGACGTGGGCCAGTGCGAACGGGCCCTGCCGCTGCTCGATCGCGCCTTCGCCGTCCTGCAGCGGGAGCACGGCGAGGAGCACGCCGACGTCGCGCTGGTGCTGTCCACGCTGGGTGCGGCGCACTTTCAGCTTGGAAATTTCGACGCCTCGGTGGCGATCTGCCGACGCGCGCTCGAGGCTTACCAGGCGATCGGTGCCGAGCGCACGGTCGAGGCGCTGGAGTGCAGGCTGCATCTCGCGCGCGGAGCATTCGCGTTGGGAGAGTCGCCCGCGGCCGAGGTCGAGCTCGAGCGGCTGCTCGAGCTCGCGGAAGAAGAGGCTGTCGCCGGGAGCGACCTCGTCCCGAGAGCACGCGAGGAGCTCGGCCGGTTGGCGGTCGAGCGGGGCGACTCCGCGCTCGCCCTCGAGCGTTTTTCCCTCGCGCTGGAGGAGCGACGAAGGCTCTGGAGTCCCGACCCTGTCGCGGAGGCGGCGACCCTGACGATCCTCGCGGAGCTCCACCGGGAGCAGGGGCGGACGGCTCGGGCGACAGCCTTGGAGAGCGAAGCCGCGCTGCTCCACGTCGGCGACGGTGCGAGCGTCGCTCCCGAGTCCATCGTCGCGACCGCATCGGCCTCGTTCCCGTTCCGCTTCGAGCGCCCATGGGAGAGTGCGGAGGACCCGGACTTCCAGCGCGGCATCACGGCGCTGCAGGCCGGTCACTACGGCGCCGCGATCGAGGCGTTCGAACAATGCTCGGACCGGGCGCCCGCCAATCCGATCGGGAGTCTCCAGCACGACTCGCGCCGGGCCGTCTGCGCCTACAACATGGCTTGCGCCCACACTCTGCTCGGTGAGCTCGACGACGGCCGCGCGTGGCTCGAGCGCGCCGCCGACCTGGGTTTCGGGGATTCGGAGCAGCGCATGCAGGTCGTGCGCCGCGACAAGGACCTCGATGCGCTACGCGACTCGGCCTGGTGGGAGCACCTCTTCGAGCGCATGCGTGAACGCTCCGAGCGCAGGCAGCGCTACGTCGCCACGGCGGCCACTTACTTCCCGGCGAGCTTTCGGGGCGAAGGTGGCCTGCCACTCCTCGTCATCCTGCACCCGGACGGGGGCACGAAGGAGAGCGCCGTGCTCGGCCCGTGGAAGCGGCTCGCCGACGAGCTCGGGCTGGCGCTCCTGGCCCCATCGGGAACCGTTCAGTTGAAGGCCGAGCCAGGGCTGGGAATGGCGTGGATCGACGATCTCAGTCGGTTCCTCTCGGATCCGTGGAGCTACGAGGAACGCATCGCGGAGTGCGTCCGCGACTTCACGGGAGGGGAAATCGATCGCTCACGTGTGGTGCTCGCCGGGCAGGGCGCCGGCGCGACGATCGCCTTCGACCTCGCGCTGCGCGCGCCGCGCCTCTTCCGCGGGGTGCTCGTCGTCGATGGCCCCATCCATCCCGAGCTCGGCGCCGAGCACGTGCGTACGGCCGCGTCGGTCGGGTTGCGCGCGCGAGTCGTGCTGGACCTGTCCGACCCGATTCCGGGTCTGAGCCCGGGATTGACGCCGGAGGAGGTTCGCCGGGGCGCGGAGCAATGGCTCGCGGGCCGCGGCCTGTGCACAAACGGTCCCGCTGTCGCCGCTTGGGATTCGGGCTCGGAAACGGACAGGCACGCGGCGCTGCGCGACGCGCTCCAGAGTCTCCTGGAATAGGTGCGGAAGAGGGGTCTCGTGGACACCACGGAATCACCACATCTGGACGGCCCCTGCTGGTCGCGGTAGGGACAGCGAGGAGGAGAATGGCACCCGAGACTCCCTGGACCGGTTCAGGGTGCCACTTCGGACATCAAGCGTCTCGCTCGTGGAGAGTGCGGCGGTACAAGGGCCAGGGGCCCGAGTCGAGTCATCAGGAGCATGGCCCCCTCTGCATCCAGATCGTCCCGTTGCGGCTCCAGACGGCGCGGCAGATGCTCGCGATTGCAGGACTCCAACCCACGGAGGATACTCAGCGTGCGATCGAGGTTCTCGGCCTCCTGACCCAGCACGAGGTCGAGGTCGTAGGTCACGGCCGGCACTCCTTGCAGCGCAGCGCTGACGCCTCCGATCACGACGAATCGCGCATCTTGCTCAGCAAACGTGCGGAGCAAGCCCTCGAAGTCAGCGCTGGGTTGCGGCATCTCGGAACCTGGCGAGTGCGGCGGCTTGCGCCTGGAGCACCGCCAGACGTTCGCCGACGCTGAGTGAGAGCAGCCACCGGATCAGGCTGGCGTCGCCCCCATCCTCCGGATCGTGCGGCGGGGGCTCTTCCTGCTCACGAGCATGCAAGGCACCGTGACGCCACAGCAGCTCTTCACGCTCACCGCAGAGCAGGCGGAGATTCTCAGTCACCAGAGCATCGTCTTCCTGGACGACGGCCAGGGTGGCACGGTGAAGAC
>SMVQ01000082.1 GCA_004357655.1 Planctomycetota bacterium
ACTCCAGGAGAGGGGCGAGCTTGGGGCGCTTGGGTACCCGCGCGGTGGTTGGCCGTTTGAGCCCCTGCCCCCGTTCGAACGCGCCTGGGGGTACCTCATGAATGCTCGCAAGTACCTCGTGGAAGGCGGCATCGAAGAGAGCTGGCCCGAGGGCCTCGCGGAACTCGACGCGCGAATCGCCGAGTTGCTCGCCGAGCTGCAGAGCCATTACGAATGAGCCTGCGCGCCGGGACCTCGAGCTGGTCGGAGAAGACCTGGGTCGGGTCGTTCTACCCCGCCGGCACCCGCCCGGCCGACTTCCTCACGTACTACGCGACGCAGTTCGACACGGTCGAGGCCGACGTCACCTACTACCGCGTCCCGAGCGCGGCCATGGTGCGGGGCTGGGAGCAGAAGACGCCGGACGGCTTCGTGCTCGCGGCCAAGTTCCCGCGCTCGATCGTCCACTGCGGGGAGGGTCCGCAACCCGACGGGGCCAAGCTGCTCGTGCCGGAGTTCGTCGCGGACGACACGGCCGAGTTCCTCGCGGCGATGTCGCTGCTCGGGCCGAAGTGCGGGCCGCTCGTGCTTCAGTTCCCCTACCTCAACAAGCGCGCCTTCCCACGGTGGGAGCCGTTCCTGGAGCGGCTCGACGCCTACCTGGAAGGCCTGCCGGATCGCTTCCGGTACGGGGTCGAGATCCGCAACAAGGGCTGGGTGCGTGAGGAGCTGCTCGCGATCCTGCGGCGCCACCGCACCGCGCTCGTGCTCGTCGACCTCCCGTACATGCCGCACCCGGCGAGCCTCGCGCGGGATCTCGACCTCTTCACCGCGGACTTCGTCTACGTACGGCTCATCGGCGACCGCAAGGCGACCGAAGCGGCGACGGAGACGTTCGACCATATCGCCCTGGACAAGAGTGATTCGCTCGCACGCTGGGCGGACTTCCTGCGCCCCGCCGTCGCCCGCGGGACCGAGACGTACGCCTACGCCAACAATCACTTCGCGGGGCACGGCCCCGCCACGATCCGCGAGCTGGCAGCGCTCCTGCGTGCTGTCGCCGATGCCTGACCAGCGAGTACGGAGCCGGGACAAAATCCGCCGGCACTCGTGACGGCCGAACGGGAGAGGGACACGGACCGGGATTCCGAGTCGCACGGGTCCCTCCGGCGAAACCTTCCCGGCCGGCGGATCTGGCTCTGGCCCCGTACCCCCGCACGGGAATTTCCAAGATTCCGAGCGCCCCAATCGTTCTAAGAGAGCTGTCCAGCTACCCGGAAAGCCTTTCGCCATGAAGACGCTCGCGCTCCTCTCCTGCCTCGCCTCGACGCTGTTCCTCACCGATGTTCGCGAGCCCGGACCGCCGGCTGTGCCGATCCACGCGGAGGCGCGGCAGGATGCGCGCCAGGACTACGCTGCGCTTCGAGCGCGCGCGGAGGCCCTCTTCGCCGAGCAGAGCTTCGAGGCCGCGCTGCGCGTGTACGAGCAGGCGCGCCGCCTCGAGCTGGCGGCGGAGGAGGCGCGCTGGGTGGACTTCCGCCTCGCCGACGCCGGCTGGCGCTCGGTCGCCTCCAGCCGGAACCCGGACACCTCGGCGCTCGACGCGCGCCGCCTGGCACTCGAGGCCTTCCTGGCGGGCGCGACGCGGCCCGAGGACGAAGACCGCGTGTGGGCGGAGGTGCAGGAGTCCCTGGGCGACTTCCACTGGGCCCGCGAGCGCAGCTGGAGCTTCGGTACGGCGCAGGGCTACTACCGCGCCGCCCTGGACTGGTGGGCGGGCGCGCGCGACGTGGAGCTCGCGCGCGAGCGTTGGCTCGCGATGCTGTGGCGCATGGCGCGGCCGGGCTGGTTCCAGCGGGGCTTCGGCTACGGGCAGTACGGCAACTGGCTGGCGATCGATCTGCTCGAGGACGCGCTGGAGCTCGCGCGTACGGACGACGAGCGCGCCCGCGCGCACCTCCTGCTGGCGCGCACCCTGATCCAGCACTCGCAGGGCACGTGGTGGAGCAAGCGGGTGATGCAGCACTTCGAGGCGGCGATCGCGCTCGGCTCGGAGACCGAGTGGTACGACGACGCGCTGTACTTCTTCGCCGAGTGGCACTTCGGGACCGGCGCATGGGTGCGCGGGGAGGACGGGAACCTCCGCCGCCAGGTCGACTACGAGGCTGCGCTCGGCCTGTACCGGCGCCTCCTCGCCGCGTACCGCGAGGGGGCGAGCGCGCGCTGGCGGCCGGCGCGGGACCGCATCACGCACATCCTCGCGCAGGAACTACAGGTCGCCGTCGACCAGTTCTTCCTACCCGGCTCCGAGGTGCGGTACCGGCTCGCGTGGCGCAACCTCGCGGAGATCGAGCTCGCGCTCTACCCCGTGGACCTCACGCGCGACGTGGGCCTCTCCGATCCGGACCGCGGCAGCCGCGAGTGGCTGCAGTCGATCGCGCTCGCGCGCCTCGAGCCGACCGCGACCTGGCGGCACTCCACCGAGCATGGCGCGCGGCACGAGTCCGAGAGCGCGGTGCTCGCGCTCGCGGAGAAGCCGGAGCCAGGCGCCTACGTCATCGTGGCCCGCGCGGGGGCGCTCGAGAGCCGCGAGCTCGTGCTCGTCACCGACGCAGCGCTCACGATCAAGGCCTCGGGCGAGCGGCTCCTGCTCTGGGCGACCGGCGCGGAGGACGGCGTGCCCCTTTCCGGCGCCGACGTCACGCTCCATGCGCGCGTCTACGACGCGAGGGGCAAGCGGTTCTGGACGATCCGTTCGGCTACGACAGGTGAGGATGGCACGGCGCTCATCGAGATCCCGAAGTCGCGGTACAGCGTGGAGGTGTTCGCGAGCATCCGCGTGGGCGCGCGCCAGGCCTTCGCCCTCGTCACGTCGACGTTCTCTTCCGAGGCGCAGGGCTGGCGGATCTACGCCTCGACGGATCGCCCCGCGTACCGGCCCGAACAGACCGTGCAGTGGAAGGTGCTCGTGCGCAGCTACCAGGGGCGCGAGTACACGACCCCCGCGGGCGAGCGGCTGGCGTACGTGATCACCGATCCACGCGGTACGGAGGTCGAACAGGGCGAGCTCGAGCTCTCGGCGTTCGGCTCCGCCTGGGGCAGCCTCGAGACCACCGCGAGCATGCCGCTCGGCGAGTACCGCGTCACCTTCACCGCCGTGCGCAGCGGCACGACGATCGGCAACGCGACGCTCTTCCGGCTCGAGGAGTACAAGCTGCCCGAGTTCGAGGTGACGGTGACGACGCCGATGGAAGCCGGTGTGCGCAAGGTCTACGTCATGGGCGACGAGGTCGAGGCCGAGATCGCCGCCGAGTACTACTTCGGAGGCCCGGTCGCGAACGCGGAGGTGGAGGTCGTCGTCTACCAGAAGGCGTTTTGGTGGAGCTGGCGCCCGCGGCGTCCGATGGACTGGTTCGGCGAGTCGCTCAATCCGTCCCGGGGCGGTTGGGACCGCGGGCCCGGTCAGGAAGTGCTGCGCAAGAAGGTGCGGACCGACGCGGAGGGCCACGCGCGCGTCGCTTTCCCGAGCCCCGAAGGGCAGGCGGGGGACCTCGTGTTCACGGTCGAGGCGCGCGTCACCGACGCCTCGCGGCGCGAGGTGACGGGTCGTGGGAGCGTGCGCGTGATGCGCCACTCCTACGTCGTTCACACGTCCGTCGAGCACAGGCTGCACCGGCCCGGCGAGTCGATCACGGCCACGTTCTCGGCACGCGATGCGAACGAGAATCCCGTCGCCCGCTCGGGCGTCGTGCGCCTGCAGCGCGCGCGCTGGGTCGAGATCTGGATGGACCCGGCCGGGCGCGAGGTGATGGGTCCGGAGCTGGCACGGCACCGATGGGGACGCGCCCCGTTCCCGCCGCCCGGCTGGATCCAGCGCCGCGCGGAATACGTCTACGAGACGGTGGCGGAGAGCGCGGTGACGACGGGCGCGGACGGGCAGGCGACGTGGACCGTCACGCCGGAAGCGGAGGGCAGCTACGTGGTCCGCTGGGTGTCCGAGGACCCGCGCGGCGGCGAGGTCGCGAGCGAGGCCTGGGTCTGGGTCGTGAGCCCAGGGACGCGGGACCTCGGTTTTCACCAGACGGGCGTCGAGCTCGTCCTCGACGAAGAGACGTTCGAGGCCGGCGAGCCCGGGCACGTGATGATCGTGACCGAGGGCGCCGGACGGTGGGTCCTGTTCACGGTCGAGACCGAGCGCCTGCTCGAGCACCGGGTGCTGCACCTCGCGGGCACCGTCAAGCTCGTCACGATCGCGATCGGCGAGGAGCACGTGCCGAACATCTACCTCACGGCCACGATGGTCCACGGGGGCAGGGCCTACGAGGCGCTGAAGCAAGTCGTGGTGCCGCCCGTCAAGCAATTCCTGGACGTCACCGTGGCAGCGGACCGCGAGAGTTATCTGCCCGGGTCGGAGGGCACGCTGGTGGTCACGGTGCGCGACCACGAAGGCCGTCCGGTGCAGGCCGAGGTGGCGCTCGCGCTCGTCGACGAGTCGGTGATGGCGATCCAGGAGGACTACGCGGGCGACCCGCGCGCCTTCTTCTTCGGGCACAAGCGCGCGCACGGCGTCCGCGTCGGCAGCAGCTTCCACCAGAAGCAGCTCGTGAAGCTCGTGCAGCGCGAGGGCGAGCTCGTCGACGCGCGTTTCGACCAGCCGGGCGCCTATCGCGGCCGGGGGGACACGTCTCCGCCGGGGGCGATGCGCGAACAGAAGGCCGGGCTCCGAACGCTCGGGTACGCCTCCGAGGAGGGCGCCATGGACTTCGCCGACGCATTCGCGAGCAAGCGGATGGCGGGGCGCGCGCGAAACGTCACGGCGTCCGCCCCGATGGCAGCCCTGGGGCCGGCCGGCCCCGGAGCGAGCCCGGTCGTCGTGCGCAGCGACTTCCGCGAGACCGCGCTCTGGACCCCGGACCTCGTCACGGACGAGGATGGCAGCGCCACGGTCACCGTGAGGTTCCCCGACTCGACGACGCGCTGGCGGGCGACGGCCCGCGTGAGCGACGCGGGCGCGCGCTTCGGGCACGTCGCGGAGAGCGCGGCGCGCACTTCGATGCCGCTGATCGTCCGGCTGCAGGCGCCCCGCTTCTTCGTCGTGGGCGACGAGGTCGTCATCTCGGCCATCCTCACGAACAACACCGAGGGCGCGCTGGACGTCTTTGCGGCGTTCCGCGCGGAGGGCCTCGAGCTGCTCGGCATGCTCGTGGACGGCGCACTCGTGGACTCGGCCGGCACCCGGCTCGTCCCGGGCGCGGGGCAGGCGCGCGTCGACTGGCGCGTGCGCGTGCGCGAGCCGGGCGCAGCGACGCTCACCGTCACCGCGGGGGCGGGCGAGTACGCCGACGCGATGCGGCGCGTCCTGCCCGTCTACGACCACGGCCTCGAGGTCCTGATCTCCGACGCGGGCAAGCTGACGGCGGCGGAGCTGCAGCACGTCTTCCGGCTCCCCGCCGCGCGGCGCGCCGGCTCGACGCGGATGACCGTGCGGATCGCGCCCAGTATCGCCGTCACGATGCTGGACGCCCTGCCCTACCTCGTCGACTACCCCTACGGCTGTACGGAACAGACGCTCTCGCGCTTCGTGCCCGCGGCCGTCGTGGCCAAGACCTTGAAGGACCTGGGCCTCGACCCCGTGGTCGTCGCGGAGCGCGCGTTCGGCGGCATCGAGCCGGCGCACGCGGCGGCGACGCACCCCAAGGGAGACGCGGCGTTCCTGCAGCTCGCGGCCGTCACCCGCGCGGGTCTCGACCGCATCGCGAGCCTGCAGCGAGCCGACGGCGGCTGGGGCTGGTGGGGCGGCGGCGACTCGGACGTCTTCATGAGTGCCTACGCGGTCTGGTCACTGGCGCTCGCGCGCGACGCGGGGCTCGACTTCCCGGAGGCGATGCTCACGCGCGGTGTCGAGTGGCTGCGCCTGCGGATCGTCGAGGCCGAGGACCGGCCCGCGATCGCCGCGTGGATCCTGCACGCCGTCACGGCCGCCCTCCCGCAGGACCAGGCGCAGCGCGACCCCTTCATCACGAAGGGACTCGACGTCCTGTGGGAGCAGCGTGCGGACCTGAACGCGTACACGCGCGCGCTCTTCGCCCTCGCCGCGCACGAGCTGGGCCAGACGGAGCGGACGGCCGTGCTCGCCCGCAACATCGCGAACGGCGTGCGGATCGACGCGGATCCGGGCACGAGCCGCATCGGTGGGGGACCGGGCGGGACGCGGACCGCCACGGCGCACTGGGGCGAGGACGGCGTCGTGTGGCGCTGGTCGGACGGCGGCGTCGAGGCGACGGCCTTCTGCCTGCGCGCGCTGCTCGCGATCGCTCCAGACAACGAGCTCATCGACCCGGTCGTGACCTGGCTCGTCAAGAACCGGCGCGGCGCGCAGTGGAAGAGCACGCGCGACACGGCGATCGTCGTGCTGGCCCTCTCCGATTACCTGCGGACGAGCGGCGAGCTCACCAGCCCCGTGGCCTACGAGCTCGAGGTGAACGGCGAGCTCGTCGCGCGCCAGTCGCTCTCCCGCGCGGAGCTGCTCGATGCGCCCAGCGCGTTCCTGATCGAGGCGCCGCTCGCGGGCGACAACACGATCCGAATCCGGCGCACGACCGGCGACGGTCCGCTCTACTGGTCCGTGCAGGCGACCTTCTTCAGCGAGGAGGACCCGATCCCCGCGCGCGGCTCCGACCTGTTCGTACGCCGCGATTACTACCGCCTCGTCGGCCGCCCGACGCTGCTCAAGGGCGAGATGTTCGAGCGCGTCCCGCTCGCGGACGGCGACGAGGTCGTCTCGGGCGAGCGCGTCGAGGTCGTCATCACCGTGGAGGCGAAGAACCACCTGGAGTACATGATCTTCGAGGACCTGAAGCCCGCCGGGCTCGAGGCTACCGAGCTGAAGAGCGGCGGGGCTTTCTACGCCCGGCAGCTCCGCACCGACGAGCTCTCCGAGCGGTTCGGGCCGGACGCCGAGCGCTCGGGCTTCGAGCTGACCGGCGACCGCGCTTCGCGTCCGCGGGCCGGGTACACGGGCCGGAGCCGGTGGGTCTACCGCGAGCTGCGCGACCGCAAGGTGGCGCTCTTCATCGATCGGCTGCCCGAGGGCGTGTGGGAAATGCGGTACGTCTTGCGCGCCGAAGTGCCGGGCACGTTCCACGCGCTGCCCCTCATGGGCCGGGCGATGTACGTGCCCGAGATCCGGGCCAACAGCGCGGAGCTCCGGCTCACCGTCCTGGACCGACCTTAGGGTCCGTCCGTGGTGGAACTCACGACCCGCTCTCGACCGACTGGATCCGCGCCGGCTGCCTTGCGCTGGCTACTAGTCTCAACCGCGTCCGAGTCGAGCACGAACCCCGCCACCCCTCAGCGCACCGTGCGTTTCAACCCGGGCCGCCAGGCCGACTCACGGGCGGGCGCGGCTCTCGCCGGGCCCCTTTTCGTGCTAGAGTTTGCAGAGCGGGCCCGGTCACGGGGACCGGGCCGTTCGCCAACCTCTCGCCTGGACCTCCATGGGAATCTTCGACTTCCTCAAGAAGAGCACCGGCACCTCCCCGGCCGACGTCGCCCGCGTGCAGGAGCTCGTCGTGATGCTCGCCAGCGACGACGCCAAGGTACGACTCGCGGCGTGCAAGGAGCTCGAGCAGCTCGCACCGTCGGGTGGGGCCGCGGCCGAGAAGCTCCTCGCGCTGATCGACGATTCCGACGGGGACGTGTGCCAGTCCGCATCGGCTGCGCTGACGGAGATCCAGCTGCACACCGGCAGTTGATCCGGAAGTGTCGACCGGTCCGCTTCCACGCCGCCTCGCCGCGGTTGGGCGCCATACGCACCCATGCGGCTGGGATTCACCATTCTTGGGAACATGGTCCGCGCCTGCCGCGTCTTGCATAGGGGTCTGGCGGGCTTCCTCGGATGGAGTTGGAGCGGAGAGAACCGATTCAGGCTTCAAACTTGCTCGGCTCGCTAGACCCCACCGCCTGCGCACGGGCTCGTGGACCCACTGAGTGCATGTGGCGCACCTGGCGCGCGACGCTGCTAGGCTGTCGAGTCATGGCGCTCCGAACATCGCTCGCGCTCCTGCTCACGCTCGCTCTGCCTGCAGGCTGTGGCGGCGGATCGCACGCCCGCGAAGATCGACCGTCGGCGCCTCCGACCGATGCACCCGAGCTCCCGCTGGATGCCCCCGACGAGGATCCGGCCGAGGCGGCGGCCCCGGTCGAGCCCCCGGTGTCCGCGCGCGACGGCCTCGACGCGGCGGACGACGTGGACAACGATCCGCGCGGCTGGGAATCCATCGCGGTCTTCGAGGGCGTACCGGTCACGACGGTGCGGGAGTTCTGGCCCTCCGGCCGACTCGCTCGCATCGCCTGCTCGAAGAAGGGTGGCGCGGACGCGGGCACCGCACACGGGCCGGAGTGGACCTTCTTCGAGAACGGCGGGATTCGCATCCGGCGGCAGTGGGTCGGCGGCGTGCTCCACGGGTCGTCCAACGCCTGGTTCAAGAGCGGCAGGGCGCGCTCCGAGGGCGAGTATTGGAACGGCGAACGGCACGGATGCTGGAAGCGCTACAACGAAGAGGGTGGCCTGCGCTCCTCGAAGGACTACGTGCGCGGCAAACCCCACGGCACCTTTCGCGAGTGGTACAAGTCCGGCGCCGAGCGGACCGTGACCCAGTTCGCGGACGGTCTGCGATCCGGGACCGAGCGGGAGTACGGCCGGGCAGGTCAGGTCCTGTTCGAGCGTCATTACAAGGCCGGTGCGTTGGATGGATCGCTCGTCGAGTACCACGCCGACGGGGCGACGGTGAAGCTACGCGGGCAGTACCAGGCGGATGAGAAGGTGGGCACGTGGATCGCCGCCGACGCGACGGGGCACAGGATCCAGGAGGAGCGGTTCGTCGCCGGCCTGAAGCACGGCCTGGAGACCCGTTGGCTCCCGGACGGCACGAAGGTCTCCGAGGTCACCTACAGCGCCGGTGAGCGCACGGGGCTCACGAAAGGCTGGTATGCGGACGGAAGTCTGCAGATGGAAGGCGAGCTCGTGAACGGCCAACGCGAGGGACGATGGACCTACTGGCGACTCGACGGGACGGTCAACGAGAGCTGGACCGGCACCTACGAATCAGACGTCAAGGTCTCCGGCCGCTGAGCGCGCGAGGACGGTCAGGCGCCGGCCTGGCAGCCCGTGGTGGACCGCACCACGAGCCCGGGAGTGGCGGGGGTTCGTGCTGCAAGGCGCGGTGACCTGCGTGCCGTAGATCCTGGGAGCCCGCGCAAAGCAGCCAGCGCGGATCCAGTCGATCCGGAGCGAGTCGTGAGGTTCAACCACGGGCTGCGCGGGGGCGGCCGGCCCGGTCGCCCCCGCGCGGCAGCTCGCTCCGCTCCTCACGCGACTCGGGCCAGGTTGACGGACAGGCATGCCAACGCAGGCCTTCGAATGGCGTATCAGACCGTAGTGGCCGTGTTCTCACCGATGCTATCTTGACCACCATGAGTACCTTCTTTGCCGTGCCCGTGCTCGCCCTGCTGTGCCTGCCAGCCGCGTTCTCGCGCCCGTTCGGGCCGGGGGCGCCGCCGGCCACGGCCCAAGCGGGCGAGCGGATGACCTTCTACCACGCGAACGGCGTCAAGGCGCGGGAAGGTCGAATCCTGGGCGGGCGCAGGGTGGGGGAGTGGACGGGCTGGCACGACAACGGCGAGGTCGCCTACACGGGCGCCTTCGAGAACTACGGCAAGCTCGGCGAGTGGCAGTACTGGCGGAAGGGCGGCTCGAAGCGGGCACGGGGGACGTATGTGGCCGACGAGCGCGACGGCTTCTGGACCACCTGGTACAAGCGCGGCCAGAAGGAATCCGAGCTCCACTACGCGCGCGGGCTGCGTGACGGCGAGGCCAGGCGGTGGAACGAAGATGGCACGCAGAACCGCGTGATCCACTGGCGTCAGGGTCTCCGCGAAGGGCTCAGCACCCTCTACGGCCGAGAGCATCGGAAGAGCTCCGAGGGCCCCTACCACTTCGGCCAGCGACACGGTGAGTGGACGCGTTGGCACGAGAACGGCGAGAAGCAATACGTCGGATCGTTCGAGGAAGGCCGCGAGGTCGGCGAGTGGACCCGCTGGCATGAGACCGGGAAGCTCCAGGCGGAGGGTCGGTACGAGAACGGCGTGCAGGTCGGCCCGTGGGTCATCTACAGCAAGACCGGGGCGAAGGAGTACGAGGGCAGCTTCATCGATGGGGTGCAGACCGGGCCGTGGGTGATCTGGTGGCCGAACGGGCAGAAGCGGGCGGAGGGTTCGCTCCGCAACGGCGAGTGGCATGGTGAATGGACTTGTTGGAAGCGGGACGGTGCCATCAATCGCGAGCTCTCCGGCCGTTACGACAACGGCGACAAGTTGGATTGAGACGAACCCACGCCATCGACATGCAGAACCACCCGACCTCCCGACGAGCTCTCTTCGCGCTCCTCCTCCTGCCCGGCACCACGCGCGAGCGCTTCGTGTTCGCGCCCGAAGCGGGCACCGCGGTGCAGCGAACCTGGGTGACGGAGCACGATCTCCAATTGGACCGGATGGTCATGAAGACCGGAGACGTCGAGCAGGTCATGCGTCCTGAGATGCGCCTCCAGAGTCGGCAGACACTCGCGGTCGTGGATTCGTTCCTCGCCGTCGCGGATGGAAGTCCGCCCACATTCCGACGATCGTTCGTCACGGTCGGCCGGACGGCATCGATCGTCATGCAGGGCGTCGAACAGGCGCCTGCATCCGCGGTCTCGTCCCCGCTCGAAGGCACCAGCGTCGTGTTCACGTGGGTGCCCGGCGAGGGTCAATACGGTCGCTACTTCGACGCGCAGGAGATCGACGAGCACCACCTCGCGAATCTTCGCGCGGACCTCGGCGCGCGCGCGTTCCTGCCCGCCGGTGAGGTCGAACCCGGCGCGAGCTGGACCATCGGGCCGGCAGCGCTCCGCGACGTATTCGCGCACGGAGGCACGATCGAGTTCAAGGCGCCAGATGACTCGCACGAGCTCTTGACGCGCTCGCTCCGCAGCGGTGTCGGCGGCGGGCTCGACCGGGCCTTCGGAGGCACCGCCACGGGGACCACGAAGGTGACGTTCGAGCGGGTGATCGAGGAGGAGGGGCGACGAATCGCCCTGCTCGCACTGGATATCTCTGTGACCTTCACGCGCGACCAGGTCGAGCGCGTCCGTGAGCAGATGCTGCGGAGCGAGCGCGAGCGACGCATCCACTACGAGGAGGCGATCCTCGTTTTCGGGTTCGAAGGCCGGGGCGAACTGCGGTGGGACCTCACGGCGAACCGGGCGCAGGATCTTCGCCTCACGGGCCGGGAGACGGTGACCTACGACATCGCCGAGCGCAATATCGAGGACGTCGAGGGGGAGAACCTGCGGCGTCAGGTGATGACGATGTCCGGACCGCTCGATGTGAGCTTCACCTGCGTACCGACCGATCCGCGCGAGTCGCCCGGACCGAAGTGAGGACCCGCGCCTGCTCCGCCCCTCCATCGAGTCCAACTCGGCCCTTCAGCGCGGCTGCGCGCGACTAAAAAGCCTCAACCTAAGGGCCCGCGCAACAATAACTCCCCATTCTGGGCGAGCACTCGTCGTTCCCGGCAAGGCGCGACGCCGACCGCGTATCCGCTGCGATACGCCGAGAAGGAGCAACGCAGCCGGGGGCGGCGAGGGCCGTCCAGAATCGGG
>SMVQ01000083.1 GCA_004357655.1 Planctomycetota bacterium
CCTGCGGGTCGTTCGAAGGGGACTCCGCAACGCCGCCACGGGTGGAAGGGCGCCGAACATAGGATGCGCATCGTGCGTTCACCCCACTAGAATTGCCGCCGTGCAGCTCGGACCCCTGGTTTGGATCGCCATTCCCGCGCTCGGTGGCGTGATCGGATACGCGACGAACCGCCTCGCCGTGAAGATGATCTTCCGGCCGATCGAACCCATCGATGTCCTGGGGTTCCGGATCCAGGGCTTGATCGGGCGCCGCCAGGCCGAGCTCGCCGAGAAGATCGGGCGCGTCGTCGGCGACCACCTCCTGCGGCACGACGACATCGTCGCGGCGCTCGGTGAGGCTGACCTCGAGGGGCTGATCGGCGACGCGATCGACGGGGCCCTCGCCCCGAAGCTGGCGGAGCTGCGCCGGATGCCGCTCGTCGGCGGCTTCCTCACGGACGAGCGCGTGAGCGACCTCCGCGGGCACATCGTGCGCGGCCTCCTCGCGAACAAGGAGGCGCTGATCGAGGGCTTCGAGCAGGCGATCGAGAAGGGGCTCGACGTCGGCGCTGTCGTGGCGCGCAAGGTGGGCGCCTTCCCCGTCGAGCACCTGGAGGAGCTCGTGCTCTCGGTCGCGTCGCGGGAGCTGCGCGCGATCGAGGCGCTCGGCGGGCTGCTCGGATTCCTGATCGGTCTCGCACAGGTCGGAGTGCTCGCGATCCTCTGATCCCCGCGCGAGCCGGAGGAGCGTGGACCTCGGAGGGACAGGCACTAGAATCCGAGGCCCGGGCCGCGCGCCCGGGAGCCCCATGGACGAGCAGACGCAGAGCCTCCAGGACCGCTACGCGCCGCACAACCGCTGCTTCGGCTGCGGGCCGGCGAACGAGAAGGGCCTGAGGATCAAGAGCTTCGCACAGGGCGACGAGGTCGTCTGCGAGTGGACGCCCGAGCCGCACCACGAGGCCTTCACCGGCATGCTCAACGGGGGCATCTGCGGCGCGCTGCTCGACTGCCACAGCAACTGGACCGCGGCCCGGCACTTCATGGTCGCAGACGGGCTCGAGCAGCCACCGTGCACGGTCACGGCGGAGTTCCACGTCAAGCTGCGCCGCCCGACGCCCTCGGATGCGCCCGTGCACCTCTCAGCCCGGGTGGTCGAGTCGACGGGCACGCGCGCCGTGGTCGAGGCGACGATGATGTCCGGAGGCGAGCTCACGGCGACCTGCCGGGGCACGTTCGTCTCCGTCGCAGAGGGCCACCCCGCCTACCATCGCTGGTAGGAGCAAGGCACCCACCATTCCATGTCACACGCTCTCGTCGTCGGGACGTTCGACACCAAGGATCGCGAGCTTCGCTACGTCGCCGACCGGCTCGTCGCCTGCGGGTTGCGCCCCCTCCTCGTCGACCTCGGCACGGGCGGCGGCGCGCGGCCCGAAGTCGACGTCACGGCCGAGGAGGTCGCGGCGCACCATCCGGACGGCGCGGCGGCGGTCCTCGGCCTGGACGACCGCGGCCGGGCCGTGACCGCGATGGCGGCGGCGTTCGAGCGCTTCGTCCTCCGGCGCAACGGGTCCTGCGATGACGTCGGCGGGATGATCGGGCTCGGCGGGTCGGGCGGTACGGCGTTGATCGCGCCGGGCATGCGCGCCCTGCCGATCGGCACGCCCAAGGTGCTCGTCTCGACCGTTGCGTCGGGTGACGTCGCGCCCTACGTCGGTCACGCGGACATCGCGATGATGTACTCCGTGACCGACGTCGCGGGGCTCAACCGGATCTCGCGCCGCGTGCTGGGCAACGCGGCCCATGCGCTCGCGGGGATGATGCGGGAAGGCGCCGGCATCGAGACGGGCGCCGACCGGCCGGCGATCGGCCTCACGATGTTCGGCGTCACGACGAAGTGCGTCACGAGAGTCACGGAAGCGCTCGAGGCCGACTACGACTGCCTGGTCTTCCACGCGACGGGCACGGGCGGGCGCTCGCTGGAGAAGCTCGTCGACTCGGGCATGCTCGCGGGCGTGATCGACGTCACGACGACGGAGGTCTGCGACCTCTTGATGGGGGGCGTCATGAGCGCCGGGGAGGACCGCCTGGGGGCGATCGCGCGCTCGCGCCTGCCCTGGGTCGGTTCGTGCGGCGCGCTCGACATGGTGAATTTCGGCGCGAAAGAGACGGTGCCGCAGCGCTACGCGGACCGCCTCCTCTACGTCCACAACCCGCAGGTGACGCTCATGCGCACGACGGTCGAGGAGAATCGCCGGATAGGCGAGTGGATCGCGCGGAAGCTCAACCTCTGCGAGGGCCCGGTCCGGCTGCTCGTGCCCGAGCGCGGCGTGTCGGCGCTCGACGCGGAAGGTCAACTGTTTCACGACCCCGAAGCGGATGCCGCCCTGTTCGAGGCGCTCGAGCGCACGCTGCGGCCGACCGCCGACCGGCGCCTCGTGCGCCTGCCCCACCACATCGACGATCCGGAGTTCGCCGACGCCCTCGTCGCGAGCTTCACCGATATCACCGGAGGCAAGTGAATGGCACGGTTCGAACGCAAGGCGATCCTCGACAAGTTTCACACGATGATCGCGCGTCGCGAGCCGATCGTCGGCGGCGGAGCGGGCACGGGGCTCTCCGCCAAGTGCGAGGAGGCGGGCGGGATCGACCTGATCGTGATCTACAACTCCGGGCGCTATCGCATGGCGGGGCGCGGGTCGCTCGCCGGGCTCCTCGCCTATGGGAACGCCAACGAGATCGTCGTCGACATGGCGCGCGAAGTCCTGCCCGTCGTGCAGCACACGCCCGTGCTCGCCGGCGTGAACGGCACGGATCCGTTCATGGTCGCGGACCGGTTCCTGCCGCAGCTCGCGGAGCTCGGTTTCGCGGGCGTCCAGAACTTCCCGACGGTGGGGCTGATCGACGGCGTCTTCCGCGCGAACCTCGAGGAGACGGGCATGGGCTACGGCATCGAGGTGCAGATGATCGCACAGGCGCGGGCGCACGAGCTCCTGACGACGCCGTACGTGTTCTGCACCGAAGACGCGATGGCGATGGCCGAGGCGGGAGCGGACATCCTCGTGTGCCACATGGGCCTCACGACGGGCGGCTCGATCGGCGCCGAGACGGCGAAGACGCTCGCGGAGAGCGCGCAGCTCGTAGACGAGTGGGCGCGCGCCGCGATGTCGGTGCGCAAGGACGTGATCGTGCTCTGTCACGGCGGCCCGATCTCGAGCCCCGACGACGCGCAATTCGTCCTGCAGCACACGGAGCACTGCCACGGGTTCTACGGCGCGAGCTCCATGGAGCGGCTGCCCACCGAGATCGCGCTCACGGAGCAGACGGCGCGTTTCAAGTCCATTTCTTTCTCTGGCTAGCCGGACCAACCCCAGGAGAACAGATGACGAGAGTATTCACGAGCGCGGTGATCCCCGCGCCGATCGAGGTCGTGTGGCGGAAGATCCGCGACTTCAACGGGCTTCCCGACTGGAACCCGGGGGTGGCCGACAGCCTCATCGAAGACGGCCGCGCGAGCGACGCCGTCGGGTGCGTCCGGAACTTCAACCTCGAGGACGGCGCGAACCTGCGCGAGCAACTGCTCGCGTTCAGCGACATCGACCACTCGTGCACGTACTCGATCCTCGAGTCGCCCATGCCGCTCGAGAACTACCGCGCGACCTTGCGCCTCCTGCCGATCACGGACGGGGACCTCACGTACGCCGAGTGGTCGGCGGAGTTCACGTGCCCGGCGTCGGAAGAAGTCGGCCTCGTCGAGGCGATCGGTGGGGGCGTGTTCCAGGGCAGCTTCGACAGCCTGAAGGCGCACTTCGCGGGCTGACGCCCGCCCTTTATACAGGAGACACGGCATGTGGAGACACCACGCGAACGGCCGCCGGGCGGCTTGGAGTACGCTCGCCGTGCTCGCCGCCCTGCTCGTCGTACCTCTGCTCGTCGAGCGCGCGGTCGCCGGGCAGGATGCGGCCCTGGAGCTGCTCGAGCCGACGACGGTCTTCTTCCTCCGGCACGCGGAGAAGGGCACGGATGACGCGCGCGATCCCGAGCTTTCCGAGCGGGGCACGGAGCGCGCCGCGGCCCTCGCGGAGCTGCTCGAGCACGCGGGCGTCACGCACCTCTTCGCCTCCGAGTTCCGCCGCACGCAGGCGACCCTGGCGCCCCTCGCGGAAGCGCTCGGCCTCGAGGTCGAGATCGTCTCCGCGCGCTCGCCCGACGTGCAGGTGGCGGCGCTGCGGGCCCTGCCCGCCGGATCAGTCGCCGTCGTCGCGGGCCATTCGAACACGACGCCCGCGCTCGTGCGCGCGCTCGGCGGCGAAGTCGGTCGCTTGAAAGCGTCCCGGTCCGGCGATGTCCTCGGCGAGGACGAGTACGGGCGCCTCTTCGTCGTCGTGCTCCCGCCGCCTGAACGCCGGGTCGCGGTGCAGACGCTGGAGCTCGCCTACTGACCTGACTCGAGGTTCGGGCGGGCGCGCGCACATGGACGGCCACGCGGTCGCGACGGAGGTCATGGCGGAAGCCGCGGCCGCCGGGCACCCCGCCGCGCGGGGGCCACTCGCGAGCGGCGTCGCCGCGATCCTCGCGGCGCGCAACCCGGAGCTCGCGTGGCGCTACGGCGAGCGTCCGACCGGCGAGAACGACACTTCGATCACCGCCTGGATGGTCTCTGCCTCAGGGCCCGTCCGAGCATAAGTGCCAGGTGTCGGCGAGCCATCGTCGTTCCGGGCGATGCGCATGGAATCGTATGCCCTGGATACCCGGAGGGGTGAGCCCCGGCCTGCCAAAGGTAGATCGAGACGACCCCTTCGGGTCGTTCGAAGGGGACCCCGCAAGCCAGCTTGGGTCGGCGAGGGCCGGCGCAACCTGGCCGTTGTTCTCGGACGGGCCCTCAGTTCGGGAACCCCTCGATGTCGTTGCTGCCGCGGATGATTCGCAAGGTTGAGTCGAGCGTCTTCACGTCGTTGTCGAAGCCGCCGTGGGTGGTGCTGTTGGAAGCCAACCTCACGTTCGCGCCGCGCTTGGAGTAGATCACCGTATGGCGACCCTTCTTCACCGGCGCGCCGAGCGCGTGCAGGATCGCCTGGGCGTCCGCGTTCCGTTTCGGGTCGTCGTCGGTGAGGTGCCGCTGCATGCCGAGGATCGGCGTCTTGCGCTTCACGTCGAGCGCCTCCGAGACGAGGTAGAGCAGGCTCTTGTGGTAGACCTTGGCGACACTGTCGTTGCGCTCGGCGCGGTCGGACAGGTTGAAGATCGAGAGCCGGTCCACGCACCTGCCGGCTCCGAAGTTCGGGATGACCGTGTCTCGCAGGAGCGCTGTCGAGCACGCCGGGGCGTAGAGCGTCATCGTCTTGACCTTGAGGCTCCACTGGTCGAGTACCGGCACCAGGTTGCTCAGGAGGATCGATCCGGCGCTGTGTCCGACCAGGTGCACTTCGACCTTGCCGCCGTTGGCCTTGTAGTCGGCGATGGTCTTCGCGACGAGGTCCGCCCCGTGGCCGTCATCGCTCGCTCGTTCGCCGTTCTCCTGCATCTCGCGCCAGACCGGCCGGCCAGCGGGCCGGACCGCGAGCTCGATCGCCTCGTCCGCGAGATCCGCCAGGCGATCTTTCACCGAGTCCCAGAGCCCGTGGAAGCGCCGGGCCCGGAAGACGTCCTTCAGCATGCTCTTCAGCGTCTCCCACACGCCCGTCTCCCACATGAAGTGGAGCGGGTAGATCTCGTTCTGGAGGAAGTACGGCCGCATGCTCGCGATCCGCGCGGCGGACGCCTTCTCGTTGTTCAGACCGCCGTGGGCGTAGAGCATCAGCTTCGGCGTACCACCCCAGCGCGCCGCGTAGTCCGCGAAGCTCACCGGCTCGTCGGAGCCGGTCGGCTTGAAGATGTCCTTCAGGTCCTCCTCGTCGGTCCGGTACCGGCCCGACGACGACAGCTCGCCGTCGTTGCCCAGGTTGATCATGTGCGGGCGGATCCGCGCCGTGACCGCCGCCTCGTGCGGGAGGAACTCGAACGCCTGCACGCGGCTGAGTTGCGCGCCGCCGGACTCGAGCACGACGCTCCGCGTCACGACGCCGCCGCGTGCGACCCAGCAGTCGAACCCGTTCTCCATCCAGTCGTCGTAGGTGAGGTGACCGAAGCCGTTCAGGCCCCAGTCGCGGCCCCAGGAGTTCTGGATCCAGAGGCCCTCGTCGTCGTACCCCACGATCGCGAAGGCATGCCCGCCGGCGTTCTTGCTCGAGTACTCGATCCGGCCCGTCTCGGGGTCCGGGTCCATCCAGCCCGAATGCACGTCAGCGCTCGCGTACAGCACCCCGACCTCGGCCAGCGCGCTATGGACGTGACTGAGGTGCAGGTGCCGCACGCGGAAGTAGTTCCCGAGCGGACGATCGAGCGCGTCCATTTGCCGTTTCGTCGTCAGGCGCTTGCCCTTCTTCTTGCTCGGCCAGACCGCTTCCCGGCACACGCCGTGCTTGTGCCAGCCCTTCATCGCGCCACGGATGCTCGACCCTCCGTAGTCGGTGCCGTCCCATTCGTCGTAGCGCTTCGCCATCTGGTAGAGCATCCAAGCGCTCGCGCCGCTGGGGCGCTCGAGCTGCGCGGCACCCCGCTTGTTGTGCGCCAGAAAGTTCACGGTGGCCGCCAGCCCGTAGCCCGTGCACGAGCCCTCGGTGCCCTGATCGAGAACGAAGGGGACCTTGCCCCGGTTGTCCACCCAGCGCGGCAGCTCGATCAGGCTGCCTTCGTACATCAGGTCGCGCAGGTCCAGCGGATCCTTCGTCGCGGTGAGCTCATAACCCCCAAGGCTGTTGGCCATCGATTCTCTCCTCTGCGGTTGAACGGCGACCCGACGGACCCGTTGCCGGCGGCGCGAGCGTCGAGGTCGACGCGGACGCGACCAAGGGCCCGACGGTTCCCCTCCAGGGTCGGGATGTCTTGGCCAAGGTACCCGGGCGCCTCGGTGCTGTCACGTGGGGGCAGGCGCCCGCCCACGCTCCAGGTTCCCGAAGGGCCCGTCCGGTTCCCGGGGATGCCGGCCAAACTGGCCCCACCTGCCCCTCGTCCCGCGCATGCGAAGGAGAGCCCAGGTTCCGTGGGATTCGCACTGAACTTCACGGCGCCTCCGGCGGGATCGGGGCTTGGAGCGATCACGCCTGGGAGCACCTGGTACTTCCAGTTCTGGTACCGCGACCCGCTGGGTGGGGGCCCCGCGTTCAACCTGAGCGACGGAATGATGGCGACGTTCTGCCCGTGACGCGCGCGTGTCCCGGGTCAGGATCCGAGGTCAGGATCCGAGCGACATGGGCAGGGGCCGCGGAGGACCGAGGGTCCGGGCAAGTTCTAGCGCCGGGTCCCGCTGTTCTGAGCCAGGCGCTGCAGGGCGCGCGTCGCTGCGTTCCGCACCCCGCGGTCGGAGTCGGTGCTCGCGACCTCCGCGAGGGCCTCACGCGCGATCAGGTCGTGTGCGCTCGAGAGCTTCCAGACGGCGCGCCGACGCGCCGCCGGGTTGGGGTCCTTCCGGGCTACGGTCGTGAGCACATCGAGGGCTTCGAGGCGGGCGGACGGCATGGCGGCGCAGGCTGCCCGGCTTGCGAGCATGGTCTCCGCGACGAGGGCGCGGCGGGTCTCGTCGAGCAGCGGATCCGCGACGAGGAGCGCGAGGTCGCGCGCCACGGTCGCATCGTTCATCGTGGCGAGCGCGCCCGCCGCGGCGCGCGCGACCGCGGGGCTCCGCGTCGGGTCCGTCAGCACCGCGAGCAGCGGCTGGCCCGCGGCAGCGTCGTCGAGCGCCGCCATCGCGACGACAGCGCCGACCCGCGTTCGCTCGCGGGGATCGACGAGGGCGCTCGCGAGCGCATCGCGCGCGGATTCACGCGCTGCCGGGGAGAGGTCGTCCCGCTCGGACAAGAGCACGGCCAGCGTCGAGAGCGCGAGGTCGCGGGCCCGCTCGTCGAGCGGCGCGCGGACGACCTCGGCGAGCCCGTGCGTGACGCGCTCGCCGCCGGCGGCTCGAAGCGCCCAGGCGGCCAGCTCGCGCTCATCCGGCATCGCGCCGCGCGCGAGCGCATCGATGTAGTCGGACCGGTCGAGGTCGGTCCCGAGCGCGGCGAGCGCGCGTGCCGCGGCCGCGGCCGCGGCGGACTCCGGGGCATCGACCGCGGTGCGAAGAGCCTCCAGCGCAGCCTCCGGAAGGGTCGCGCGCGCTCCGGGATCCCTGCGGTGCCGGAGCAGTTCCGCGGTCGCGATGAGCTCGCCGCCGGCGCCTTGCTCACCCGCCAGCTCCTCCAGCGCATCGATCGTCGCGGGTGCGAGCGTCGCGGCGGTCGCGCGGGCCTGCACAATCCATGCCTCGCGGTCGAAGCCGACGGAGCGGATCTCCGCCGCGAGGCCGCGTACGATCCGCCGCGCCTCGGCCCGTGCGTGGGCCGCAGTGGGTGTGGCGGGCGCCGGCGCGCTGGCGCGCGTGGGGTGCTGCACTTCCACTTCGACGGGCGGGACGAGCTCGGGCTCGCGCGGTTCGAAGGCGACCGCGACCGTGAGGCGCTCGACGTCGACGACGTCGTAGCGATCCGCGTCGGGTGCGACGAAGGTGGCGCACACGAGCGCGACCACGGCGGCGAGCGTGCTCGCCGCGATGGCGGCTCGGCCCGTGCGCCCTCGGGTGGCGGTCACTCGATCACGAGGTCGAGGACGGTCACCTCGCCTGCCTGGATCACGACGGCTTCGGCGAGTGCCGAGAGCTCGTCTTTCCTGGCCAGCACGTCCACCATTCCGGCGGGGATCCCGAGCACGGTGTAGTTCCCGTCCGCGTTCGTGGCCGTCGAAGCGATGCTGTCATCGAGGTCCGTCACCCCCGGGGGCAGGATGTAGACGCTCGCGCTCTCGACGGGGGTGAAGCCGCCCATGCCGTCGTCCTCGGTCACGATACCCGTCAACTCGCCCGTGCCCTCGAGCTGAACGGCGCGGATGACCGGGTGCAGCTTGAAGCTGTTCGCGTTCAACGGTTCGTTCGCCGGTATGGGCTTGAACGTCTTCGTGAGGTCGAAATCGAGCAGGAGGTTCTCATCGAATCCGTCGCGGACCTCCAAGGGCGGCTCGACGAAGACCTTGAACCCGCTCGTGCCCTGGCTCGTGAGGTGGAGCGAGCCGTCATCCGTGGTGTAGAGGTTGCCGTTCACGAGCTCGATGTGCGCGGCGGTCACGAGCAGGCGGAGCTGCCTGTACTCTCCGACGGGGATGCGCTTGGCGCTCAGGAGGGTCCGCGTGATGCCGTTGGTGAGGTCGAGGAGGTTGAGCTCGACCGGACTGCCCTCGTACAGGGTGAGCCAGCCGTCGACACTGTCGTCCGCCGTGGACTCGCGGTGGATCGTGATCCGGTCGACCCAGATCACGGCCTCCTCGACGAGCGCGTGGTCGATCGGAGCGTCGGTGGCGTCGAGGGTCAGAAACCCGAAGCCGGAGGTGCCGCCGCCGCCGCTGCTGCAGGACGCGAGAACGAGGGCAGGGGTCGCTGCCAGGAGGAGGAGAAGATTCTTCATGGTGGTGTCGCTCCGTGGGGTAGCACGGTCCTCGTTCCAGCCTACCCTCTCCAGGGCTAAGGGCCCGTCCGGGAATAAACGTCACATTTCGGCGAGGCATCGGCGCTCGTGGCAAGGCGCGCCGACGCAGGCAACCTAGCTGGTTTCCGAGGAGGCGCAACGCAGCCACGGGCGCCGAGGGCCGGCGAAATGTGACG
>SMVQ01000084.1 GCA_004357655.1 Planctomycetota bacterium
AGAGCTCGGGGCCGTCGATGGGGTGGTCGATGCGGATGACCGACCTGTCGACGATCGTGCCGTAGATGGCCCCGTCGGTCTGGGCGACCATCTGGGCGAGGTCGAGGCGCACGATCTGCGCCATGCCGAGCGCGCCGACGAGCGCCACGGAGGCCGCTCCCATCAGCATGGAGGAGGGGGAGAACTTCATCAGGGATCCTTGCAGGGGTCTGGAGGAGGGTTCGGGCCCAAACGAACGGGCGGTCCTGCCAGGCCGCGCCGGGAGCGTCCGGAGTCCCTCGTGGGGAGGAGCTAGGGGATCATGGGCCATCGGTCGCGATCACCCAAGGTCAGGAGAGACAGTTGCCTGGACCATACCCGACCTATTCTGGGTCCGATACGAAATGTCATTCGCATGTTCGAAGCCCCCTGTGAGGGGGTCGGGAAGCGTGATGTGGCCCACTCGTCCGAGCCTCGGACCCGACCGGTAGCCCGGCCGCGGGCACCGGGGCGGCGGATGGAGGCTGCGGCGGCCGAGCTCGGCGCATGCCGCGCGGCGACTCCGAAGTGGTGTGAAGTCGGCTGGAAGGGCATCGCGTTCGTCGGGGGCGTGCGTCCGAGCCCGGCGCGCTCTGGCGTGAGGGTGGGGCGGGCGCCATCGCGGCCCGGCTGCGCTCGCAGCGTCAGGCGTGTAGTTGACCGCCAGTAGACCGGTAGAAGACGGACACGGAGAGGGACCGCCGTGCCACCGAAGCGTACCTCGCGGAGGGGGTACTCGCCTGGAATCGCAATGGACGCCACTTAAAGGCAAGTTGATAGGCAGATGTGCCCAAGATAGTCCCCCGGCGATCATCAGGGATCCCGCCACCCCCACCTCCACCCATGGACCACCGCCGGAGCGCGCTGGTTGCACGCCGATTCCCGTCAGTCCCCGGGCCGCCCCGTCGGGTCGAAGCCCGCCTCCTGGCGCTCGGCGTCCTCCGTCGGCGGACCCGCCTCGAGCAGCTCCAGGAGCTCCTCGTCGCCCGGGTACTCGAGCAGGAGCTCCTCGATCCGCCCGGGACCCGTGGGGTCCCCCGCCCGCATGAGCTCGATCCCCATCCGGCGGTAGAAGGCGTCGTCCCCTGGGCGGAGGGCGAGATGGCGGGCGAGGACGGTCGCCGCACCCCGGTGGTCGCCGGTGCCGGCGAGCGCGCGGCTGTAGCGGTCCGCGACGCGCGGGTCGGCCGGGTCGCGCTCGTGGAGCGGGGCGAGACGGCGCGCGGCGCTCGCGGGCTCGAGCGCCTCGAGGTCCGCGGAGGCGAGGGCGAGCTCGAGCTCGGGCCAGGGCGACCATTTTTCCGCGAGCGGCTGGGCGAAGCGGTAGAGGGCGTCGATCGCCCGCTTGGCGACGAGCAGACGCGCGACGCCGTCGCACACCTCGCGCGTGAAGGCGTCGGGCCGCGCCGCGATCCCGGCGGCCAGCAGGGCTTCCAGGGCCTCCTCGGAGAGCTCCACGCGCTGGGCGGCGGTCTCGAATGGCGAGCTCGCGCGCTGCGCGCCGAAGTGCAGGGCGAGGCCGCGTAGGAGCGGTTCCCAGGCGGTCTCCGCGTTGGCCGCCGCGAGGCGCTCCATGAGCGCCGTGAGCGCAATCTCCCTCCGGCGCGGGATCTTCGTGCGGAGCCAACTCGGCGCGAACGGCGCGCGAATCGGGGCGCCGGCGTTCACGAGCGCCGCCTCGTCGGGTAGCGGTCCTTCGGCGCTCGCCCCGCTGCCCCACACGAGTCCGAGCGCGGGGGGGCCGAGGCCGTCGGCAGAGAGGAGCACCGGGGCATCGAAGGTCCGGTGCGCGAGGAAGGCCGCGCCGTCGAGCCACGCCACCACGAGCGTCCCCTCCGGCGCGTCGACGGGCGGTACGACCGGAGCGAGGCCCGTCGTGATCGGCACGATGACGAGCTCGTAGGCGCCCGAATCGATGCGGGCCTGCGCAGCCACCGGCCCGAGCACGTCCCCTTCAGGGGGCACCATGTCCGCCTCGCGGAAGAGCGCCTGCTCCATCTCGTCCATCGCCCTCCACCACGGTGCGACGCGATCGATCGTCCGCGCACCGAGCTCCCCGAGCACGAGCGCGCGTCCCGGCGTGAGCTGACCCACCAACAGGACGCGGATCCCCCGCGCCCGTTGCAGCTCGGGCAGGAGCTCCATCGCTGTCGCGATCTGTTTCGCGTCCGCCGCCGCTGCTGCGAGCGTCGGCGAGAGGTGGCGGCGGTCGAGCGTGGCGAGGAGCAACCCTCCGGGGGAGGTCTCGACGGTGAACAGACCCTCGGGTGCATCGAGCGTCAAGATCGGCTGCACCTGGAACGGCCGCCAGGGCGAGAGAATGGGCACCGGCCGCACCGGGGCCATGAGCGTGGCGGCCGTGCACGCCGCGGCGACCCCGACGCCGAGGAGCCGCCCGACCGGGCCTCGTCCGGAGCCGAGGACGAGCGTGACGAAGGCCCCTAGGGCGGCGATGAGGGCGCCTTCCACGGCGAGGTGCGCGCTGTAGTTGTAGCCCTCACCCGCGACCATGAGCTTGGGCAGAGCGAAGAGGCCGAGCGCGCCGCCGGCGAGGATTGCCGCGAGCTCGCGGCGCCGTCGCGCGCAGTAGATCGCCGTGCCCAGCGCGAAGGCCGAGAGCACGAACGCGGGAGCGGAGACCGCCGTGTCGTAGCCCCAGGTTCCACGCAGGGAGGTGTCGAGTTCGAACTGTCCGAGGCGCGTCTTCAAGTAGCTGTCCAGACCGCGCACCGAGCCGATCCCGGCGAGGATCGAGATGCCCACGAGCGACAACGCGGCCGAGAGTGCGAGGCATGTGCTGGCCGCTCCCACCCGGGCCCGATCGCGCTCCATGCCACGCAGGAAACGACCGAATGCGACGCCGCCGAACGTCGCTCCGAGCAGGAGCACGCCCCCGAAGACGGTGTCGTCCAGGTCGGTCCCCGCGCCGAGCAGGCGCACGTGCCGGGCGATGGCCTCGAGCGCGATCGCCACTCCCGCTCCACTGATGACGAGGCCCCCGAGCACGACCGGTGTCGAGGGCTCGGTCGCCGCCTCGCCCCCGCTCGTCGACTTCGGTTCGAGCAGGAACCGCACGATGAGCAGGAGGGCAGCGGCGGGCAGGAGCAGGCCGACCCATCCGGCTGGTTCCAGCCACGGGCGGATGAAGAGCCCGTGCCCGAGGAATCCGAGCGCGACGAGTCCGAGCCAGTCGCCGTTCGGTCGGTCCCGGCCGAAGAGCCGCCGGCCGAGGAGCACGGCCAGGGCCACTGCCAAGAGGCCCGCGGCGCGCGCGCCGTACGCCGTCGTAGCGCTCGCGGCGGGCAGCTCGAAGAGCGAGAAGCCGGCCGGCGCGCGCATCGCGGAGAGCAACACGCCGACGATCGAGCCGAATAGGAGACGCCGCATGGGAAGGACGGGATCCGAACAGCGGAGTCTAGACTCTGAGCGTGACGCGACGGGACCCCGATCCGACCTTTCCGCCCCGCCCGCGGCGGGATCGGCGCGAGCGCATCCGCGCGCGCCTCGTCGCCTGGTACCGCGCCGCGCAGCGCGATCTGCCGTGGCGCGCGACGCGCGACCCCTACGCGATCTGGGTGAGCGAGGCGATGCTGCAGCAGACGCGCGTCGAGACGGTCCTTGGATACTGGGGCCGGTTCCTCGCGCGGTTCCCGACCGCGCGGGCGCTCGCGGCGGCGAGCGAGGAGGAAGTGCTCAGCGCGTGGAGCGGCCTCGGCTACTACCGCCGCGCGCGGGCGCTGCACGCCGGGGCGAAGGCGATCGTCGAGCATCACGGAGGGCGCTTCCCGCGCCGGCGTAAAGACGCGCTCGCGCTCCCCGGCGTCGGCCCCTACACGGCCGGCGCCGTGCTCTCCATCGCCTTCGACGCGCCCGAAGCCCTCGTCGACGGCAACGTCGAGCGCGTCTTCAGCCGGCTGTTCGGGCTGGACGCCGTGGCGGGTTCGGGCGCGCTCGCGGCCGAGTGCTGGGCGCTCGCGGAGCTCATGGTTCCGCGCGCGGGCGGCTGCGGGGAATGGAACCAGGCGCTCATGGAGCTCGGCGCCACGGTCTGCACGCCGAAGCTGCCGCGCTGCGGCGGCTGTCCGCTCGCGCGCTCCTGCCGCGCGCGCCGCACTGGACGCGAGACCGACCTCCCGCGCCCCAAGCCGCGGCTCGCGACCCTCCCGGTCGAGCTCGAGATCCTCGTCGTCGAGCGCCCCGGTCACGTCGGGCAGGTCGGCCGCCTGCTGCTCGAGCGCCGGCCGGCGGGCGGACGCATGGCGCGGCTGCTCCAGTTCCCGACGCGCGCGGTCCGCGTCGGCGCGCGCCGCGCGAGCGCCCTGTTCCCCGCGACCTGGCCGGGACCGGAGTCCGGGCTCGCCGCCGGGGAACGGCTCGGCGAGCTCCGGCACACGATCACGAAGCACCGGATTCACGCGACCGTCTACCGCGGTCGCCTCACGGCGCCGGGCGCCGCGGCCCGGGCGCCCCTCGTCTGGATCCCCCGCGAAGAGGCGTGGGAGCGTGCCTTGACGGGGATGACGCGCAAGGTGCTGCGTATCCTGGGACAGGAATACGTTGCGACGGCCGATTGAGAGTGCAGAGTGCCGCGGCGCCGCTCGAAACGGACCGCCGGCCCGCTGTACGCTGCCCCTCCTGTTCCTCCCGCGCGGAGCCCGCCATCGCCAGCCAACCAGAGACACCCATGACGCCCGATGACACGGCCGACCGGGCGGACCCGTTCACCGCCCGGGGCGTCACGATCGTCGTGCCCGCCTACAACGAGGAGCGCGGCATCGAGGGCGTCATCGGGCGTCTCGCTGCGCTCGACCTGGGAGTCCCGATCGAGATCCTCGTCATCGATGACGGCTCGACGGACGGGACGCGGGCGGTGCTCGAGCGCCTGCGGGGCGAGGTCCCCATCTTGCGAGTGATCGAGCACCGCACGAATCGCGGCTACGGCGCCGCGCTGAAGACCGGCTTCGCGGCGGCGAGGAACGAGGTCGTCGTGATCACGGACGCGGACAGCACCTACCCGGAGGACCGCATCGTCGACCTCCTCGCGCGGATCGACGATGGGGCCGAGATGGCCGTCGGCGCGCGGACCGGCAGCGAGGTGAACGTCCCGCTCGTGCGCCGGCCCGCCAAGGCCTTCCTGCGCCTGCTCGCGTCGTACCTCGCGGACACGCCCATCCCGGACCTGAACTCCGGCCTGCGGGCGTTCCGGCGCGAGCTGGTCCAGAAATACCGGCCGATCCTGCCCCAGGGGTTCAGCTTCACGACCACGATCACGCTCGCTGCCCTGACGAACGAGCACCGGGTCGACTACGTGAGCATCGACTACGCAGCCAGGTCGGGTCGCTCGAAGATCCGACCCATCCGCGACACGCTCGGATTCACCGGCCTCATCCTCCGAACGGTGCTCTACTTCAATCCGCTCAAGGTCTTCTACCCGCTGACCGCGTTCATCGGGCTGCTGTTCCTCGCGTCGCTCTACTACGACCTGTTCTTGATCCCCGGTGCGCCCGATGTCGGCGACAAGACGGTGCTCCTGTTCGCGGCGGCCTTCCAGGTCCTCACGATCGGTTTGCTCTCCGATCTCATCGAGAAGAAGTCGCGGCTCTGACTCTTCGGAACACGAGCGCTGCCGTTCGATTCGCTCGCGAGCGATGAACGGGTGACTTCGCGCAACGGCGAAGTTCGGCGAAGAGAAGCAAAAGAGTGGTTCAGCTTCCTTCCTGACTGGCCGAAGATACCCGTGGATCACACTCTCACATCGCGTGATCCTCGTAACAATTCGGCTACGACATCTAGAGCGCGCTCGGGTCCCATCACGTATGTGGAACCGAGCGCGTTCGCCATTTGGGGATCAGGCGCGACCCGCGGCAGGCGCCCGTGCGCCAGTTGGTAGACTCCGCCCCCATTGAAGCTGGCGATCCGTCTGTCTCTATCGCTCGCGATCGCGGTCGTGCTGATCGTGCTGCTGATGGCGTGGGGGGACGTGGGCCTCGGCGCGGTCTGGAACACGCTGAAGAGCTTGGACCCGGCCGTGTACTGGACGTCGCTCCTCGTCCAGGCGGGGATCTACCTGGCGCGGGCGTTCCGCTTTCGGATGCTGATCCCCGACGCGCGACGGCCCTCGTTCGGGCGCATCCTGCCGCTCACGGCGGCCCACAGCCTCGCCGCCTACGTCTTTCCAGCGAAGATGGGTGAGGCCTCGTTCGTGCTGTATCTAAGGCGTGTTTGCGCGATCCCGGGTGCGCACGGTCTGGCCGTACTCGCCGTCTCGCGGGTGCTCGACCTCGCGGTCGTGGCCGGCAGTCTGTCCGCCGTGTGTCTCCTGCTCGGCGCGCTGGGCGCTGCGCCCCATTCGCTCTGGCTCGTGCAGATCGGGGCGGCGCTCTTCGTCCTCACCTGCGGGTTCGCCTGGCTCGCGGCCAACGGCGACCGCCTGGTCACGCTCGTCACGGGCACGGCGCGACTCCTGCGCCTCGAGCCGACGCGTCTCGGCCGCACCATCGCCGGCGCGGCCGAACGGGTGCGCGCGGCCTTGCGCGAGGTCGGCCGGGGCCGATTCTGGCTCGGCGCGGCCCTCTCCCTCCCCGTCTGGCTGCTCGTCTACCTCTTCTACGCCATCCTCGCGCGCGGCTTCGGCCTCGCGGGCCTCACGTTCGCCGAGGCGATCTTCGGCTCGAGCCTCGCCGTCCTGTCGAACCTGCTGCCGATCAACGGCTTCGCGGGCTTCGGGACGCAGGATGCGGGCTGGGTCTTCGGCTTCACGTTCCTCGGGGTGGACCAGAAGCTGGCGCTCGAGAGCGCGCTCGCGTTCCACCTCGTGTACGTCTTCAACATCGCCGTGTTCGGCCTGTTCGGCCAGGTCGCGATGGGACTGCATACGGTGTCGCACACTCCATCGCTGCCCAGCGACTAGCAAGTGCCGCACACCTCCCATGCGGGAGGTGTGCGGCACTTGCTAGTCGCTGGGCAGCGATGGAGTGTGCGACACCGTATCACTGAGGATCTTGTGCGCCACGGCCTGGCCCACCTCGGCCGCGCCGCTCGGCGTGAAGTGGAGGAAGTCATAGTAGGTGCCGAGGTTGCGCGGAAGGATCGGCATCAGGTCGAGGTGCTCGACCGCCAATCTGTCGGCGACGCGCACGGCGACCTCGTCCACTCGCCGCATGAGATCGCTGACGACGGCGTGCGTGAAGTACGTCGTCACCTCTTCCACATAGGGTCGCCCGGCGCCGAAGTTCCACATCACGGCCTGCTCCTCGGTCGTGAGCTCCTTCGCGAAACAGGGCTGCCGCACGACGATCACGCGCGCCCCCTTCGACTTCGCGAGCGTGATCATGCGCTGGAAGAACTGCTCGAAGTACTCGAGCATCGGTGCGGGGTCCGGAACCTCGTCCAGGAGCTTCTTCGCGCTCGCGCGCATACGGCGGTTCCGGGCGAGGGTCTTCCCGGCCGCCCGCCTGCGTTCGATGGGCCGGAGGAGTCGCTGATGGAGGCGCGCCGCCACGCGCCGCAGGGCGAGGGTCTTAGGCCGCCATCCGAACGGACCCTCGGGGTGCTCGGCGAAGATCTCCGACACCTCGAGCTGGCCGCGTTCGAGCGCCGGCGGAGTCCGCTTCTCGAGCCAGTTGACCACGTCGCTCGCCCCGACCATGAGGAGCACGACGTCGAGGCGCCGGTAGCGCGGGAGCACGCGCTCGAACATCTCGGCGATGTACTCGCAGGCGACGAGCGAGCGCGCGATGTTGCCGACGTGGACGCGCGCGACCCCGAGGCGCGCGAGGCTCGCGGGTTCGTTCAGGTGGCGCTGGACGACCTGGGCCCAGGAGCTCGGCTGGTCGAGCAGGTAGCTCTCGGCCGCGCTGCCCCCCGCGAGAAGGATACGCATGGTGTCGTCCCAGCGCGCCGGCGGTTCGTCGCCGCGCTCTCCGTCGCGGTTCACGATGAAGTGGACGTGCGGCTCCAGAGAGGGGAGTGTCTCGCGGTCGATCTCCATCTCGATATGGCGGTACGGCGTCCAGACCCAGTAGTCGCCGCGGGCGCGCAGCACGGCGCGCGCCGCGAGCTCGGCCAGGACGAAGGCGAGAACGGACAGGCCGGCCGCCAGGACGAGACCCTCGGGCAGGGTCACGTGGTGGCCTTCCCGAAGATGCGCGCGTGGAGGTCGACGTGCGGATCGCCGCGGTAGACCCAGAAGACGAGCAGCGCGCCGTACGCGCACACGAAGACGACGCCCGCGACGAAGAGCTGCGTGAAGCCCGCGACGTGCAGCCCGAACTTCATGAAGACGAGCACCGTCGAGGCCAGGAGCGCAGCGGGGACCAGGCGTCCTGCGGCGTATCCGAGGAGCTCCGCGGGTCGCACGTCGAGCTCCGCGCAGGCGACCGTCAGCACGAATATCGCGAACATCACGTTCGGGATCGCCGTCCCGAGCGCTACGCCCACCAGTCCGTACGGCTTGATGAGGGCAAGGCTGATGAGGACGTTCACGATCCCCATCAGAAGCAGGGCGAGCGCGGGGCGCCTGGGCTTCCCGAGGCCCATGAGGATGGGGAGGGCGACGCCGCGCACGGGGAGGAAGAACAGGAAGGAGACGAGGAGAATCTGGAGCAGCCGGCCGGATTCCTGCGTGTCCCGCTCCGCGAACCACCAATCGAGGAACTCGGGACCGAGCACGAGCAGGTACGCGCCGATCATGAGGACGAGCGTCAGCGCGATCTTCGTCCACTTGAACAGGATGCCCGCGAGCTGCCGCGCCTCGCCGCGCGCACGGAGCGCCGTCGCCATCGGCATCACGACCATCCCGACCGCCAGGACCAGGTTGGTCATGGGGTCGAACACCTTGAAACCGATGTCGTAGACGGTGATCCGGTCCGGGGCCATGAACTGGCCGATCACGAGCGCGTCGGCCTGGAAGGCGAGCTTCGAGCCGACGTTCAGGAGCATGGCGAAGATGCTGAACGAGAGGATGCCACCGACCAGGCTGCGATCGAACCCGGCGAGGGACAGGCGGACGCCAGCGTGCCTGCGTCGCACGAGCGCGATCGCCGTGCAGAACTCGGCCACCATGACGACAACCTGGACGGTCGCGAGGTAGACGAGCGAGGCCTTCATGCTCAGGAGGAGCACGGTGAGGCCGAGCTTCAGGATGAATCCGCCGCCCATCACGAGGTTGCGCACGAGGAAGTCGTGGTGCGCGTCGAAGATCCCGTAGGGCAGCCGCGCGGCGAACCCGAGCGTGACCGTCAGGACGACGACGCCGAAGGCGATGCGGGCGTCGCGGATGGTCTCGGGCGTGAGCTTCCAATCGCTGCTCGAGAGGTACTTGGCGTCGAACACCGGATAGAGGACGGCGCCGATTGCGAGCGCCACCGCACCCATCACGAGGCAGATGGCGAGGCAGGTGGAGACGGCCTCGTTGGCGCGCTTCGTGTCGCCCTTCGCGACGTGCTCCGCGATGTAGCGGACGGATGCCATCGGCACGCCGAGGATGAGGAGCTGGAGGAAGCCCGTGAGCGCGACGATGCTGACCCAGACCCCGTTCACCTGCTCCCCCAGGGTGTCCACCACGAAGGGCGAGAGCACCATGAAGACGAGGATCTGGACGGCGCTGAGCGCCCAGTTGGATCCGATGTTCTTCAGCAAGGGCGAGTGCTCGCGGGGCTCGGCGAGGTCTCCGAGCGGTCTATCATCGGTCGGCGGTCGGGCCCGGCCTGGCTTTTCTCGAGCGCGGAGCTCACGGCGCAAGGAGCGGAGCCACGTCCCCGCCGTCCTCGAGCAGCCAGCGCGCCAGGTGGCGATAGCCCGCCTCCGAGAGATGGAGCCGGTCGGCGGAATACGCTTCGGAGAGGGCCCCGGACGGGAGGGTGAGCGGCGGGCGGTCCGTGGCGACGAAGGCGAGCCCGCTCGTCCGCGCGAGCTCGGCGAGCCGCGCGTTGGTCCGCCGTAGGCGAGCCACGAGCTCGGCCGGCGCGTCGCGCTCGGAGAGGAGCCCGATGAGGGCGATCGGGATTCCGGGCAAACGCGCGCGGAGACGCCGGACGAGCGCGAGCACGCGCGCTTCGATCACCTCGGGCGGCCGCCCCTCGCGGCGGAAGTCGACGCTCGCCGCGTACAACACGACACCGGCGGGGCGCGCGTCCGGCAGGCTCGCGTCGAGCCGGGCGAGGAGCTCGGTGGCCGTCTCGTCCCCGATGCCGCGGTCGAGGCAGGGGCGCCCGGGGAAGGCCTCGCTGAGCGGGAAGCGCTCCATGGTTGAGGAACCCAGGAAGACGACCGCGCCCGGGGCCGCGCGCTCGTTCTCGGCCTGGAATCCCGCCATGCGCCCGGCCGAGTACTCCGCCTGCTCGCGCGCGCGCCGGTCCGCGTGCGGCTCGATCCACCCGCGCAGCGTCCAGCCGCCCGGAATCGCGCCGAACCAGGCGAGGAGCGCGAGGAGCGGGAGGGCGAGGGCGGCCGCGAGCTGGACTTTCCGGCGTGGGGGCATGGGGGCGCTCCGAGCGGACATGGTAGAGCTTGGCTGGGTGGTGCGGAGGTTCCTTCCGGGGGCGGCGCGAAGTGAGGAATGTGTGCAACCGTGCGCGGCGCGGGGTGGTCATTGCCCCGGTTACCTGCCCCGTGGCGGGTGGGGGCTAGTGGATGGTATGTGGTGCCGCACCGGGCTCCCCGATGCGGCCGGTCAGGTCCCACTGCCCCCCCTGGCGCTCGGGTAGACTTCGGCGCCGCGGCGCGCGGCAGCCATGACGAAGACCAACGCCCAGGCTCAAATCGAGCTCCACAAGGAGCTCGCACCGCGGTACGCGTACCGGTACGGCTTCGAGTTCAGCCGCCTCTTCCAGCAGGATTGGCACGCGGAGATGATCTCGCACGTCCCGCCCGGAGCGACCCAGGTGCTCGACCTCGGGTGCGGCACGGGCTTCTTCCTCGCGGAGCTCGAGCGCAAGCACCCGGGCGCGGTCGGGCTCGACATCAGTCACGACATGCTGAAGGTCTCAGACCGGTACGTGCCCGGGGCGCGGCTCGTTACGGCCGATGCAGAGCGGCTCCCATTCGCGCCGGGCAGGTTCGACGCCGTGTTCTGCAAGGGCAGCCTGCACCACACGCGCGACCACGTCGGGTTCCTCGAGAACTGCCGCGAGGTGCTGCGCGAGGACGGCGTGCTCGTCATGAGCGAGCCGTGCAACGACAACCCGCTCATCCGGTTCGCGCGCGCCCTCCTCTACAAGCGGAGCCCGCATTTCGACGAGGGCGATCAGGGCTTCACGCGGAAGGGCATCGTCGACCTGTGCGAGCGCGCGGGCTTCGAGGTCACGCTGGTCAAGAAGTACGGGGTGCTCGCCTACGTGTTCGCGGGCTTCCCCGACCACCTGGGTATCTTGAAGTACGTCCCGGGCAACGCGCTCCTCACCAGGTTGTTCATTCGCATCGACCGGGTCGTCTGCGCACTGCCCGGCCTGTCGTTGCTCGGGTTCCACGTGGTGATCGTGGGCCGGCCCAGGTCGAGTTGAGGCCCTCGTTCGGGGCCATCGGGGCCCGTCCGAGAACAACGGTAGGGGTTCGCCGGCCCTCGCCGCCCCTGGCTTCGTTGCGGGGTCCCCTTCGAACGACCCAAAGGGGCCGTCTCGATCTGCCGGCGGCAGACCGGGGCTTACCTGTCCGAGTATCCAGCGCATACGAATCGATGCGCCTCGGGAGGAACAACGAGGGCTCGGCGAAACGTCGCAGTTGTTCTCGGACGGGCCCTCACCTTCGGTGGCCCTCGACGCCCGTGACCGCGATTCCCGCGCGCTGGAGGAGCGCCGCCGTCACGCCGGGGCCGGAGGTGAGGGTGCCGTGCACGTGCGTGTGGCAGACGCCGCAGGAGGGCGAGCGCTCCTTGAGGAACGCCCGTCGGATGTCGTGCTCCCGACAGGCATGCAAGGCGGCGCGGGCGCCCGCGAGAAACTGTGCCGTGACGTCGCGGCCGCGCTCGCTCACGACGCGGTCGCCTCCATCGAGCACGGCGGCAGCGTCCTTCGACTCGATCCAGGCGGCCGGACGCGGTGTGCCGAGCCCACCTTGCTCCTCGGGGCAGAAGGGGACGGCTCGGAGGCCGCGCTGCTCGAGCTCGCGCGCGAGCGCATCGTCCGCGTTGTGCCGGCCGTCGTAGCGGCACTCCCGGCCCAGGAGGCAGGCGCTGACGAGGACGGGCTCCGCCCCGCCCGGGCCCGACGGGTCCGTCGCTTCGTACGGGTCGGTCACGGGCTCATCATACGTCGGCCGGCGCCACCGATCGGGTAGAGTGTGCGCGGTCCCCACGGCCCCGTAATCAGGACAGGCGCATGGCACGCACGACACAGAAGGTTCTCGTACCGATCGCGGAAGGCTTCGAGGAGATCGAGGCCGTGACCATCATCGACGTCCTGCGCCGCGCCGAGCTCGACGTGACGGTGGCGGGACTCGGCTCCGCCGGCCCGATCCTCGGTTCGCGCGGAATCCGCGTTCAGCCGGACCTGGCGCTCGACGAGCTGGACCTCGCGGTCTTCGACGTGATCGTCCTCCCCGGCGGTCTGGGGTGCACCGAGGCGCTGATGGGCGACGAGAGGCTGCTCGCGAGCCTGCGCGCGCATCATGGCGCGGGCAAGCTCACCGCGGCGATCTGCGCCGCACCCATGGTGCTCGCCGAGGCCGGGGTCATCGACGGGGTTCCCGTCACGTCCCATCCGAGCGTCCGCGGCAAGCTCGGCAAGGCCGAGGTCCGCGCCGCGCCGCGCGTCATCCAGTCGGGCAACGTGATGACGAGTCAGGGGGCGGGGACGGCGATGGAGTTCGCCCTGGCGCTCGTCGAGGAGCTGTGCGGCGCGGACAAGGCCGGCGAGCTGGCCACGGCGATGGTCGTACCGGAGGCCGTCCCCAGCGCCTGAGCCGCGCCCCCCGCGAGGTCGCCACCCGGCGCGTGCCCCGGGGGATGGCGGGCGAGGACGGTGGGGGCCCTGCACGCGGAGGAGCCGGCAAGGAAACCCGTACCGGCATGCCACCGCCGCTCCGTGGGACGGTCGAGGGGCACGGGGGATCCCGTGTGAACGATCCTGGACCCGCCCCCGGACCCGCCGCGCGCACCGGGCCCGGGTGCGCCCGCCCGTGCCCGGGCATGGCGCGCGTTGACAGCTTCCAGTCGCCGCGACTATTCTCTTCGCCCCCGTTTTCCGGGCGCCGTGCTCGGAAACCGAGCCTCTCGCCCAGGGTAGCGTCCTCCTGGATCGGATCCCGTCTCCCATGCGAACCCGCGACCAAATCCTCTCCCTCTCCGCTGCGCTCCTCCTCGTCCCGACCTCGGCCTGGGCGGACACGATCTTCCTCACCGACGGCTCGATGATCGGTGACTGCAACGTCGTCACGGAGGGCCTCCTCTCCGTGCAGTACAAGACGAACAAGAGGCAGCAGGAGGTGGGCTCGGACAAGGTGCTCATGATCGAGTTCGATCGATCGCCCCAGCTCGTCGATCGGGCCGAGGCGGCGCTCGCCGACGATCAGCACCTCACCGCCGTCGACGACTTCGAGGAGTACATCGCAGGTGTGATCGACAAGCCGCCCAGCCGATACAAGTGGGCACCCGCCTACGCCATGTACCGCGTCGTCGAGATCAACGAGACGATGGGCAAGTTCGACGAGGTCGTCAAAGCCGCGAATCGGCTCCTCGAGCGGGAACCGGACTCCCGCTATGTGCCGATGGCGTTCCTCAAGAAGGCCGCCGCGCTCAGTGAGGAGAACAAGGAGTCCGCGGTCGAGAAGACCCTGGACCAGCTCGGGCAGATCGTCGCGAGCAAGGGGCTCTCGAAGCGCTGGCAGCTCGAGCTCGACCTGGCGCGGCTCGTGTACACCGCGAACCTCGGGGGCGCCAAGCTCCGCGATCGGCTCGAGGAGGTCGCCACCCAGGCCAGCGCCGAATTCCCTACGGTCCGCAACCGCGCCGACGTGGCCGCCGCGGAGTCGTTCCTGGCGGAGAAGAAGCTCGACGAGGCCGCGGAGATCTTCGAGCGCATCACGCGGGACCCGCAGGCCGACGACCGCACCCTGGCCGCCGCGTACACGGGGCACGGAGACTGCTTGTTCACCAAGGGTGTCGCCATGGCGAGCGCCGGGGAGGACCCGACGGCGGTCTTCAGGGAGGCCCTCATCTCCTACATGCGGGTCGTCGTGGTCTACAAGCAGGAGCTGCGCTACGTCCCGAAAGCGATGTTCTACGCCGGGCGCGTCTACCAGCAGTCCACGGATCAGGAGAGCCAGGACCGGGCCCAGAGGCTGTACGTGGGCGTGCTGAGGAACTTCAAGGGCACGAAATGGGCCAACGAGGCCCGCGGATTCCGGAAGTAGCCGAACCCACCGACGGATCGTGCGCGCGGCCGCCTCTCTTCGTAGGGGTGGCCGCGCGCGCGTCGCTCAGGCCCTCGGCCCGGTCTCCCTCGCGGCGCGGGACGCCGACGATCAGGGCCCGTTCGTGCCGGATAACCAGGGTTCGGTGAATCGGCGGTCGACGATTCGCATGGCTTTTATCCACACGAGAAGTCGCGCGCCACCTCGGTCTCCAGCTCCGGTCTCCTCTCCACGACCGATCGGCCCGGCGCGTGCCCGGCCGCGGATTCCCGGCGACTGGCGGAGGAGAGACCCGTGCAAACGGTCGAAGACCTCGGAGATTGGAGTGGGCTGGAGCCCTTGCGTCCGGTTCTGCACAGCTTCCTCGGCAGCAGATGCCGCGACGACAACGAGGTGCAGGACATCATCCAGGAGACCTTCATCCGGGCGGCGCGCTACCGCGCCGGACTCGCGCAACCGGCGCGGCTCAAGGCCTGGCTGCTGCGCATCGCGTCGAACGTCCTGCGCGACACCAAGAAGCGCGCGTCCCGCCACGCTTGCGTGAGTCTCGAGGCATCGGCCGAACTCGCCGACGGCCTCGCGCCGACATCGTGCGAGCAGGCCGATGATGGATGGGTGGACCTCGACGGCGAGGAGGTGGATCGGGACACGGCGATGCTCCACCTGCGCTCGGCTTACCGCGGCTTGAGGGCGAGGGACCAGCGCGTACTCGCCTCCTACTACGGGGGCGAGGAGAGCTGCGCTGCCACCGCGCGCGAGTGTGGGATCTCGCCCGCACTGGTGAAGGTGCGCCTCTTCCGCGCTCGCCGGCGGCTCGAGCAGAGCGTCAAGCGCAACGCTTCGGCGGCCAGGGTCCGAAGGCTGGTGGCGGTTTGAGGCGCCCGCGGCACCTGCTCGTCGGCGCGCTCGTGCTCCTCGCGGCGTGGCCTTCGCCGCGGACGGAGCGGCGGGGGGCGCCGTGGTCGCGCGTGGGGTCTGCCCGTGCGGACGCCGCGTCCTCCGGGCTCGAGACCGACGGGACCGCGACCGAGAGGCTCGTGCGCGACGAGGCGCCGCGACTCGCGAGCGCGGCGCATCAGCTCCGCTTCGCGAAGGACCGGAAACTGGACCTGCGCGGCCTCGCGGGCTCCGCGCTCGCTGCGGCACGCCGTAGGGCGGTGCGGGCCTACGGAGCTGTGATCGAGTACTTCCCCGGCGACCGGGCGATCAGCGCGGAAGCCGCGTTCCGCGCCGGCGAGCTCTCCCGCGCGGGCGGAGCCAGGGCCGCGGCGACGGCGTCATTCCAGGACGCCTGGGCGCGAGGGGCGGGAACCCCGTTCCGCGGACGCGCGGCGATCGCGCTCGGGAGGCTCGTGCGGGAGGACGACCCGGCGGCGGCCCTCGGACACTTCGAGCAGGCCCTGCTCGACCTCGACACGCCCCGTGGCGTTCGCGACGAGGCGATGCTCTGGTACGCGCGTAGCCAGGGCGACCTCGGACGGGGGGCCGACGCGCGGAGGCTACTGGAGCGCGTCGCCCGCACGGCACTCGATCCGGTCGACCGGGTCCGGGCGTTCGACCGGATCGCGGAGAGCTGGATCGAAGCGGGAGATCTCGAGGCGGCGGCGGGCGCACTGCATCACTGCCGCCGCGAGCTCTCGGACCTGATGCGCGAGCAGTCCAAATCGGGCGCGCGACTGCGCGACGCCGTGGAGGGCATGCGGTCGTTCGCGCGACTGCGAGCCGCCGTAAAGGCAAGGTGGGGAACGGGATCGGATGGCTAGCCCGAATTATTCAGGCCGCTGCACCCGAAGCGTTGTAACTGGGTTCCGACCCTCACTTCAGGTGTGACGGCCCCGCAGGCGACCTCTGCCGGTCGTCGATGACGGCGGCGCACCTGAAGTGCCGGCAGGGTCCGAAGTAGGAGCGCTTCGGGTGCATCGTCGTCAATAATCCGGGCTGGCGACCCGGTCGAGGGCCCGTTGCCTGGAATGGAAACGAAGCTCTCTCTTGTGATGACCTCGCGCGAGCCGCCCGAAATCGGCCGCCGCGCCGGCCGCCGCCCGAAATTTTTTTCAACAACCTGGCGCTCGGGTGTTCCCAAGTCACCGCCGGTTCGAGTAAGAATGCGCGCGAAGATGAACGGGACGCGCATGGCGAAGGCGTGCATGTCGTCGCCGTGACGCATCTCCGGGCATCCTCGAGCTACCACGACATCAGAAAGGGCGGCTTCATCCTTTCGGGGTGGGCCGCCCTGTCGTTGGGATTCACGCGCCGATTCCGTCGAGCCCGTGGGCGTGCCCGAGGTTGCTCGCGGCGGCGGCCCGTCAGGCTTGGGGCCGGGATGCCGGAACCGGAACGGAATCGGGCTCGGGCTCGGGCGAGGACCCCGTGACGGCGCCCGAGGAACGGCGTCGGGTCAGCGGCCGATGCCCCGGTACTTGAAGCCCATCTCCAGGAGGGTCTTCCTGGGGTACACGTTTCTACCGTCGAAGATCACGGGTTGCTTCAAGGCGGCCTTCACCTCGTCGAGATCGGGCCTCCGGAACTCGTTCCACTCCGTGACGAGGATGAGGGCGTCGGCGTCCGACAAGGCCTCCATCGGCACGGCCGCGTACTCGATCTTGTCGCTGAAATAGTGCTGCTTGCACTCCTCCATCGCCTCCGGATCGTAGGCGCAGACGGTCGCTCCGGCCTGGAGGAGGGCCTCGATCACCACGATGGAGGGGGCCTCGCGCATGTCGTCCGTGTTCGGCTTGAATGCGAGGCCCCAGACCGCGAAGTGGAGGCCCGACAAGTCGTCGCCGAACTCGTCGCATACCATGTCGAAGAGCATGCGCTTCTGGCGCTCATTGACTTCCTCGACCGCGCGGATGATTCGGAAGTCGTAGCCATGCTCCTCAGCCGTGCTCCAGATGGCCTGCACGTCCTTGGGGAAGCAGGAGCCGCCGTATCCGACGCCGGAGAAGAGGAAGCGTGAACCGATGCGATCGTCCGATCCGATCCCCTTCCGGACGGCATCGATGTTGGCCCCGACGCGCGTGCAGATGTTGGCGATCTCGTTCATGAACGAGATCCGCGTCGCGAGCATCGCGTTCGCCGCGTACTTCGTCAGCTCGGCCGACGCCACGTCCATGTGGAGGATCGGCTTCCCCGTGCGTACGAACGGCTCGTAGAGCTCGTCCATGATGCGCGCCGCCCGGTCGGAATTCGCGCCGATGACGACCCGATTGGGCTTCATGAAGTCGTCGATGGCCGCGCCCTCCTTGAGGAACTCGGGGTTGCTGACCACGTCGAACTCGCAGCTCGTGATCGCCTCGATCGCCTCCCGCACCTTCGCGGCGGTCCCAACCGGAACAGTCGATTTGTCGACGATGACGGTGTAGCCCTTCATCTCCGTGGCGATGGAGCGCGCTGCGGCGAGGACGTACTTGACGTCCGCGCTGCCGTTATCACCCGGGGGAGTGCCGACCGCGATGAAGGCGATCTGGGCGCGGTCCATCCCGACTGTGTAGTCGGTCGTGAAGCGCAGGCGCCCGTCGTGGAAGTTGCGCCTCACGAGCTCCTCCAGGCCGGGCTCGTAGATCGGGATGAGGCCCTGCTTCAGCTTGGCGATCTTGCCCTCGTCGATGTCGATGCACGTGACGGTGTTGCCGAGTTCAGCGAAGCACGTTCCGGCGACGAGGCCGACGTATCCGGTACCTATGACGGCGATGCGCATTGACCTTCTTGTCCG
>SMVQ01000085.1 GCA_004357655.1 Planctomycetota bacterium
ATATGACGAGCGTGTCATCGAGCAGGCCGCGGCGTGCGAGGTCCGTGACGAGCGCGGCGGAGGCACGGTCCGTCTCGCGACATTGCGTGCGGATGCCGGCCGGTAGATCGCCGTGTTGGTCCCAGCCCTTGTGGTAGAGCTGGATGAAGCGCACGCCGCGTTCCAGGAGACGCCGCGCGAGCAGGCAATTCGCCGCGTACGTTCCGGGCTCGCGCGCGTCCTCGCCGTACAGCTCGAACGTCTCGTGCGGCTCGTCACCGATGTCGGCGACCTCGGGCACCGAGGTCTGCATCCGGTACGCCATCTCGTAGTGCGCGACGCGCGCGAGGATCTCCGGATCGCCTTCGCGCTCGTATTGCTCCTCGTGCAGTGACCGCAGCGCATCGAGCATCCGCCGACGGCTCGCGCGCGAGATGCCCTCGGGGTCGGACAGGTAGAGCACGGGATCGCGGCCGGCGCGGAACTGCACCCCCTGGTGGCGCGAAGGCAGGAAGCCGCTGCCCCACAGGCGGGAATACAGCGGCTGGCCACCCTTGTCCTTGCTGACCAGCACGCAGAACTCGGGCAGGTTCTCGTTCATGCTGCCCAGCCCGTAGCTGATCCACGAACCCATGCTCGGGCGGCCGGCGATCTGCGAGCCGGTCTGGATGAAGGTGATCGCAGGGTCGTGGTTGATCGCTTCCGTGAAGACGGACCGGACGAAGCAGAGCCGGTCGACGATCTCCGCCGTGCGGGGCAGGAGCTCGCTCACCCACATGCCGCACTCCCCGTGGCGCCGGAATTCGAACTGCGCGCCCGCGAGCGGGAGCCGCGCCTGGTTGGCCGACATGCCCGTGAGGCGCTGGCCGCGCCGTACCGCGTCGGGCAGCTCCTCGCCGTTGCGCTCCATGAGCAGCGGCTTGTAGTCGAAGAGATCGTGCTGGGACGGCGCGCCGCTCTGGAAGAGGTAGACGACGCGCTTCGCCCGCGGGGTGTGGTGCGGGAGGCGCGGGGCCCCGAGCGATTCATCCCGGCCGAGGAGGCGGCCGAGCGCCATCGCGCCGAGCGAAGCGCCCGTCCCGGACAGGAAGTGCCGGCGGGTCGGCGCGAGGGGGTCCAAGGGGCCGAGGGGCGCGCTCATCTTCGGGTCACCACCGCGTCGTAGCTCAGGAGCGTGCTTGCCACCGTCGCGAGCGCAGCGAGCCCGGTCGGATCGAGGGACTCGTCCAACGGCGCCGCCCCCACCGCGAGGAGCGCGCGCGCAGCGATCGAGTCCGCGGCGAACCGCGCGCGTTGCTCGCGCTCGAGCTCGATCAGAATCGCGAGCTCCCGCTCGCTGGGCCGGCGACCTGCGAGGAGTCGGAAGGCGCGCGCGATCCGCGCTTCCGTGTCCTCCACCGCCCTCATCACCCGCGCGGCGAGCACGCGGCTCGCCTCGACGAACTGCGTGTCGTTCATGAGCACGAGCGCCTGGAGCGGCGTGTTCGTCGTGCGGCGGCGCGCGACGCACACCTCGCGCTTGCCCATGTCGAAGATCATCATCGAGGGCGGCGGCGAGGTGCGTTTCCAGAAGGTGTACAGGCTGCGGCGGTAGAGCCCCGTGCCCGTGTCGGGCTGGTAGACGAGCCCGCCCTTCTCCTTCCAGAGCCCCGCCGGTTGGTACGGCTTCACGCTCGGGCCGCCGATCTCCGACCCGAGCAGACCACTCGCGGCGAGCGCCAGGTCGCGGACCGCCTCCGCCCCGAGGCGGAACGCGGGGGCGCGCGCGTAGAGCAGATTCTCGGGGTCGCGCATCCGCGCGTCCGCCGACGCGCGCGAACTCTGGCGGTAGGTCGCGGAGAGCACGAGCCGCCGGAGCATCGCCTTCACGTCGTAGCCCGAGAGCACGAAGTCCAGGGCCAGCGTGTCGAGCAGCGCGGGGTGCGACGGCGGGCGGCCCTGGCTGCCGAAGTTCTCGGGCGTCGCGACGAGTCCACGGCCGAAGACGGTCTGCCACAGGCGGTTCACGGCGACGCGCGCGAACAAGGGGTTCTCCGGGCTCGTGAGCCACCGCGCGAGCCCCAGCCGGTTCCGCGGCAACTCGCGCTGGAAAGCGAACACGGCGGGCGGCGTGTCCGGTTCCACCCGCTCGCGCCGCGCCTCGTACGAGCCGCGCGCGAGGACGTACGTCGGCCGCGGCGCCGGCGTCGCCTCCATCGTCATGATCTCGGGGATCCCGTCGACGAGCGTGCCGAGCTCCCGGCGCAGGTCGCGCAGCTGCGCGCGGGCCTCCGCGCTGGGCGCGTGCTCACCCGTAAGAAACGCCGCGAACACGGCGGCGTCCTCCGCCGGCGTCCACGTCGCCGGCTCGCGCGCGAGGAGCGCGCGGACCGGCGCTTCGTCATGGAGCCAGGCCACCTCCAGCGCGGACAGCTCCCGGTCGAACAGGAAGAGCTCGTCGAGCACGCCGCCCTTGAAACCCCGGTCGCGAAAGCGCTGCGCGAGCGTGAGCGTGTCGGCGCCGCCGCCGACGATCGCGCGCGTGAGCCGGTCGCGCACCGTCTCGACCTCCACCCGCCGGCCGCCCAGGTAGAGCGCGAGCCCGCCGGCTCGGCTCGAGCCGTCATAGGTCACGGCGACGTGCACCCACTCCCCCTCGGGGATCGGCGCGAGCGCCCGGACGCGGATCGCATTCCCGGGCCAGAAGTGGATAAGGGAAAAGCTCGGGCGACCGTCCTCCAGGAGCAACTGGTAGCCGCGGCTGCCCGAATCGGTCCACGCGCGCGAGCGATGCAGCACGACGGCGCGCTCCTTCCGGTCCGGCGTGCGCAGCCAGAGCGCGATGGTGAACGGATCCCAACGCCTGAACTCGCCGATGCCCGCGAAGCGCGCGCCATTCTCGCCCGAGAGCAGCAGGGCCCGCCCCGTGCGGCCCGGCACGAGCTGGGGCTCCTCGAAGACCTGTCCGGGCTTCGACGCGTCGGCGAGGTTCGCGAGCGTCCCGTCCTCGATGGCGTCGAAGGCGAAGCGGGCCGTGCACCCGGGCATCGCGAGCACGGGCAGTCGCCGCGCTCGCCACTCGTCGTACGCGGGCGGCATGTCGTCCACGGCGAGTCCGGCCTCCGCGCGCTCGATGCGCAGCTCGAGCTCCGCGATGCGGAGCTCGTCCCCGTCCGTCGTGAGCAGGAGCGTCGGCGTCGGCACCGCATCGGTGAAGTGCGAATACAGCCCCGACTCGTCGATGCTCGCGAAGAAGGCCGAGAGCGCGTAGTAGTCCCGCTGCGCGATGGGGTCGAACTTGTGGTCGTGGCAGCGCGCACACTCGAGCGTCAGGCCCAGGAACGCCATCCCGAAGGTGTGGAGGCGGTCGGAGACGTACTCGACGCGATACTCCTCCTCGACGCTGCCGCCCTCGTTCGTCTGCCGGTGCAGGCGGCTGAACGTCGTGGCGAGGCGTTGTTCGCGCGTCGCATCCGGGAGCAGGTCGCCGGCGATCTGCCAGGTGGCGAACGCGTCGTAGGCGAGGTTTTGGTTGAACGCGCGGATCACCCAGTCGCGCCAGGGCCAGACGCGGCGCTCGACGTCGTTCTGGTAGCCGTAGGTGTCGGCGTAGCGCGCGAGGTCCATCCAGTCGGCGGCCATCCGCTCGCCATAGCGCGGCGAGGCGAGCAGGCGCTCGACGGTTCTCGCGTACGCGCCCGGCTCGTCGTCGGCGAGGAAGGCGTCGATCGCGGCGAGGCTCGGGGGCAGGCCCGTGAGGTCGAGCGTCACACGGCGCAGGAGCGTCTCGCGCTCGGCCACGCTCGCGGGCGCGAGCTGCGCCGCCTCGAGCCGCGCGAGCACGAAGCGGTCGAGCTCGTCGCGCGGCCACTCGGTCGCCTGGACCGCGGGCGGCGCGCGCCGCTCCGGAGGCACGAAAGCCCAGTGCGCAGCGTACGACGCGCCCTGCTCGATCCAGCGCTCGAGCAGCGCGATCTCGCGCTCGCTGACGGTGAGCTTGGAGCGCGGCGGCGGCATGCGCGAGCGCGAGCGCGTGCTGCGCAGACGCCGCACCAGCTCGCTGCCGGCGACGTCGCCGGGCACGATCGCCGCGTAGCCGCCGAGGTCCTCCGTCGCGTCCGCGAACCGGTCGAGCCTGAAACCGCCCTCGCGCTCGAGCGCGGCCGCGTCCGGACCGTGGCAGGGAAAGCACCGGTCGGAGAGGATCGGGCGGACGTCGCGTACGAAGTCGACCGGCGCTTCGTCGGGCCGCGGCGCGACGAGCGCCGGCATTGCGAGCGCGAAGAGGAGGAGGAGCACCACGGCCTCGAGTGTAGCGCGTGGTACGCCCGGCACACCCGCTACACTGCCCGACATGCGAACAGCCCTGTTCGGACTCGCCCTTGCGAGCTGTGGCGGCGTACCCATGACGACGAACATCACGGCCCGCGACATCGAGCTCGGAGGTTCGCGCGTGCACCTGCTCGAGGCCGGGCCCGCCGCGGGACCCGCCGTCCTCTTCCTGCACGGCGCGAGCTTCCGAGCCGCGACCTGGGAAGACCTCGGCACACTCGCCCTCCTCGGTGCCGATGGCTACCGCGTCGTCGCGATCGACCTGCCGGGTTTCGGCGACTCGGAGGCGAGCACGCTCGCCCCCGCGGCGTTCCTGCCCGCGCTGCTCGACGAGCTCGGACTCGAGCAACCCGTCGTCGTGTCCCCGTCGATGAGCGGGCGCTTCAGCCTGCCCCTGGTGGCGGAGCACCCCGAGCGCCTCGCGGGCTTCGTCGGCGTCGCGCCGGTCGCGATCGAGGAGCACGCGGCGCGGCTCGCGGGCAACGCCCTGCCGACGCTCCTCGTGTGGGGCAGCGAGGATCGGTTGATCCCTCGCGCGCAGGCCGAGAGGCTCGCCGACGGGATGACGAACGCGCGTCTCGAAGTGCTCGAGGACGCCGGGCACGCCTGCTACATGCAGCAGCCGGAGCGGTTCCACCAGCTCCTGCTCGCGTTCCTGCAGGCTGTGTCGGGCGGCTGATCAGCCACCCGACACGGCCTGCAGGAAGCGGATCGTGTCGCCCTCCGCGAGGACCACCGCCGCGCCGTCGAGCCAGCGCGTGTTCGTCTCGTTGTGGAAGCACAGGACGTGCTGGCGGAAGCCGCCCGACTCGTCGTAGAGGTGCACCGCGAGTTGCGGCAGCTTGCGCGCGAGGTCCGCGAGCGCGGCTGCCAGCGTCTCGCCCTCGACCTCGAGCGTGCGCACACCTCCGGTCACCGCGGCCAGGGCGCTCGGGAGCTCGACGGTCACGCGCGCCACGGCCTCAAGCCTCCACGTACGTCCGCACGCTGAGCACGCGGGGCAGAGCGCACGGGAGCTGCTCGAACGACTCGCCGCCGTCACGGCTGAAGTACACGGAGCCGCCCGTCGTCCCGAAGTAGACGCCGCACTCATCGAGGTCGTCGACGGCGAGGGCGCCGCGCAGGACGCCCGCGTAGGCGTGCTCCTGCGGCAGGCCGCGTGTCAACGGCACCCACGAGTCCCCGCCGTCCGAGCTGCGGAAGACCCGCAACGCGCCGCCCTTCGGCATGCGGTACTCGTCGCTCTCCAGGGGGATCGCGAACAGGCTCTTCGTGCGGCGGTCGATCGCGATCGGGAAGCCGAAGCCGGAGGCGAGGCCCACGGCGTTCTCCTCCCAGTGGTCGCCCCCGTCCGTGCTCCGGTACATGCCGGCGTGGTCCTGGCGATAGATGACGTTCGGGTCGCTCGGGTCCTGCGCGAGCGCGTGGACGCAGAACCCGATGTCCTTGTGCTCCTTGTCCTCGATGATGACGCGGATGCCTTCGTTCTTCGGCGTCCAGGAGCCGCCGCGGTCGTCCGAACGGAACACGCCCACGGCCGAGATGCCGCACCAGATCCGATCGGGGTTCCCCTCGTCGAAGAGGATCGAGTGCGCGCACAGCCCCCCGGCGCCGGGATACCACGCACTGCGCGTCGCGTGCTCGTTCAAGCCCTCGACGGGCTGCCACGACTCGCCCGCGTCATCGCTCCGGAAGAGCCCCGCCTCGTCGACCCCCGCGAACAGCGACTCGCCGCCGGCGCGGATGATCCAGATCTGGTTCAGCTTCCGCCCACCGTCCTCGGGCCAGGCCGGCCCCGCCTCGATCTGGGTCCAGTCCGTCAGGTTCGTGCTCTTGTGGATCGCCGGCCCGTACACGTCGCTCGCCGTCGCCACGAAGGTCGTCCCGTCGGGTGCGCGCTCGGAGGCCGTGACCTTCCAGCCCTTGAATGAGGGCCCCTCGATCGTCCAGCGCTCGCGCGAACCGTCGGAGGTGAACAGGAACGCGCCCTTGATGGTGCCGACCAGGGTCTGGACTCTCATCGTTCGTACCTCGTGGGTTCTTCGGGGAAAGGCCGCGGGAGCGCAGCGTGCGGAAGCTCCAGCCCGCGCCAGCCGCAAGGGAATCCCACGGAGCGCCGGAGCGTCTCAGAGATTCTGGGAATTCGGGCGCAGGTAGCGCCGCAGGTACTCGAGCTCGCCCTCGATCGCACCCGGAGAAGAGCAGGTCCGAGCCACCTCGTCCCGAATGAGGGCCTGGAGCTTGTTCCGGGCGATCCACAGCTTGTTCCGGTCCTGCACGGTGCCCGCCAGGTGGTCTCGCAACACTTCGAAGTACGGCGAGGACGCCGCCCGCAGCCGCCGCATCGCCCGCTCGGCGAGGTGCAGGACCCACGCCCGGTCAAAGTCGGGATCGCGCTCCAGCGGCTCGAGGTCGTCCGTCACGATCTCCCGGCGCTTCGCCAGCCGGTGCTGGACCACGTGCATCGTCACGGCCAGCAAGAGGCTGCGGAAGCGTCCCTTCGCGGCGTCGGCCCGCGCGAGAACGTCGCCGGACAGGATGCGCAGGAACACGTCCTGGCACAGGTCCTCCGCATCGCCGTCCGCGAAGCCCCGCTGTTCGATCGCCGCGAGCACCGGCGCGCGGTACTCGCGCGCGAACGCCTCGAGCGCCCCGGGGTCGCGCGCACCGGCCATTTCGATCGTCGTCCAGATCGTCGTCGGGAACACGGCTCTACTCTAATGTGACGCGGGACCAGGGCGGAACGGACGGGGCTCGAATGGGCGATGGGCTAGAATCAGCCCCATGGCGGTGAACGAAGAGCGTCACCTGGTCGAGGAGGCCGTGCGCCAGGACCTGTTCGCCGCGAACCCGTGGCCCGCGGGGCGTCCGGCGGCGCCGGAGCACTTCGAGCTCGTCCGCGAGATCGGTCGCGGGGGCGCCGGAATCGTGTACCTCGCGCGCGATCGGCGGCTCGACCGCTCCGTCGCGTTGAAGTTCCTGATGAACGCGCGCCCCGCGGACCTCGAACGCTTCCGCCGCGAGGCGCGGTTCACCGCGCGGCTCTCCGATCCGGCGATCGTGCAGATCTACGAGCTGGGCGGCGAGGATGGCCAACCCTACATCTCGATGCAGTTCGTCGACGGCGGCAACCTGAAGAGTGCCGCGCTCGAGCTCGGCCCGCTCCTGCGTGTGATGATCGAGGTGGCGCGCGCCCTGCACCATGCTCACGGGCAGGGCATCGTGCACCGTGACATCAAGCCCGAGAACATCCTCCTGGATCGGGAGGGCCGCGCCTACGTGACCGATTTCGGCATCGCGCGCGACATCTCCGGCGGCGTCGGCGCGACGCTCTCCACCGCGGGTCAGGTGATCGGCACGCCGGGCCTCATGCCGCCGGAGCAGGCCCGCGGCGAGCCGCACGAGGTGGACGCGCGCAGCGACGTCTACGCGTTCGGCGGCACGCTCTTCTACAAGCTCACCGGTCGCTACCCCTTCGTGGGCACCAACCTCGTCGACGTCCTCCACGCCGTGATCCACGATGACCCGCCGTTCCCCCGCTCGTTCGACGCCTCGATCCCCCGGGGCCTGGAGGCCGTCGTCCTGAAGTGCCTGCAAAAGGCGAAGCGCGCGCGCTACGCGACGCTCGAGCTCGTGCGCGTGGAGCTCGACAAGATCGCGCGCGGGCTCACCGTCGAGTCCGAGTCCGGCGCATGGCTGAAGCGCCTGGTGGGCAAGGTGGTCGGCGTTCCGGCGCGGCCCACCGAGCCGAGTCAGGAGACGGACGCGGGCCTGGCACCGGCGCTGGAGGTGGTGCGCGAGCTCGCGGAATGGGATGCGAGCCTCTACCGCACGGCGGGCCCGATCGACCGCGCCTTCGAGCGGTTGGACGCACTCGTCGAGCGCCTCGGCCGAGTCCTGGCGGACCGTCCGGACACGGCGTGGGCGCGCTTCTACCGCGGGGTCGCGCTCTTCCGCCGCGATGACCTGCAAGGCGCGCTCGAGGAGATGGAGCGCGCAATAGATCGCGTCGGGCACCTGGCCGGCGCGTACTTCGAGCTCGGCCGGCTGTACCTGGCCCTCTACCTCGAGCGCCAGCATCAGGAGCGACAGCACATCACGGAGGAAGGCACGCGCGACGGGCTGCGCCGGGCGCGCGGGCGCCTGCGTCAGGCGGCCGTGGCCTTCGAGGAGGCGGAGCGCTTGCGCGCGGGCTTGCCCCTCTGGCAGCTCGAGTTCTGCCGCGCGGCGCAGCTCCTGGCGGACGGCGAGCTCGAGGCCTGCATCGCCGCCTGTGACCGGATCCTCGGCGATGAGCCGGACGCCGAGGAGGTGTGGAAGCTGCGCGGCGATGTGCTCTGCCTGGTGGGGCGCGACCCGATCGCGAGCTACGACAGCGCGATCGGGATCCGCCGCAGCTACTACGATGCGCACTACGCCAAGGCCGAGCACTACTACGCCCTCGGTGACCTGCCACGGGCCCGCGCCGCGCTCGAGCGCACGCTCGGAATCCACCCCGCCTGCACCGACGCGACGATGCTCCTCGCCAGCACGTTCCTCGTCGAGGCGCGTACGAGCGGCGACCCGGCCTTGATCGAGGAGGGCCTTCGGATCCTCGACCGCGCCCCAGGTCTCGCGCACGAGCACTACGGCTGCGCGGTCACGCGGGCCGAGCTCGCCCTGACCCGCGCGGACCACTCCGCCGCGTCCGAGTGGATCGACAGCGCGCTCGCCGATCTCGGTCGCGCGAGCGCGCTCGACGGCTGCCAGAACCGCGTGAACCTCCTGACGTCCCGCGCGCTGATACACCGCGCGCGACTCGCGCGAGAGCGCGGCGAGGACCCCTCGGCCGACCTCGCAGCCGTGGTCGAGATGGGCCGCGAGGCGCTCGCGAACGCACCGACCGCGGAGTGGACGGAGGTGCTCGACGAGGCGGAGCGGACTCTGGCAGCCGGCGCGTGAAGCCGCTCAGCGTCCAGCCGCATCAAGGCAGGAAAGTAACCTCCAGCCCATTCGAGAGGTTGAAGAACGCGCCGCCCGCCGCCGGGTCGCGGAACCACGCCGCGAAGTTCCACGTGGACCCCACCGTGATCTGCGTGGCCTGAGTGGACGGCATCGTGATGTCGAGGTCGTGGGCGAGCACACCGCCGGGGCCCGCATTCACGACGTCGAGGCGCGCGATCCCCGTGGCGCCGGGACCGATGCAGAGAAACCCGTTGCCGAAGGGCTGCTGCACCTGGTCGGGACCGTAGAAGAAGATGCCGTTCTGGGTCGCGGGCACGGGCTCCGCGGACAGGGAGAGGTCGTTCGCGGCGACGCTCGCGCTCCCCGTGCCGGAGATCTCGGCGGCACCACCGGAGGAGTTCACGACGGAGAGGCAGTAGTTGTCGCCGATCGTCGTCCCCGTGTCGTACTCGATGACGTAGGCGGCGACCGCGCCGTCGTCAAAGGTGTAGTCGTTCCACTGCTCGGCCGGCCAGTAGCCGAGGTATGCCTCCGTCCCGCCGCCGTTGTTGGGCTCGCCGGCAGTCCAGTTCGTGTACAGGAAGGGCTCGCCCGTCACCCACTCCCAGCCTCCGGCCGGCTCCGAGTACGTGGGCGAGTTCATGTTCTGGAACGCCCCGAGCCACGCGTTGCCGAGCTCGCTGCCCGCGAGCGTGAAGTAGACGAACTGGTCCTCCGCATTGTCGGTGAGCGTCACGAGGTGTCCCTGATGGCCCATGAACGTCGTCGCCTCAGCCGCGATCCGGGCGGCGCCCCAGGAGAGGTGCTCGAAGACCACCTCGTAGTAGTTGCCGTTCGCCGGATTCAACACCTGCACGGAGTCGGTGATCGTGAACGTGCCGGTGCCGCCGGCTGCGCCCGGGAACGTACCGATGCGAAGCAGGTACGCCTGGCCGAGAATCGCGTCGAAGCTGATCCGCGACTGCAAGCCGCACGAGTCGTCGTTGCACGCGAGGATCGGACCGGTGCAGGAACCGTCGTACGCTGCGACCTTCGTATCGACGCTCGTCAGATTGCACGTCTCGAGCAGGAAGCGATCCGTCGCGGGCGCGGTCCACTCGAACCACACGTCGAAATCGATGTCGGATGTGCCGAAGGCGTTGCAGAGCGGATCGGGCACGCCGTCGAGCGTCGCGCTCGTGTTGTCGAAGGCGAAGGCGCCGGTGCCGCTGATGCCCTGCGCCATGGCGCAGGCGTCGCTGCCCTGGCCGAACGCGGGGGACGCGCCCAGGAGGGCGAGGAGGAGAGTCGCGATCGAGATGCGTGGTTGCATGGCGGATTCCTCTGGTGGCTCGGGAGACACGAGGATAGCAGCGAACCGCCGCGCGCTCGTGTCAATCCGAAAAGAGCGGCACCGCCACACGCAAGTCGGGATTGGCGAACGCCTTCGCCGTGAGGACCCAGACGACGACACGCTTGCCCGCGAGCCCGTCGCGCCGGCGCGCCACGGCCTCCCAGACGCCCTTGGATGCGTTGCCGGAGAGGACGATCCCGTCGAGCCGCCAGCCTGTGCGGGCGTAGAGAAGGCTCACTAGGTCGCTGCTCTCGGGCGCGTAATAGCGCGAGTAGCTGTCTCCGAGCAGGAGGATCGGGCTCGTGATGTCCTTTTCGTGCGCGCGCTCGCCCTGCGCATTCACGACGCGCTCGAACCACACGGGGACAGGACCGCTCGGCTCGGGCAGCCGCACGAGGTGCTTGTGCTCCAAGTGCAGGTCCCAGACACCCTGCTCGCGCCGGACCTCGAAGTCGACACCGGCGCGGTGCGGGCCCGCCTCGAACCACGGCATCTCGCGCAGCCTGCGCGCGATCGCGCCGGCCGCGAGCACGGCCGCGCGCGGGGTCCAGTGGTCGTCGTACTCATGGTAGAGCCGCCGGTCCGTCGTGCCCGAATCGTCGTAGCGCGCGGCTAGGAAGATCGGAAGGAGGTCGATCACTTCGACGTCGGCTTCCAAGAGC
>SMVQ01000086.1 GCA_004357655.1 Planctomycetota bacterium
CGGAACGTGGACTCGCCGTCGGGCTACGACCTCGTCGTGGCCAGCGAGCGGCCGGTCGGGCTCGTCGGGACGGGCCCGAGCTGCGGCCTGGTCGTCGTCGAGCGCGCGGAGATCGGAGGGGCGGAGCGGTTCGTGCTTCGCTACGACGCCGCCTGTGGGCCGGACTTTCCGCGGGGATCGCTCTTTGTCGATCGACGCGCGCTGCGCGCGGAGGACACGCCGGCGCGCTTCCTGTCGTACGCGCTGCCGCTCGTGCTCCCGAGCCTCCTGGCGGCGCCGGCGCGGCCGGTCGACCTGCGCGAGGCCTGCGCGCCGCTCGAGAAGCGCGTGCAAGCGGCGCGCCGCCGGGGCTTCACCGAGCCCGGCGACGCGAGCTTTCCGCCGCGGATCGCGATCCAGATGGCGGAGACCTACGGCGGCACGGACCTCCTCGAGCGGCTGGTGGGGGAGCTGGAGGATCGCGCGCGCGGCGCGCTGATCGTCCACGAGGAGGAGGACGAGGCCTTCGTCGCCCGCATGCTCGCGCGGCTCGGTGGGGGCCGCGTCCGGCGCGGCGCGGCGGCACCGGACGCGTTCGGCGAAGTGCGGCTGGACGCTTCCGGCCGGATCCGCGCGGGGACTGCGGAGGCCGACTTCGAGCACTCGAGCATCGCTGCCTTCTGGAATTCGCCGGCGCTCCGCCGCGCGCGCGCGACGGCCCTCAACGAGGGGCGCGCGTGAAACAGATCGCCTGCTGCCAGCTGCCCTACATGCCGTTCGAGCACTCGAGCATCGCGACCTTCCGGTGCTCGCCGGCGCTCCGCCACGCGCGCGCGACGGCCCTCAACGAGGGGCGCGCGTGAAACAGATCGCCTGCTGCCAGCCGCACTACATCCCGTGGATCGGCTACTTCGAGATGATCGACCGCGTCGACGAGTTCTGGTTCCTCGACGACGTGGACTTCATCAAGCGTGAATGGAAGAACCGCAACCGCATTCGCAAGGACCGCACGGGCGCGGAGGTCAAGTGGCTGACGGTGCCGATCGAGCGCGCCTCCCAGCGCGGCACGCACATCGCGGCCGCCAAACTGGCGAGCGACGTGGACTGGCGCCGGCGGCACCTCGACGCCTTCCGGCACGTCTACCGCCACGCCCCGTTCTTCGCGGACGCGCTGGAGCTCCTGGAAGCAGGCTTCGCGCGCACCGCGGCGACACTCGGCGACCTCAACGTCGCGCTCCTCATCGACTTGTGCCGCTACCTCGGCATCGAGACGGCGCTCGGGTGCACGTCGTCCCTGGGCGCGAGCGGGCACAAGACGGAGAAGCTGATCGGCGTGTGCCGCGCCGTCGGTGCGACCGGCTACCTCGCCAACAACGGCTCCGCGGGCTACCTGCGCCTCGAGTGCTTCGCGGACGAGCGGATCGCCTGCGCGTTCCAGGACTACGAGCACCCCACGTACGAGCAGCGCTCGCAAGGCGCGTTGCTGCCCTTCGTGTCGCACCTCTCGGTGCTCGACCTGATCGCGAATCAGGGCGCGGACTCGCTCGAGCTCCTCCGCCAAGGTGGGCGGGTGCGCTCATGACGCGGCCGCTGCTGCTCTCGGGCATGTTCCGCTCGGGGACGACGCTGCTCTCGCGCATGCTCGGCGCCGGCCCCGAGTGCCTCGTGGTCGCCGATCCCTTCATCTACGTCCTCAAGGCGTACCGCAGCTTCCACCTGGCGCGCGCGGGTGCGACGGACTGGGATCCGGAGGAGCCGACCTCGGACCACTTCTTCGCGCGGCACGCTGACGTGAACGCCGCGATCCTCGCGGCCGATCTCTCCGAGGACATTCCGGCGGAGCTCCTTGGCCGCCTGCGCGCCGACATCCGAAGGTGGAAATCGGAGCAGCACCCCGGGCTCTGCCGGCGGCTCGATCAGGTCGGAGGTCGCACCTTCGCGGACGTCTACCGCAGCCTGACCGAGCTCTCGGTCGAGCTCTACGGGGACGCGGGGACGCGGCTCGCGGGGACCAAGGTCAGTTGGTGCGAGGAGTTCCTGCCGGCGCTCGCGCGCGCCTTCCCGGAGATGCGGTTCGTGATGCTCGTGCGGGACCTGCGCGCCATCGTCGCCTCGCAGAACCGGAAGCAGGGCAGCGGCGCTGGCAAGCGTCCGCTGCTTTTCTACGTCCGCCACTGGCGCAAGAGCGTGGCCTTGACGCGCAGCTTCCTCGATCACGAGGGGGAGCTCTCGGGTCGCGTGCAACTCCTGCGCTACGAGGATCTCGTGCGCGATCCCCAGGCGCGTCTGGAGGAGCTCTGCGCCTTCCTCGACACGCCGTTCACGCCCGCGATGACGCGCGTCGAGGCGTTCCGGGCAGAGAGCGAGACAGGCTCCTGGCTGACGAACTCCTCCTTCGCGGACCCCGGTGAGGGGATCTACACCGATTCGCTCGCGCGCTGGCTGAGCGTCTTGTCCAGCGCCGAGATCGAGGCCCTGAACGCGCTCGCCGGGCCGGAGCTCGCGTGGATGGGATACGAGTTGCCCGGGCACGTCGCCGATCCGATCGAGTGCCTGTCGACCGACTGCGAGCCCGCCTTCGACGAGCTGGCGCCATGGATCCAGCCGTTCCCCTGCGCCGCCTACCTGCGCGACGCCGACGCGAAGACCGTTGAGTACGCGCTCGAGAGCGTGCGCCGTGCGGTGATCGAGGGCGAGCTGAGCGTGCCGCCGGAGCTCGAGCGTCAGTTCTTCCTCGGGGATGGGGTCCTCCCGGGCCTGCGCGAGGCCTGGCGGGTGCGGGCGCTCGCGCGCTGAGCGAAGTCCCCGGCGGCTACGCCGCGCCCGCGTTCGGGACCAGCCGCTCGACGATCTTCTCGTAGCCGAGCTCCCAGGGCGTGCCGGCCCAATCGGGGCAGTTCGCACACGCGCTGCTCGCCGCGATGCGATCGTTCAGGTGCTGCATGCGGTGCGACCAGTAGAAGTCCCCGTGCCATTGCTCGAACAGCGAGGCGGTGGCCACGGGCAGGTTGACGGTGCGTTGTTCCCAGTCGATCGGGCAGGCCTTCAGGAGGCCCTGGTGGTTGATCACCACGCGCCGGAAGAAGTGCGCGCAGGGCCAGCGCGCGTCCCAGCCGGGCCACAGGTTCTCCGAGGGCTCGTTGAGGCCGACGTTCGAGATCATCTCGCGCACGACGACCTCGTCGACGAGCGGCTCCCAGTGGGCGCGGAACTCGTCGACCTCGCCCAGGTTCGCCGCCTGCTTGACGAAGCTGACGATCACCTTGACGTCGGCGCCGCGCTCGTCGCGCAGGCGCAGGAAGCGGTGTACGTTCTCGAGCGTACGCTCGAAGGAGAGGCCCACGCGGATCTCGTCGAAGGTCTCGCGGCGGACCGCATCGAGCGAGAAGTCGACCATGGCGACACCCGACTCGAGCAGGCGCACGGCGCGATCTTCGCGCAGGAGCGAACCGTTCGTGGTCAGGCCGACCGGGCCGACGCCGCGGTCGCGTGCGTACTCGAGCATCGCGAACAGGTGTGGATGGACCAGGGGCTCGCCGTCGGCGGTGATGCGCACGAAGTTCACGACGTGCTCGGCGCACTCGTCGATCACGCGCTTGAAAGTGTCCAGCGACTGATGCTCCTTCGCGCGCAGGAAGTCGGGCACCTCGCCGTCCTCGTCGCGCAGCGATTGCGGGCAGTGCACGCAGCGCGCGTTGCAGAGGTTCGTGACGTCGAACATGACGTAGGTCGGGAACGACGCGCACTCGGCCGACTCGAACCCGTAGGGGGCCGGCATCCGGCGCTCGTCCATGCGCGCGGCGGTCTCGTCCGGGACGTAGCGCAGCTCCGCTTCCCGACCCCGGGCGAACGCGAGGAAGCCGGCGAGGTCCCAGCTTCCGGGGCGCTCGTCGGCGAGGTGCGCTTCCAACCCGGGCCCGAGGCGCGCGTCGAGCAGGCTCTCCGCGAACGAGACCCGGTGCGCGACGTCGTAGGCGAACTTGCGTCCGGCGGGCTCCGCCCGGAGCCGCGCGAACGCCGCGCTGGGCGAGCTCGCACCGAGCTCGCGCCAGGTGCGCGCGGAGAGCGCGCGGACCCCGACGCCCACGGGCAGGCGGCAGTGCTCCCACTGGGTGAAGGCGTCGTGGAACGCGGGGTCGAAGACCTCGAGTCCCGCGCGGGCGAGGGCCGTGTCGAGGAAGGCCTGCGCCGGCTCGACGACGACGATCGCGTCGCACCCGGTCCGGTCGAGGCACCCGGTCAGCGCGTCGGCGTCCGCGAGCGTGGGGCACCCGGGGATGCGCTCCGGCCCGAACGCGAACACGTGCTCCCCGATCGCGCGCAGGCGCTCGACGAGGCCGGGGAACGAGCCGGCGGATCGCCGCTCCAGGAGGACGAGTGGGCGCACCGGGGGCATAGGCTCCGCATCGGCTGGAACGGCGGATGCCTGAATCACTTTCCGGGCGTGGGGATCCGTTTGGGAACGGTCCCGGTGAAGCGGCCGCAGGTCGGGCGTGAGGGCTCTCCCGGACCCGTGCACCCGCGCTCCTCCGCCGCTAGAATCTTCGCCGCTTCCCCGCACTACCAGGCCGCGCGAACACACCTCCATCATGAATCTCTCCTGCGGCATCGTGGGCCTGCCGAACGTCGGCAAGAGCACGATCTACAACGCCCTCACCGCCGCTCAGGTCGAGTCGGGCAGCTATCCCTTCAGCACGACCGAGCCGAACCTGGCCGTGATCGAGGTCCCGGACAAGAACCTCGAGATCCTGCCGCGGCTGATCGAGACGAAAAAGGTCATCCCGGCAGCCGTTCAGATCGTCGACATCGCGGGGCTGCCCGAGGGGGCCTCGCGGGGGGAGGGCATGGGCAACCGGTTCCTCGCGGTCATTCGCGAGGTCGACGCCATCATGCACATCGTCCAGTGCTTCGAGAACCCGCACGTCGTGCGCGAGACGCCCGTCGACCCCGCGAAGGACATGGAGGTGCTCGAGCTCGAGCTGGCGCTCGCGGACCTCGAGACCGTGACGCGCGGCGTCGAGCGCGTGTCCAAGAAGGCCCGCACGGGCGACAAGGCCTCCATGTTCGAGCAGCAAGTGTACGAGCGGGCGAAGGCGTTGCTCGAGGAAGGCACGCAGCTCCGGACGGTCCCCTGGAAGACTGAGGAGCTGCTCGCGATCCAGCCGCTGTGCCTGCTCACGATGAAGCCCGTGCTCTACGTGGCCAACGTGGGCGATGACGACCTCACCGGTGAGGGGGCGCACGGCGCGGCGGTCGCGCAGCACGCGGAGTCCATGAGCAGCGAGTGGATCCCCTTGTGCGGGGACCTCGAGTGCGAACTCCGGCGGATGGAGAGCGAGGACCGCGAGGTGTTCATGGCGGAGTACGGCATGAAGGAGCTCGGCCTCGCGCGGCTCATCCGGGCGGCGTACATCGTGCTCGGCCTGCAGACGTTCTACACCGTCGGCGAGAAGGAGATTCGCGCCTGGACGATCGCGGCGGGGGACACCGCGCCCGTCGCGGCGGGCAAGATCCATACGGATTTCCTCAAGGGCTTCATCCGCGCGGAGGTGTACTCGGTCGATGACCTCATCGAGTACAAGACCGAGGCCGCGATCAAGGCGGCGGGCAAGATGCGCACGGAAGGCCGCGACTACGTCATGCACGACCGCGACGTGTGCCACTTCCTGATCGGCCGCTAGCCGCCCGTGTTCGCATGCCTTCGCCGCCTGGATCCCCGCTCTTCCCGCCCTTCGGCCTCCTCGCCCTGGCGCTCCTTCCAGCGTTCGCGGCTGGACAGGCCGACGGGCAGGCTGAGCGCGCGCAGGCCCACCCGAACATTCTCTTCCTCCTGTCCGACGACCAGGCATCGACCGCGCTGGGGTGCGCCGGTCACCCGTGGCTCGAGACGCCGGGGATGGACCTGGAAGGCGACGCTCTGGAAGCTCGGGACCTGGCGGGGGAGCCCCGATACGCTGGGGAGCTGGCGTCCCTCAGGGCAGTCATGGACGGGTTGGAGGCCGAGCTCGGGCCGCGTCCGTCACCTTCGAAGTAGGGCGGTGGGCAAGAAGAACAACTCCGGAAGCAACTGCCCCGGGGCTGAACGACTAACACCAGGGAGACGAACGGGCGAACCTGCCCCCGCTCGGACCGTCTTCCCCGCCGGCGCGCCCTCCCGCCCGCGTCGGACGATCCCCCCGACCCCAGCCACAGCACGATGAACGCGAGCCACCGGCGCCATGCCACCCTTGTAGCCTTCGGGTTTCTACTCGCCACAGTCCCGGGCAGCGCCCAGGAGACCGCCTCCGGACCGGAGCCGGAAGCGCGGCTGCCGGCGGCAATCCCCGGCGAGGTCGTCGACCCCGCCCTCCACGGTCCTTCGCTCGTCGAGTCGATGGCGGAGGTCGCGAAGCGCGAGCGGCGCCGGCCCGAGGAGCCGCTCTTCATCCACCGCCAGCGCAACGGCGCCCAGGGCTACTGGGAGATTCCCACGCGCAAGCACACGCACTTCCCGCACTCGGGCGAGCACTACGCCACGAACGCTTGGGGCGACACGAACCTGGGCATCGGGTTCGGCGAGCCCGTCGACCTCGTCGGCACCTGGGTCACGGGGCAGGAACTCGAGCCCCGGGCCTGGGCCAGCGGCCTGCAGGTGGTCGGCTTCCGAGGCGGCGAGGAGGTCGCGCGCACGGACTGGTTCGAGGACATCGATCACGTCCCCTCGTGGTTCGCGATCGGGATGACGCAGGTCGATCGGGTCGAGTTCATCGCTCGCCCGATGATCGGCGGCGCCGGCTACTACGGCATCGACGACCTCACGTTCGTGCGGCCCGCCGCGGTCTCCGGAGGCGAGCCGACGGAGGTCGTCCTCGCGTTCGACGAGCTCGGCTATCGGAACCGCCTCACGGGATCGGAGTACGGCGGACTCGACTGGGAAGTGGGCACGGGTGACTTCGCGCAGGACGACGTCCAGGTGGTTCACCCGCCGCAGTCGCCCCCCGGCTGGGACGAGCGGTTCGACTCCGACCCGACGCCGTCGCCGGAGGCCGGTGGGAACGCGACCCTCCCCGCGCTCGGGACGAACTTCGTCGGTCCGAAGGTGGCTGATCCCGGCGCCGGTTGGCTGCCGCCCGACACGTGTGGGGCCGTCGGCACGAACCACTTCATCAGCGTCGTGAACCAGCACATCTCCGTGTACGACAAGAGCACGGGGGCGCGGCTGCTGAGCTCGTCGCTGCAGAGTTTCTTCAATACCGGCGGAAGCTCGGGGGATCCGCGCGTCGCCTTCGACCACTTCTCGAACCGGTGGATCGTGATCGCCGGCGACTTCACCAGTGGAGTGCGGTTCGCGATCTCATTGACCGACGACGCGATGGGGAACTGGTTCAAGACCTTCGTCACGTTCTCGGCCGGCACGGACGTGAACAACTGGCCCGACTACCCGACGCTGGGCTTCGACTCCGCCGGGATCTACATGGCCGCTTACATGGTCGGCGGCCAGAACAAGATGAGCATCTTTGCCGTCGACAAGGCGCCCCTGCTCCAGGCGATCCCGACCCTCGGGACGGTCTCGGCGTGGCGCAACCGCAACTGGGAAGGCGCGATCCAACCCTGCGTCACGTACGGCAACCCCGGCGCGGAGTACCTTGTCTCGCGCCCCAACTCGACGCGCCTGCGCGTGCGCAAGATCGTGGGACCGCTCACCGCCCCCACGCTGACGAACCTCGGATTGGTGACGACTCCGTCGGGCAACCCGCCGCCTTCGGTGCCGGCCCTCGGGAGCAACACGAACTTGTCGACGGTCGGCTCGCGACCCATGAACGCGGTGTATCGCAACGGGTCGGTGTGGACGGCGAACACGATCGCCCGCAACGGCCGGGCGGCCTCGCGCTGGTACGAGATCGACCCCATCAGCATGACCCTGCCCCAGGTTGGTACGGTCGAGGACGATCTCTTCCATTACTTCTTTCCGTCGATCGCCGTGAACGGCAGCGGCGACGTGGCTCTGGGCTTCACGGCCTCGCACGCGGGTATCTACCCGAGCGCGTCCTACACGGGTCGCTACTCCACCGACACCCCCGGCCAGATGGCGCCGCCCGCCTTCTTCAAGAACGGGGCAGGGGCCTACAACATGGGTGGCGGCAACCCGCAACGCTGGGGTGACTACAGCCTGACGAGCGTCGATCCCGACGACGACACCTCCATCTGGACGATCCAGGAGTACAGTCGCCTCAACGGCAGTTGGGGCACATGGATCGCCGAGCTGGAGTTCCCCGGGACGTGCATCCCGCTCACAACGTACTGTTCGGCCGCGCCCAACTCGGTAGGCGCGGGCGGTGTCATCGGCGCCGTGGGCTCGGTCAGCGTCATCGCCAATGACCTCCTGCTCTCGGCCGTCAGCCTGCCCGCCTCGCAGAACGGAATCTTCTACTACGGTCCGCAGCAAGGGCAGGTCCCGTTCGGGCAGGGCTTCCAGTGCGTGGACGGGGGCGTCACCGGAGTCTTCCGGCTCGACGTCGTCATGTCGGACTCGTTCGGCTCCGTGCAATACGCGCTCGACATCGCGAACCCACCTCAGCCGTCCGGTCAGATCTCCGCGGGCCAGACCTGGAACTTCCAGTTCTGGTACCGCGATCCGGCGGGGGGCGGCGCAAGCTTCAACCTGACGGACGCGCTGGAGGCGACGTTTTGCCCGTAGTTCCGCCTGACAAGATCGCAGGGGTTCCGACTGGAAAGGCCGTCCGGAACCCCGGAGGCCCATGAAGCGCACCGGTTGGATCGTCGCGATGGCGGTCTTGACGTCCCTCGCGCTCGTCGCTTCGCGGCGGCGCGCCGGGCACGAAGGACTCCTCGTGTTCGCCGCAGCGAGCCTGCGTGACGCGTGCACCGAGCTGGGGCGGTCGTTCACCGCCCGCGGGGGCGCGACCGTCCATTTCAACTTCGCCGGCTCGAACGAGCTGGCGTACCAGCTCCTCGCCGGGGCGCACGCGGACGTGTTCCTCTCCGCCGACGAGCTCCAGATGGACCGCGTCGAGAGCGCCGAGCTGCTCGCCGCGGGCTCGCGTCGCGCGCTCCTCTCCAACGCGCTCGTGGTCATCGCTCCGGGGGCGGAGAGGGCGGGCCCGTTCTCCCCGACGCTCCTCGCCCAGGCCGATCGGATCGCCATCGCGCACCCGGAGGCCGTGCCCGCCGGACGGTACGCGCGCGCCTGGCTCGAACGCGAAGGTATCTGGGAGACTGTCCGCGACCGCGTCGCGCCCGCGCCCCACGTGCGCGGTGCGCTGGCGACGGTCGCGGCCGGGGGTGCTCCGTTCGGGATCGTGTACCGGACCGACGCGAGCTCGTCGGACGCGGTGTGCGTCGTCTTCGCGGTGCCCGGCGAGCGGGTGCCACCGATCCGCTACCCCGTCGCCCGGCTCGCTCGAATCGAACACGAGGCGGAGGCGCGCGCGTTCCTCGAGTTTCTCGCGGGCGATGCGGCGCGGGCCATCTTCGAGCGGCACGGCTTCGGCGTCATCGCGGACGGGCGGTAGCGCGGGGTAGACTGCGCGGGATGCCGAGCCTCGAGCCCGAGACCCTGGACGCGCTGCTCGTGAGCCTGGAGGTCGCCTCCTTCGCCATGCTGCTCGACGTCGTGCCCGGGCTCGGTCTCGCGTACCTGCTCGCCCGCAAGGAATGGCGCGGCAAGAGCCTCGTCGAGACGCTCGTGACCCTGCCCCTCGTGCTGCCGCCCGTGGCCGTGGGGTTCCTCCTGCTGTTCACGTTCGGCCGCGAAGGCCCGCTCGGCAGCCGAGCGTTGGGCATCGACCTCGACCTGATCCTCACCTGGAAAGGCGCGGTGCTCGCGTCCGCCGTCATGTCGCTGCCCCTCGTCGTCCGCACGGCGCGCGTCGCGTTCGAAGGCGTGAACCCGCGCCTCGAGTCCATGGGGCGATCCCTCGGTCTGGCGCGGACGCGCGTGTTCCTCACGATCACGCTGCCCCTCGCGCGCCGCGGCCTGTTCGCCGCGCTCGTCCTCGGTTTCGGTCGCGCGCTGGGCGAGTTCGGTGCGACGGTCATCATCGCGGGGAACATCCCGGGCAAGACGCAGACGCTCGCGTTGGCCATCTTCGACAACTACCAGCTCGGGCACGAGCGCGAGGCTCTGCGACTGGTCGGCCTCACGGCGGTGATCGCGTTCCTGCTCATCTGGTTCGTCGAGCGCCTGCTCGCATCGGGCGCGGAACGGGAGGGGCCGCGATGACCTGGTCGGGCATCGAGGTGCGGCTGCGGATCGTGCGCCGGGACTTCGAGCTGGACGTCGCGTTCGAGTCGATGGGCCGGGCCGTGGGGCTGTTCGGTCCTTCCGGCGCGGGCAAGACGACGATCCTGGAGGCGATCGCCGGCTGGCGCGTTCCGCGGGACGGCTTCGTGAGAGTGGGCGAGTCGACGCTGCTCGACACGGCGCACGGCCGCTCCGTGCCCGTCGAAGCCCGCGGAGTCGGGTACCTGCCCCAGGACGACCTGCTCTTTCCGCACTGGACCGTCCGGGAGAACATCCGTGCAGGCATCGAGCGCGCTGCCCGCCGTGGCGATGATGCGGGCACTTTCGAGCGCGCCGTACACGTGCTCGAGCTCGCGCCGCTACTCGAGCGCCGCCCAGCGACCCTGTCCGGCGGAGAACTGCGACGGGTCGGGCTCGCGCGCGCGATCTGCTCGGGCCCGACGATCCTGCTGCTCGACGAGCCCCTCGGTGCGCTCGACCTCGAGCTCAGACGCCGCATCCTGCCCTACCTCGTGCGCGTCCGCGAGGAGTTCGACGTGCCGGTCGTGCTCGTGACCCACGATGCGACCGAGGTCCACGCGCTGTGCGACCATGCGATCGTCATCGAGGGCGGGCGCGTCCGCGCGAGCGGCTCACCGGCCGCCGTCCTCTCCGGACCCGCGCTCCACGCGACCGAGTTCGAGAACGTCCTGCGCGGCGAGGCCCTCGAGTGCGAGGGGGGCACCGCGCTCGTGCGCGTGGGCGGTGGCGCCCTGTTCCGAATCCCGCGCGCCGGTCTCGAAGCCGGGGACCGCGTCCTCTTCGGCCTGCGCGCCGCGGACATCGTGCTGGCGACGGCGCCCGTGACCGGGCTCTCGGCCCGCAACGTCCTCCCCGCGCGCATCGAGTCCCTCGCGACGGACCGGGACGACGTGTTCCTGCTCGTACGTCCCGACGGCGACGGCAGCGGAGACGCCCCGCTCCTGTGGGTGAGCCTCACCACGGGCGCCGTGCAGGACCTCGCGCTCACCCCCGGCGGCGCCGTGCACCTCGTCGTGAAGACCCAGTCCTGCCACCGCCTCGCTTGAGAGCGCGTGCGCAGGCGCCATCGCCGGTGTCCGGGCCGGCGCCTGCGCGCCGCTGCACAAGGCGTGCGCCTACGCGCCGCTGCATAAGGCGTGCGCCTACGCGCCGCTGCACAGGGCGTGCGCCTACGCGCCGCTGCACATGGCGTGCGCCTACGCGCCGCTGCACAAGGCGTGCGCATACGCGCCGCTGCACAAGGCGTGCGCATACGCGCCGCTGCACAAGGCGTGCGCATACGCGCCGCTGCACATGGCGTGCGCATACGCGCCGCTGTACAAGGCGTGCGCATACGCGCCGCTGCACAAGGCGTGCGCATACGCGCCGCTGCACAGGGCGTGCGCATACGCGCCGCTGCACAGGGCGTGCGCATACGCGCCGCTGCACAAGGCGTGCGCATACGCGCCGCTGCACAAGGCGTGCGCATACGCGCACCGGGAGTGTGCGAACACGGCACGCGGGAGGCGCGGAGCGACTTGCAGCGGCTCTGGACGAAGGGCACGGGAATTGCGGTCTCCCGGCGTCCGAAGCGCGGCTCGGCCGTTTGGATGGGATCCCTCCGGCATCGGACGTCGGTGGGCCACGGGCCGGCTTCCGGTCGCTCCGGAGGCAGCTTTGGATCGGCCGTTGCGGCCATGAGAGCGGACTTGCATTCCTCGCGGCGGGCACCGGGAGGGTGCCGGTCCGCGGACTGGGCGGGGGACACTGGGGAGTGCTCCCGCCCATCCTCTCTCCTGGCGCCCGGGCCGATCACTCAGGGCCCTCGGCCCGACCCTCCGCCCGCTCCTCATCCGCCACGAGGTCGCGCCTCTCGCCGGGGTTCAGCGCGAGGTCGAAGGGTGCGCGCTGCCCCGCGGAGTGCCGGATGTCCTGCTCGTCCCCCACGTGGAGCCGGCGAAGTGGAGCCGGCGAACGCCGGCCTGCCCGCGCCCGCTGGCGGCGGCGCCGGGCTCCCGGGCGACCTCATCGCCCGCGGGGCGCGTCCGGACCGCGCACGGTGACCGTCTTAGGAGTCAGTGCGGCAAGTTCCGAGCGGAGACGGGCGAGGGTGCTCGCGTGCTTCGGGTCGCCGGCCAGGTTGCGCGTCTCGCCGGGATCCTCCGCGAGGTCGAAGAGCCTCTCGTCGTCCGCGCCGTACCGCATGTACTTGTGACGTCCCACACGGACCATCTGCTGCAAGCGCGCGCCCTCGAGCTCGCCCGTCGCGCCCACTTCGTCGGGGAGCTGCGACCTGGGCGCGAGCTCCGAGAGCGCCCGGCCGGCCCCCGGCGTGGACCCGGCGGACATGGCCCCGGCGAACGAGACGCCGGGCAGGTCCCCGCCGTCCTCGGCCTCGAGCCCCGTGAAATCGAGCAGCGTGGCCACGAGGTCGACGCGTTGGAGGACCCCGCCGAGCACATCGCCCTCCGTGACCGCGCCCGGGTACCGGACGAGGCAAGGCACGCGCACGGCGCCCTCGTAGAAGCTCTGCTTGAACATGAGCCCGTGCTCGCCCAGCATCTCGCCGTGGTCCGAGGTGTAGACGACGAGCGTGTCCTCCGCGCAACCGGCCTCCTCGAGCGCGGACAGCAGCCGGCCCACGTTGTGGTCGGCCCAGGCGACGGCCGCGTAATAGGAGCGCGTGATGCCCAGCATGGCCTCCGGCGTCACGGCCTCGAATCCGAGCTCGGCGCGGTGCTGGCGCTCGCGCGCCGGGAGTCGCGCGGCCGCTTCCTCCGAGAGCGGCGCGTGGAACGGCAGCCGAGCATCCCGGAATCGAGCGAGCCACTCTTCGGGCGGATAGAAGGGCGGATGCGGGGCGAGGAGGCTCGCCCAGATGAAGAACGGCGCCTCGCGGTCGCGGCGCGCGAGGAACGCCGCGGTCCGGCCCACGACGGCCTCGTCCATGTGGAACACCGACACGCTGTCGTCCCCAGGCGGCAGCGTGCCCGGATTCATCTGGTGCAGCTTGAAGGACTTGCGCGCCTGCGGGCCCCGGCGATGGATCTTGCCGGGGACGACGGCGTCGGCGTGATCCGCGCGGAAAGCCCGGACCATCTCGTTCCGATCGACGACGGTCCGGAAGCCCGCGGTGTCGGCGTGCGTCTTCCCGAAGAACGCCGTGTCGTAGCCGGCCGCCGCGAGGGCCCGGGCGACGGTCCACTCCTCGGGCGCGAAAGCGAGCCAGTTCGCGAACGAGCCGTGGTCGTGCGCGTAGCGTCCCGTCACGAGCGTCTGCCGCGCGGGCACGCACAAGGGCGACTGGCAGTACACATCCGTGATCCGCGTTCCCTCGCCCGCGAGTCGATCGAGGTTCGGCGTGTGGGCGTGCGCGTTGCCCGCGAAGCCGGCCACGTCGAAGCGGTGCTGGTCGGCCGTGATGAAGAGGACGTTGGGTCGATCCACCCGGCCCCCGCGGCCTCCGCCGGGAAGGCGTGCGATGGCGGGTCCGGCGAGCGCCAGGCTGCTCGCGCCCGAGAGAAAAGCACGGCGCGTGGGTCTGGGATGCAGGCGAGGCCTGTCAGTCATCCATCATGATTCTAGTGGGTGAGAGCGGGCGGGGAGCAGGGATCGTGACTCGCACCTCGCCCTGAGCTACGCAATGCATCCATGAGCACTCCCCGCACCCTGACCGCTCCTCTAGCGCCGCTTGTACGCGCGCACGAACACCCGCTCGGGGATCATGGCCTCGAGGCGCCCCTGCATCGCCTCCACGCGCCCCGCGAAGGTGGGGTCACGGGCGAGGTTCCTGCGCTCCTCGGGGTCCTCGGCGATGTCGAACAGCGCCCGTTCCGCCCCGCCGTAGGCGACGAACTTGAAGCGTCCCTCGCGCAGCATGAGCCCGATCGAGTCGCGCGGGGCCTCCGCGAAGTTCGCGCGGCCGTTGTACATCTCGGAGACGGCGAGGTCCTCCCAGTCCGCGTCCGGGGCGCCCGCGAGGAGCGGAGCGAGGGAGCGTCCCTCGACGTGGCTCGGGACGGGGACACGGACGAGCTCGAGCATCGTGCGCACCAGGTCGAGGTGCTCGACGACGTGTTCGACGCGGCGTCCGGCGGGGACGTGTCCGGGCCAGCGCAGGATGAGGGGCACGCGCGTCGCGCCCTCGTAGAGCGTGAACTTGCCGAAGAGGCCGTGCTGGCCCAACATCTCGCCGTGGTCGGAGGTGTAGACGACGAGCGTGTCGCCTGCGAGGTCCAGCGCGTCGAGCGCCGCGAGCAGCTCGCCGATGCAGTGGTCGCTGAAGGCGACGGACGCGTAGTAGGACCGCACGAGCCCGAGCACGTCGGCCGCCGTCGCCCGGTCGAGGCCGAGGACCCTGCGCATGTCGCGGACGAATACGAACATCTCGCGCTCCTCCGCTTCGCCGGCAGGTCCCCAGTTCGGGATCTGTACGTCACGGAAGCGCGCGCACCACTCCTCGGGTGGAAAGCGCGGGGGGTGCGGGCGCACGAAGCTGGCCCACAGGAAGAAGGGCCGCTCGGGATCGCGGTCCGCGAGCCAGCGCTTCGAGTGCTCGACGACGTCGTGCTCCATGTAGTGCACGGGACCCTCTCCGGGACCCATCGTCAGTGGGTTCGCGGCCCAGATCGCGGGCGTGTACGGCGCGGAGGACTCCTCCGGGAGCCCCTCGCCGGGGCGCCGCGCGTCGGGGTTCGCACGCTTGAACTCGCCGTACATCGCGCCCTTGTTCAGCACGTAGGCGAAGCCGGCCGTGTTCACGTGGGCCTTGCCGATCATCGCTGTCTGATAGCCCTCGGCCGCGAGGTGGTGGACGATCGTGCGCTGGTCCTCGGGGAACTGCAGCACGTTGCCGTAGGTGCCGTGCTGGAACGGGCGCTGGCCCGTGATGAGCGACTGGCGCGCGGGCACGCAGAGCGGTGACTGGCAGTAGGCACCGGTGAACGTCGCCCCCGCCGCGGCCAGCCCGTCGAGCGCCGGCGTCACGGCGAGGCTGTCGCCCGCGAACCCGGCGACGTCGTACCGGTGTTGGTCGGTGATGATGAAGAGGATGTTGGGCTTGCGCTGCGGCGTCGCGGCGCATGCACCCGACCAGCCGAGTGCCGGGAGGGTGGCGAGCGCGCCGGCACTCTTCAATAGGGAACGACGCGTCAGGTCGGCGCGATCGGCCGCGGGCGGGCTCATCGAGAGCGGGCGCACTCGTCGCACTCGCAGTTGACGTCGAACCACGCGCGCGGATCCGTGACCCGCGTGTTCCACGTGTAGCCGAGCTGGGCGAGCCGGGCCGCGGTGGCGACATCGATGGTCGACCTGTGCTCCACCATGCCCGTGGCGGACGTCTCGAGCAACCAGCCGACCAGGAGTCCGCGCAGCCCGCGCGCCTCCTTGGTCTTCTCTGCGGCGAGGTTCGTGGTGCACTCCGGGTCCTTCGCGACGTCGTAGAGTTCCACGCTGTGGGCCGCCACCACCGGCAGGCCGGGCAGGACGCGATGGCGCCTCAGGTTGAGGACGAGGAGCCGGTCGTCCTGGAGGATCGATGCCGATCGCGCGCCGGAGGAGATCGCGAAGCGCGGTGTCCTGGCGGCGTCCTCCCCGAGGAGGTCCGAGCCTGGAAACTCCGCGGCGTCGATGCCCGCGAGCTCGAGGAGCGTCCGACCGACGTCGAGCTGACGCACCGGTCCGCGCGCGCGCTGCTTGCCGGTGACGCCGGGCGCGGCGATGATGAGCGGCACGGACAGCGTCCCCGGGGCGAGCCGGCGGTCGCCGTAGAAGATGCCGTCCGTGGGGAGCTCCTCGCCGTGGTCGGCGGTCACGGCGACGATCGCGTCCTGCAGGCGCTCATTCGTGAACAGGCCGTTCAAGCAGGCATCCAGATAGGAGACCTCCGCCATGTACGAGGCCCGGATGAACTCCATGTCCGTGATGTCGTCGCACCAGGCGGGGATCCCGATGACGTCCCCGATGGCGAGGCGCGGGTCCCGGGGATCCCGCTCCTTGCCGTAGTACAGGTGGTCGTAGGGCGCGGGCGGCGCATAGGGCCCGTGGGCGTCGAACAGGTGGATCCAGACGAATGCCGGCGCGCCGCGCGCGTCTTCGAGCCAGCCTTCGATGCGGGTGAGCGTCCAGGCGGCATCCACCGGGCGGCGCACGGGGGCGCCGAACCGTTCGAAGCCCTGTCCGAGGCCGGAGAGCTCGTGCCCGAGGTGCGGGGCGCTCACGGCTCCGAGGGTGGCCCAGCCCGCGTCGCGGAAGCTCTCGGCGAGGGTCTGCGCTCCGTCCGCGAGCAACGAACC
>SMVQ01000087.1 GCA_004357655.1 Planctomycetota bacterium
CTGCAGCACGGACTCGCGCACGAGTTGACCGCCGACGAGGAGCGTGCCGCCACCGAACGGAACGTTCGCCATCTGGTCCCCGCTGAAGAGCACGCCCGTCCCCGTGGACGGCCCGCTGACGACCCGGATCTGGAAGCCGCCCATCATCGTGCTGGGCAACCCGACGGCGCTCACCACGGGCACAGAGCCGGAAGAGGTCGGCTGCGACGTGCCGTACGAGGACGGCGCGACGCACGGCTCTGCGTCGGGATCGAACGGGAACGCATTCGAGAGCGTGGAGTGGGCCGTGCCGGGCACGTGGACGAGAATGTCGCCCTCACCGGCGAGCGGCGGCAGCGTGACGTCGAGTCGCGTGCCGCCCATGCTCGCGGGCAGATGTGCGATCCGGACCGGCGAGCCGATGAGGCTCCCCGAGTTGTCCGTGAACCAGACCTCGTTGTCCGTCGCGTCGAAGTGCGCGCCGATCAGTGTGATTCCGGCGGGCCCGAGCGTGTACGTATCGATGCGCGGCTTGCTCGTCGACGCGATGCCGTAGATCGCCTGCACGCCCGCCATGTCGTCGGCCTCGATCGATCGCATGGGGATCCCGAAGGCGCTCAGGTTCGTGGCCATGGTCGCACCGAGAACGCCCGAGTGGTTCAGGCCGAGGGCGTGTCCGTACTCGTGGGCCATCACGCCCTGGATGTCGAACGAGCTGGGGTTGCTGCCATCGATGAGGCCCGGGCCGTCTTCCCACACCTTGGGATCTTCCCAGAACCGGATTCGCCAGCCGTTCGAGGATGGGATTTCGGTGAACGCGAGCGTCGCTCCGCCGAACCCGTCGATCTGCGAGACGATGTTCCGGTTGGGCCCACCGGGCGCGCTGGCGAGGCCCTGGAACATGGCGTCGAAGTTCGCCCCGCCCGAGCCGAGGACCGGCTGGGTCGGGTCCGTGAGCCCGGTCCCGTGGGGCCGGCTGCCCCACTCGGCCACGCCCTTCCAGATGGCCAGCACCGCGCCCGTGGCCCCGGGGTAGTCGGGGTCGGGCACGTGATTATCGTTGGCCTCGGGGTCCGTGAAGTTGTTGAACACGCGAAAGTCGCGCTGCGTGAGCTCGAGCACGTCGCCCGTCAGGACGTACCCGGCCACGGGGGCTGGCTGGAGGATGAGCGCGGCGGCCGCCAGGCCCGCCACGGCTAGCGCGGAGTCGGAGAGTCGCATTGCGGTGTTCCTGCCTGCGGCCTGGGCCGGCCGCGCCCCGCGCGTCTCGACGCGCAGGGACCAGCCAAATCTATCGCGTTTCCCGGGGCACGGGTGGCCCGCGGGCGCCATTCCGACCCGAGCAGCGGGGGAGGGCGGGTCCATGGGGTTCGTGGGGCTTGCATGTGGCGTCGGACGCAGAACAATGTTCCGCCCGTTCCGGTGGCGGACGGCCGCGCCGGTACCGAATCCAGAGCCCGTGGGAATCCGATGACGAGCCAGATCGAGAAACACAAGTTCGAGGCCGAGGTCCAGGAAGTCCTTAGCCTCGTGGTCCATTCCCTCTACGCCAACCGCGAGATTTTCTTGCGAGAGCTGATCTCCAATGCCAGTGACGCCCTCGACAGGCTGCGGTTCGAGGCCCTGACGAACCCCGAGCTGCTCGAGGAGGGCGAGACGCTCGGAATCGCGATCGAGCTCGACGCCGAAGAGCGGACGATGAAGATCGCTGACAACGGCATCGGAATGTCACGCGATGAGCTCGTCGAGAACCTCGGCACGATCGCGAGCTCGGGAACGCGCAAGTTCCTCGACGCGTTGAAGGAGCAGAAGGCCGAGGGCAGTCCCGATCTGATCGGTCAGTTCGGAGTCGGGTTCTACTCCTCCTTCATGGTCGCGGACGCGGTGTCGGTCGAAACACGGCGGGCCGGAGAAGAGCAAGGCTGGTGCTGGCGCTCCAAGGGCGACGGCGAGTACGAGATCGAGCCGATGTCCGATCTCCCGCGCGGGACTGTGGTCCGGCTCCACATGAAGGATGACGAAGGCGCGGAGGCGAAGGACCTCCTCTCCGAGTACGCCGTCCGCGAGCTCGTGAAGCGCTACTCCGACTTCGTCGAGTACCCGATCCAGATGGAAGTGGAGCGAGATGAGCCCGTGCTGGACTCGGAAGGCAAGCCGTTCGAGGGAAAGACCGAGACGGTCACCCGCACGGAGACCCTGAACTCGATGAAGCCCCTCTGGGCGCGATCCAAGGACGAGATCACGAGCGAGGAGTACACCGAGTTCTACCACCACCTCACGCACGACTGGAACGATCCGGCCGAGTCGATCCACTTCAAGGCCGAGGGGACGCTCGAGTACACGGCGCTGCTCTACCTGCCGAGCAAGCGTCCGATGGACCTGTTCGATCCCTCGCACGCGAAGTCGCGTGTGAGCCTCTACGTGCGCCGGATCCTCATCATGCGCGAGTGCGAGGACCTGCTTCCCGCCTGGATGCGATTCGTGCGTGGGGTCGTCGAGTCGTCGGATCTGCCGCTGAACGTCGCGCGCGAGTCGCTGCAGGACAACCCGCGCGTACGACAGATCAAGAAGCGGCTCGTCAAGAAGGTGCTCGAGACCCTCAGGGAGCTGCTCTCGAACGAGCGCGAGAAGTACGAGTCTTTCTGGGGTGCCTTCGGCCAGATCCTCAAGGAGGGCATCTACTACGGCGAGGACGACGACCAGCGCATCAGCGGGCTCTGCCTCTTCGAGAGCTCGACCCACGATGGGTTGTCGACGCTCGCCGAGTACGTCGGTCGGATGCCCGAGGAGCAGGAGGCGATCTACACCATCCACGGTTCCGACCGGAAGACCGTCGAGTCGTCGCCCCACCTCGAGGCGCTCACGGCCCGGGGCTTCGAGGTGCTCTTCCTCATCGATCCCGTCGACGAGTGGATGCTCCAGCGCCTCCAGGAGTTCGACGGCAAGCCGCTGAAATCGGTCGAGCGGGGCGAGATCGATCTCGAGGGCGACGAGGCGGAGAGCGAGCGCAAGAAGAAGCAGGAGGAGTACAAGGACCTGCTCGAGGCGATGCAGGCGACGCTCGAACAGGACGTGAAGGAGGTGCGCTTCTCGAGTCGCTTGAAGAGCAGCGCCGCCGTCCTCGTCACCGATGAGGGCGGACTGTCCCCGAACCTCGAGCGCATGCTCAAGGGCTCCGGGCAGGATGTCCCGAAGCAGAAGCGAATCCTGGAGCTGAACCCCGACCACGCGCTCCTCGGCGGGCTGAAGCGGCTGTTCGACGTCGACGCGAAGTCGCCGCGGATCGGCGAGTACGCCGAGATGCTTCTGGGTCAAGCGCTGCTCGCCGAGGGCTCCGCGCTGGAGGACCCGGCGCGGTTCACGCGCCTCGTGACGGACCTGATGGTGGACTCGGTCCAGAGTTAGCCCGGGTCATTCATGAAGTATCCGGGTGGGCTCGCCTGCGGAGCCTGCGTCACTCCCCGCCGAGCGAGACCGCGCGGTCCGCGCTCATGACCTTGGTGGCGAGCCCGACGCCCTGTGATCCAAACCGGCGGCAGACGCGACCGCGGCCCGACGGGTTCGTGTTCTTCCGGTCAGGTCCGCCCAGGACCTGCGACGGCCGATCATGGAAGGCGTAAGACCGTACCTTCGCGCGCCGTCAGGACGCCGTATGCCGCGCTGAGCCGGCGCGTCATCGGGCCGATCTCGCCCGTGCCGATCGTCCGGCCGTCGACCTTTGTGATGCCCGCGAGCTCGCCCATCGTGCCCGTGCAGAACATTTCGTCGGCGCGGTAGACCTCCGTCAGTGAGATGTCGCGCTCCTCGCAGGGGATGCCTTCCTCGGCGCAGATGGCGATCACGGTATCGCGCGTGATGCCCTCGGGGCAGGCGACGAGCCGGCTGGTGGCGAGTTTTTCCTTGTGCACGAGGAAGATGTGCGTCGCGTTCGTTTCGGCCACGAAGCCGCGCTGGTCGAGCATCAGTGCGTCGTCGGCACCGGCGGCATTGGCCTCGAGCTTGGCGAGGATCGATTGGATGAGGTTCGCGGAGTGGATCTTCGGGTCCATGCAGTCCGGTGGAAAGCGGCGGATCGAGCTCGTGGCGAGGGTGAGCCCGGCCTTGCCGTACACCGGCGGTTTGTGCTCGGCAAGGATGATGAGTGTCGGTCCGGACTGGTTGAGGCGCGGGTCCATGCCCGAGGTGATCTTCTCGCCGCGCGTGAGCGTCAGGCGGATGTGCACGCCGTCTCGCATCCCGTTGGCGGCCAGGGTGCGCTCGAGCTCCGCGATGATCTTCTCGGGGGCGGGGATCTCGGCGAACGCGAGCGCGAGCGCCGAGCTCCGCAGGCGATCGAGGTGTTCGTCCAGCTTGAAGATCTTGCCGTCGTAGAGCCGCAGGCCCTCCCACACTGCGTCGCCGCCCTGTACGGCCGAGTCGAAGGGACTGATGCGCGCCTGGTCGCGATGGACGAGCTCGCCGTTGACGTTCACGACGAGGTCGCGGTTCTTCTCGTTGAACTTCTGGAGCATGGTTGCGTGGGGGTCAGGCGACGATTCGGTGCTCGTGGAGGCGCTCGTAGAGTCCGGCGCACTCGCGCTCGAGCGCCGCCATCCTCGCGGGCACGGGGCGCGTCCGGGCGCGATGGGGCCCGAAGCCCGTCGAGGCCAGGGCCTTGCCGTACCAGGCCTCGGCCCAGCAGCCGTCCGTCTCGCGCAGGCCGGGCTCCCACGACAGCATGCCCGTGTCGAAAGCGAGACCCATGCGTGCACACAGCTTCGCGAGCACCCCGGGTGGGTCCTCGAGCAGATCCTGGGAGTCGACGACCGGGGGCACCGCGCCCGTGAGTCGCGCAACTTGCTCGAAGAGCTCGACCTGTTGGGGCAGGCCCGTGTCCGCGAGCGTGGGGTTCGGGATCATGGCGTCGAGCGACATGAGCATCGCGCCCGGCTCGCGGATGAGGAAGGCGTGCGAGAAGTCGCGCAGCCACTCCCGCTCGATGTCCGGCAGGAGGTGGTGGGCCATGTGCTTCTGGTAGAAGACGGACTTGCCCTCCGGCAGGGGGCCCTGGAGCCAGCGCGCGACCGCACGCCAGTCGCTCTCGTGCCGGGCGATGATCTCGGCCGCCATCGGATGCTCGAACCCCGTCTGTTCGAGGTAGTACGCGTACAGGGGCTCGTCGCAGACGACGGTGTCCGCGCGGCTCCCGAACGCGCGCATCAACGCGGTCGAGACGTTGCGCGGCCCCGACCACATGGCGACACGGAGGGTATTCGTCATCGTGCAGGTCTCGCGCTCATCGCCTTCATTGCCCGAGGGCCTGGAGGCGCCCCACGAAGCCGGCCCAGTTGCCGGAGTTGTCGGAGGAAGGCTTCGCCGCCTCGGTGAACTGCAATTCCATGAGCGCACGCCAGTTGGGAAAGGTCTTCCAACAGTCGAGCGTCCGCCGCAGGTACTTGTTCTCGAGCCCGGACCCGAACTTCGGCTCGGTGATGAGCATCCCGTACTCGAGGGCCGACCAGCAGTGGAAGAACTCCACTCCACCGTGCGTGCCGTCCGGGGGGAGATAGTTTGGCCCCCAGCGAGCTGCGTCCGAGAACGGCGGCTCCACGTACCCGTCACGCCGGCCGACGGCGAACGCCCACCGCGGACCGCAGGTCACGAGCGGTTCCTCGATACCCTGCGGCTGGTACCGCGCGCGGTCGCGGGAGTAGAGCGGGGCCCAGTACAGGTACTCGAGGGCGCGGAGGTAGACGCCCTCGAGCTCGCTCTGCAGCCTTGGATTCCTGCCGCGCAGCACCGACTCGGCGATGCAGCGCATGCCGTGCAGGATGAAGAGGCACTCGTACGACTGCGCCGCCTGATACTGCTCGTGACCGAGGAACTTCTTCTGGTCCTTGCGCTGGATGATGCCGTTCGGCATGGCGGCGCTCACGAGCGCGCTGCCGACGCGCTCGAACCAACGGTAGTTCCGTTCGCGCCATTCCTCGCTCGCCACCGAGTACGCCGCAGCCATGGCGTCGAAGCCCCAGGCCTGATCGCGGCCGATGCCCGCGCCCTGGTGGGGATACTGCGCAACGTGCTTCTCGAGCACGCGCAGGGTCACGCCCTCCGACCAACTGGCTGCCTTGTGCGGGCTCTCGTGGAACATCAGGTGGAAGAGCTCCGCCGTGTGGAGCATGTCGTCCCGCGCGAGCGCGTCGTTCCCCAACCAGACCAGGGCCTGAGGCCCTTTCATGTACCGGACCATGTGTTGCCCGTCGTGCGGCATCCACGCAAAGATGTTTTCGTCCCGGTTCGTGAGCTCGCCGTTCGGCAGGGCCGCCGTGCCAAGGTCGTAGGCGGGGCGCAGTCCTTCGAGGTCCACCTCGCGCACGTGGGCCGAGGGGGGCGGGCCGTGGTACATCGGCAGCTTGAAGCTCGCCGGAACGACGCGGCCGTTCGTGCGGAAGTCGAAGGGAATCCTGCCCACCGAATCGAGCCATGAGTGGTACCCGACCGCATCGCCGAAGCGGTCGTACTGCGTATCCGGTTGGCGGGAAGCGTTCATCCGGTGCAGCAGCATGCGGCGCGCGAACCCCCGCGCGGACGCCGCCGCGGCGACCCGGTGGCCGGCGTAGATCTGGATGCCCACGCCGCCGACCCCGCCCTGCACCTTGATGTACCAGGGGTGGGCCCAACCCATCACCCGGGCCCGGACGTTGCCACCGTCCGATTGGCCCGAGCGCACCAGGTCCCTGAGCTTCTCGAACTCCTCGTTCAGCCTGCCCGCGAGACCCACCTTGCCGCGGAAGTCGCCGCGCCGGAACTTGCCCCATGTGGCGAGGATGCCGTTCTGCGCGAAGTAGCGCGCGGTGTGCGGGGAGAACCACGACCAGAGCGCCGGCCCAGGCTCGCAGAAGGCGAGTCCATCGATGAACGCGTGCGATGTGCGCGACCCGGCGGCGACCTTCGGAACGAGCGTGAGCCGACGATGGAACTGGGCCTGCGGGGGCATCATGTGCAGCCTGCCGTCCTTGTTCGGCCGGACGAGGGGCACGACCGTCCGACCGTCCTCCTCGTAGGGCTCGCCGAAGAACGGATCGCGGACGAAGGGCAGGGCCGTCCAGCCCTCGGGCAGGACCAGCTCGACGCTCTTCCAATACACGATGCCGAGTGGCAGCTCCTCGCGGGTGGGTTCGCGGCTGCCGGGCGTGGCGCCGTTGTTCAGGCGCAGATCGAGGGAGATCCGCTCGTCGCCCGCCCACTCCGTGACGTAGGCGTGCACGCCCATCATGTGCGGGAGCGGGTCGCCCCCACGCTCCGTGCCACGCGCGCCGCTCTCGCTGAGCGGCACGAGCGTGCCGTAGGTGCGCCGCGTGCGGACGGCGACGCCATTCTTCAGGGTGCGCGCACTGCCGAAGCCCGGAGCGCCCTCCAGCCCGCCGAGGTCGACGGCGTAGACGTTGCCAAAGACGTCCTCGGTGCGGATGAGGACCGGTTCCGGGCCGCCCGCGACCGAGAGCTCGCGCACGGACTCGGGCGTGGCCGGCCCCGGCGCTGCGTCGCAAGGGTCGGCGACGACGTCGAAGTGCACGCGCCGGCCCCGGGCGTCCTTTGGGCCGAGCTCCACGAGCGCGAGGATCTCGACGACGTCCGCCGAGCCCGTCGGATACCGCGAGACGATCTCGACCTGAGCGGGGACTCGCGTGCGGGCCTCGTCGTGGCTCACGACCCGGAACGGCGACCGGCCGTCCGGGCGGGGAAAGACCCCTTCCGGGATCGGCATCGTCCCGTGGAGCACGAAGGGCGAGGTGGGGGGCGTCGCGAGCTCGAAGCGCGCGACGACGTCCTCGTTCCGCACCTCGATCGCCTCCTTGCCGGGGAACTCGAGCACCGGCGTACCGTGATCGGCAAGGTCCGCGAAGCGGTCGGGAACCTGGTAGGCCGGCCGTTCCGGGCGCTCGGCGTGGGCGCACCCCAGCATGGGCAGCGCGACGAGGATCGCGCCGGCGAGGAAGCGTTGGGTAGGAGGCTGGATGGTCTTGGGAAGGCTCATCGGTCTGGCGTTCATGGAACCCGACTCGACCATCATTCCGCCTCGCGCCATTCACGTCTACGCCGAGGCGCCCGGGCGCCTCGGATCCGTGCCGCCGTGCCGCCGTGCCGCCGGGCCGCCGGGCCGGCGGACTGGCGGAGGCCCGGGGGTATCCTCTTCGGTGGGCTGTTCGGAGTCGGCCTCCGGGCGACCGGGAGCAGCGTCCCCGCGGCCGCGAGGCACCTGCCGCGGGGCTTCGCTTCGACCCGAACGCGCCGCAGTTCGAGCGCGATCCGGACGAGCCGGGGACCTTCCGGCCCCTGTTCGAGGAGGCTCGGCGCCACGACATCCGAAGACCGCCCGAGCGCGAGGCACTCCGGGTGCTCCAGTTCGGGGGCTCCGGCACGGAGAGCTTCCCCAACCAGTCAGTACTCGACGGAAGCTGGATGAGCGCGGGGGGCGGGGGCGCTTCGAGGTCTTCAGTCTCGGGCGGTCGGGTTACGGCAGCGAGCGCGAGTCGGCGCGCTCTCGTTAACGGACGGGCCCGAACGGCATCGGGGCTGGAGCCCGGGGACGGGTTCCCGCGCCCCGGGCCGTATCGGTGGGTAGCACTCGCTCAAGGAAAAATACAGATCCCGATCCCGTCGGAGAGGTTCGAGCCGGTCCCGACGCCGGGGTCGCGGTTCCAACGCTGGAAGTAGTGCGTCGTGCCCGCGATCACGTTGATAGGGCCGGAGCCCAGGAGCGCCTGCGCGCCATTCAGGAAATCGACGGCGATCGTGGCGACGCCCGCCGCGCTGGCGGTCGTGATCGGGAGCAGGCGTTGGAGGGCACTGGGATCGATGCAGAGGAAGCCGTTCTGGAACGGAATCTGGGCCGGCGCCGCGCCGCCGATGAACTGACCGGGCTGCGGCGGCAGGTTGTTCGCCGAGATGGTGAGGTTGTTCGCCAGGATCGAGACCGACAGCTGGTTCGCGGACATCATCGAGGGGAGGCCCGTCGAGAACGGCGTGTTGAGGCAATAGTTGCCGGGGAACGCGCCGTCGCCGCAGCCGCCGCCGCAGGCGACATTCATGCTACCGGGCGTCCGCGGCTGACTCTGGTTGGCGACGTCGTCGAAGTCCAGGAAAGCCGTGCCGCACCACGCGCCGGGGTAGTCCGCGTCCCGGAAGATCCCCGCGGGTAGGAACGGGCCGTCAGGACCGACGATCGCCGCACCGTCGTAGATGTGGTCGGTCGCGTCTCCGTCGATCATCGCGATGATGTCGATGATCGTCGCCACGCCGACGATAGAGGTCACGAGGTCCCCGTCGGGATCGACGTCAGTGCCGAGGAGCGACATGAGCACTGCAGGCTGGCTGGTGGTCACGAGGTAGAAAGTCTCGGTGCCGTTCTCGATGGTGTTGTCGAGCCCGAGGTCGAAGTCGAGGGTCGGGACCGCGGTGTCGCCGAGGACGAAGTAACCATCCGCGGGCATCGTGAATCCGGAGAGGTCCCAGGCCCGATCCAGGCAACCGAGACAGCTGCTGTTGAGGTCGCCCTCCACGATCAGGACGAAGTGAGAGTCGAGGCTCGCGCCGGGGGTCCCGATGATCTCGATGTGCTCCTGGTCGTCCGTGCCGGAGTGGGAGGCATAGATCTCGTTCAGGTGGAATCCCTGGCCCAGGCTGGTCCCTGCGAGGAGGGCTACGGCCGCGCCGGCCGTCAGTTTCTCAATGGTGCACATGATGTCCTTCTGTCGATACGAGAGTGTCAGTCGATTGGAGGGGGTTCGTGTGGGAGCGATTCTACCCGACGGCGGGGAGGGGCTGGGCGCGGAAGCGAGCTACGCGCCCGAGCCCGCCTCGAGGAGCACGCCCTCGACGAAGATGCGATGCCGTTCGATCCGGAAGTCGGCCCGCAGGGCGCCGCGCACCACGCCGTCCACGCCCACGAGGAACGTGGCGCGCCGGACGCCGGCACCGAAGGGACCGTCGACGCCCCACGCGCGGATCGTGCGCTTGTCCTCGTCGGCGAGGAGCGGGAAGGGCAGCTCGTGCGCCGCGCGGAATCGGGCGTGGGATTCCGCGCCCTGTGGGCTGATGCCGACGAGCCCGAGGCCGGCGGCGAGGATCCGGGCGTGCTCGTCACGGAGCATGCGCGCCTGCTTCGTTCAGCCCGGCGTGAAGTCGGCGGGGTAGAAGTAGACGAGCAGCGGCCCCTCCGCGAGCAGCTCGGCGAGTCGCACGAGCCGCCCCTCCTGATCGGGCAGCTCGAAGGCGGGCGCCCTGTCTCCGCGCTTCAGCATGCGAGGAGCTTGGCACGCGGACCTGCGGGCGGGAAGGTCGCTGGGCAGGAAACGGGCATGCCACCGCGCTATCATCCGACGCTTCCTGATGAGCGAGCATCGACCGGATCGGATCGTGCGCGGCGTCGCCTGGGTGCTCGCCCTGGCGCCGTTCCTATGGCTCGTGCACCGGTTCGACTTCGTGTGCGACGACGCGTACATCAGCTTCCGGTACGCGCGCAACTTCGCCTCGGGGCTCGGGCTCGTCTTCAACCCCGGCGTCGAGCCGCCGGTCGAGGGCTACAGCGAGCTGCTCTGGGTGCTCGCGATGGCCGTGGTCGAGCGCCTCGGCCTCGATCCGGGCGTCTGGTCGCGCGTGCTCTCGGTCGCCGCGGGGGTGGCGGTGGTCGGCCTCACGCTAGGCCTCGTCGGGCGGCGGCTCGCGGCGAGGCCGGCGGCGTTCCTCGGCGCGGCCCTCTTCCTCGGCTGCCTGCCGCCGCTCGCGGTCTGGTCGACGGGCGGGATGGGGACGATGCCGTTCACGCTCGCGGTCCTCGGCTGTTTCGCCGCGCTGTTCTGGCGCGAGGGCGCGCCGCGCCCCGTGGCCGCCGGGCTCGCGGCGGCGCTCGCCGTGCTCCTGCGCGCGGACGGGATGGGCTGGATCGCCGTGCTCCTCGGCGGCACCCTCGCGGCCGGTCTCGCGGGCAAGCAGCGCGCGCTCGTGCGCGCGGCCGTGCTCGCCGCCCTGCCGGCGCTCGCCGTGTTCCTCGCGAGCCTCGTCTGGCGCCGCCTCACCTACGGGGACTGGTGGCCGAACACGGCGCGCGTCAAGGTCGGGCTCTCGCCGCTGGCGTTCGAGCGTGGCGCCAACTACCTCGTGCACTTCCTGCTCACGTTCCCGGCGCTCGTCCTCGTCGCGCTCCTCGCGCTCCCGGCCTTCCGGCGCTTCCGCGACGCAGCGTCCTTCGTCGCCCTCCTGCTCATACTCGTGACGGCGGCCTACGCCGTGGTCGTGGGCGGCGACTTCATGTGCTTCGGGCGGTTCCTCGTGCCCGCGCTACCCTTCGCGGTGTGGTTTCTCGCCGGCGGGCTCGCCGCGCTCGAGGGCCGGGCGGGGCGGGTCGTCACGGGCATCGTGGCGGCCGCGCTCGCCGCGCTCTCCCTGCTGCCCGCCTTCGACGTCCACGCCGTGCCCGAGTCGGTGCGCGGGCGGTTCCGGTTCCGGTGGAACCTGCCGACGTTTCTCTCCGAGTACGACCAATGGCACAACATGCGCGCTCAGGGGCTCGTGTGGGCCGAGCTGGGCAAGGCGCTCGCGGCGCACACATCCCCCGGGGATTCGCTCGTGTACGGTGCGATCGGCGGGATCGGCTACTACTCCAACTTGTTCATGTACGACAGGAACGGCCTGGTGACGCGCGAGGTGTCGGAGCGCGATCCGCTCGCCAAGCCGACCTCGCCCGGGCACGACAAGGCCGTGCCCAAGGCGTTCTTCAAGAAGGACCGGCCCACGTACCTCGACGCGTTTCTCTGGCCCGCGGACGAGCCGCTGCCGGCGGGCCTCGAGGCGGAAGAACTCATCGCGATCCCGCTCGACGCCGAAGCGCTGGGAATCCGCGCGGGTTGGACGCTCTGGCTGGAACCGTACGACGGGCATTGACGCGACATGCTCGAGCTCATTCAGGTATCGAAGCGCTTCGGAGCGACGACGGCGCTCGAGCCGACGAGCCTCACGTTCGAGCGTGACGCGACGACGGTCCTCATCGGCCCGTCGGGATGCGGCAAGTCGACCCTCCTCCGGATCGCCATCGGGCTCGTCGAACCGGACGCGGGCGCCGTGCGCCTGGACGGGACGCGGCTCGAGCCGTCGACGGCGCGCGCCCTCCGGCGGCGGATGGGCTACGTGATCCAGGAGGGCGGGCTCTTCCCGCACCTCACTGCGCGGGACAACGTGACGCTCATGGCCCGCCACATCGGCCGGTCCGCGCGCGATGTGGGGACTCGGCTCGAGGAGCTCTGTGCACTCACGCGCTTCCCCGCGGACGGTCTCGAGCGGTTCCCCGCGGAACTGTCCGGCGGTCAGCGCCAGCGCGTCGGATTGATGCGCGCGCTCATGCTCGACCCGGACGTGCTGCTCCTGGACGAGCCGCTGGGCGCCCTCGACCCGATGATCCGCGCCGAGCTGCAGGACGACCTCAGGGATGTGTTTCGGGAGCGCGGGAAGACCGTGGTCCTCGTGACCCACGACATGGGGGAGGCGGCCTTCCTCGGGGATCGCGTGGTGCTCTTCCGCGCGGGCCGCATCGTGCAGTCGGGCACCGCGCGGGAGCTCCTGCACAGCCCGGCCGAGCCGTTCGTGGCCGAGTTCGTCCGGGCGCAGCGCAGCATCCTGGAGGACTACCGGTGATCGCGCCGATCCTCCTGCTCTGCGCGGTGCCGTGGAGCCAGGGTCCGATCCAGGTGGGCTCGAAGGGTTTCACGGAGTCCGTGATCCTCGGCGAGGTCGTCGCGCAGTTGCTCACCGTCGAAGGCATGCCGGCGGAGCACCGCGCCCAGCTGGGCGGGACGCGGATCCTCTGGGACGGGCTGGTCGCGGGCGAGCTCGACGTCTACGTCGAGTACACCGGCACCCTGCGCGAGGAGATCTTCGCGGGCCGCCCCGTCGCGTCCGACGCGGCGTTGGCAGCCGCGCTTCGGGACGCGGGCGTCCGCGCGTCGCGGCCGCTCGGTTTCGACAACACCTACGCGCTCGGCATGCTCGCGAGCTTCGCCGCGGAGCGGGGCATCACGCGGATCTCGGACCTTGTGGGAAACAGGGACCTCGCATTCGGATTCTCGAACGAGTTCATGGAACGGGACGACGGCTGGCCGAGCCTCTCCGCGCGCTACGGCCTCCCGCACACGAACGTGACCGGGCTGGATCACGACCTCGCCTACCGCGGGCTCGCCGCCGGAGACCTGCACGTCATCGACCTCTACGCGACCGACGCGAAGATCCGCACGCTCGCGCTGCGCGTCCTCACCGACGACCTGGAGCACTTCCCGCCGTACGCCGCGCTCGTCCTGTGGCGGGCCGACCTCGAGCAGCGGACACCGGGGATCGAGGCGGTCCTGGCGCGCCTCGAGGGCCGCATCGATGAGCCGCGCATGAGCGCCATGAACGCGCGCGTCGAGGCGGACGGCGAGTCGGAGGCGGCGGTCGCCGCGGCCTTCCTGCGGGCGGAGCTCGGGCTCCGTACGCGCGTCCGGGAGGAGCGCCGCGCGGCACGTCTGCTGCGGCTCACCGGGGAGCACCTCTTCCTGGTGGGCGTGTCCCTCGCCGCGGCGATCCTCGTCGGCATCCCGCTCGGCGTGCTGGCGGCGCTGCGCCGCAGGCTGGGACGCGGCGTGCTGGGCGTCGTCGGCGTCGTGCAGACGATCCCGGCCCTCGTGCTCTTCGTCGTGTTCATCCCGTACCTCGGGATCGGCAGGGCGTCGACGATCGCGGCGCTGTTCCTGTACACCCTGCTGCCGATCGTGCGCGGCACGTACGCCGGTCTCGCGGGCGTCCCGCGCGAGCTCGTCGAGTCGGCGATCGCGCTCGGGCTGTCGCGCAGCGCCCGGCTGCGGCTCGTCGAGCTGCCCATGGCGATGCGGTCGATCCTCGCCGGTATCCAGACGGCGGCCGTGATCGATGTCGGACTCGCGACGCTGGGCGCGATCATCGGGGCCGGCGGCTACGGTCAGCCCATCCTCACGGGCATCCGGCTCAACGATCCGGCCCTGCTCCTGGAAGGGGCCGTGCCCGCCGCCGTGCTGGCGTTGCTCGTGCAGGCGCTCTTCGAATGGATCGAACGTCGCGTCGTGCCGCGCGGGCTGAGGCTCGAGACCGAAGGGCTCGATTAGCCGTGCGGGTTCGAATCGTCACGCCTGCGCCGGAGGGCTCGACCGCGGGCAACCGGATCACCGCGGAGCGTTGGGCAGGGCACATCGCCGCGCTCGGACACAGCGTTACGATTGACACGGGGGTGGGCGCCGAGGCCGACGTGCTCGTCGCCCTGCACGCGCGGCGCAGCCACACCGCGATCCGGGCCTGGGCGGAATCGCGCGGCGGCGCGCCGCTCGTCGTCGTGCTGACGGGGACGGACCTGTACGGCGACATCCTCGCGGACGAGGACGCGCGGCGCTCGCTCGAGCTCGCGACGCGGCTCATCGTGCTGCAGCCCGAAGGGCTGGCCGCGCTGCCGGAGAGTGTGCGCGCCAAGACGCGCATCGTCGTGCAGTCGGCCGAGGCGCCGCCGCGCGTCGATGCTCCGGACGAGAGCGCGTTCGAGGTCACGGTCGTCGGGCACCTGCGCGCGGTCAAGGACCCGTTCCGGACGGCGGAGGCGGCGCGACTCCTCCCGCGGACGTCGCGAATTCGCGTGCTGCACCTCGGTGCCGCACTCGACGCGGACCTCGCTGTGCGCGCGCGGCGCGAGGAGCACGAGAACCCGCGCTATCGCTGGCTCGGCAGCCGGACCCGGGACGACACCCTGCGGATCCTCGCGCGCTCGCGGCTCATGGTCTCGAGCTCGCGTGTCGAGGGCGGCTCGAACGCCGTCGTGGAGGCGCTCGCCTGCTCCGTCCCCGTGCTCGCGTCGCGCATCCCCGGCACGCTCGGCCAGCTCGGCGCGGCGCATCCGGGCTACTTCGAGGTGGGGGACACGGCGGGGCTCGCGCTGCTCCTCGAGCGCGCGGAGTCCGAGCCTGTGTTCCTCGAAGACTTGCGCGCGAGCGGGGCGCGCGCCCGCGAGCGATTCTCGCCCGAACGCGAGTTGGAGGCCTGGCGCGCGCTCCTCGCGGAGCTCGCGGGCGCGTAGGCCCGGCTGTGGTACGCTCCCGGCTCGATCCCTCCGACGAAGCGGGCCCGCCATGATCCGAAACGCCACCCTCGCCGCGGCGACCATCCTCACGCTCTCGGCCGCCTACGCAGTCGGGCTGGAGGAGAAGCCGTTCCCGACGAGCTCGACGACGCTCAGGACGGACGGCGCGCTGTACTTCGTCCGCGGCCGCCAGGCGATCCCGCGCAACGCGAAAATCGTCTCGCTGCGCAAGATGAAGGTCCACGGCCTGGGCGAGGAAGCCGTGCTCGAGGTCTCCGGCATTCTGGAGCTGAAGGCCGTGACGGGCGGGGAGGTGATCCTGGAGGACGTCTGGCTCGAGCTCACCCCGGAGTGCCGGTCGCTCTACTTGTCGCACGTCTCCTTCACGGGGAAGGGCGGCATCCGACCCTCGCCGAGAGGGCCGAGCAAGGCCAAGGTGTTCGTCGAATCGACGAAGTTCACGAACGGTGCCCAGCTGTTGATGGACTGCACGGGCGGGAGCATCTCGCTCAACGCGGTCCATGCGACCGAGCCGGTCGTGATCCGCGGAATCCCGCGCTCGGACAAGGCCGGGAGCACCCTCGAGCTCCAGATCCTGAGCTGCCAAGGCAAGGAACGGAACGGACCGTACAAGGGGTTCACCGCCGGGCTCATCGTGGAGGGCGTGAAGGAGGTGCTCGTCCGCAACAACTACCTCGGCGGCAAGCTCAGCCGGTTCTTGAACAACGGCGCCGTGGATTTCGACGGGAACAACGCGCGGTCCGTGGACCTCGAGTTCATCATGGAGTACCCCAAGGATTTTAAGCGCGTCAAGGTTCACAACTGCGACTTCCGTTCCCAGCGCGTGAAGTTCTACGCTCCCGGGACGGGCAAGAAGGCTCAGCGCCTCGTCATCGACCACAGTTGGTTCGACACCGGCACCGAGGCCGCGGTGATCAAGGCCGCGCAGATCATCGACAACGACGTCGACCCCTCGAACGGGGTGCTCGTCAAGTTCAAGAAGATCGTGCCGATCGCGATGGGGCTCGGCGGGCGGGCCGGGAGCAAGTAGCGAATAGTCTGGGTCGGGTGGCTGGACGACTCACCATGAAGGCCGCGACGGACCGCTTCGAGCTCGTCACCGCGCCCTCCGGCGCCGATTCCGAGGATCTCGGGGCCGCCGTGCTCGCGGGTCTCGGCACCGAGCCGAAGAGCCTCCCGTCGCGATTCCTCTACGACGAGCCGGGCAATCGATTCTTCGAGCGGATCTGCGAGCTCCCGGAGTACTACCTCACGCGCGTCGAGCGCGAGCTCCTCGATCGGAACGCTGCGGCGGTCGCCGCGGGCTTTCAGGGCGCCATCGACATCGTCGAGTTCGGGAGCGGGACGGCGGAGAAGACGGAACACCTGCTCGCCGCGTTCTTCCAGGGCGGACGCGACGTGCGCTACGTGCCCGTGGACATCTGCCGCGAGGTCCTCGTCGCCAGCGCCGAGCGGCTCCTGGCGGACTTCCCCAAGCTTTCGATCATGGCCCTCGAAGCGGAGTACGAGGCGGGGCTGGGGCTGCTCGCGGCCCGCGCGCGAGGCCGGAAGCTCGTGTGCTGGCTCGGATCCAGCATCGGCAACCTCGAGCGTGCGGATGCGGGCCGGTTCCTGGCGCGCGTGCGCGAGTGGCTGGGCCCGGACGACAGGTTCCTGTTGGGCGTCGATCTGCGGAAGGGCAAGGCCGTGCTGGAGGCCGCCTACGACGACTCGCAAGGCGTGAGCGCGGCGTTCAACCAGAACCTGCTCGAGCGGGTGAACAAGGAGTTGGGCGGGCGCTTCCAGCTGGACGCGTTCGATTACGAAGCCGTGTACGACGACGTGCGCGGCTGCGTGGAGATGTCTCAGGTGAGCCGGTACGACCAGGCGGTTCGCATCGAGGCGCTCGAGCGCTCGTTCACGTTCGCGGCCGGCGAGAAGATCCTCATCGAGGTCTCCGTCAAGTACTCCGAGACGGAGCTCGACGTGCTCGGCCGGCAGGGCGGGTTCGAGCGCGAACGGATCTGGCGCGACCCGGGCGCCGGCTACGCCCTCGTGCTCCTGCGACCCGTGCCGTGAGCCGGAGCCCGCGCGGCGCATGAATCATGCCATGAATCATGCATGGTGAAGAGCCCCCGGAGCGCGCGGCGCTCCGGGGGCCCAGCGAGCAGGGCCCATCCACCGTGTCCCGCTCGGTTCGGCGGCGGATTCAGTGATGATGTCCGCCGCTGCACTGCCAGTTGCCGGGCACCCACACCTGCTTGTGCAGGGTCTTCCAGTGCCCGTGACCGGGGACCGTCTGCCAGACGCCTCCGGCGATCCGATTGCGCTGCAAGACGCCGTGATGATCCGTCCACACGTGGAACTCGGGCTGGATCCAGACTCGCAGGCTGTGGCCCGGGACCCAGACCTGCTCCTTCACGGTCTCGTAGCGACCGGGGACGAAGAAGCACGACGGGCTCGCGTAGGCGCGGTAGCCGTGGCTCGTTCCGTACCGGGGCGACCCGTACCCGTGCGACCCGTACGCGACCGAGAGGCCGAAGCTCGAGTGCTTGGACCGCTTGCCGTAGTGCGCGCCGAAGCTCACACCGTGCGATCCGAACTGGACGCTCACGCCGCTGTGCTTCGCACTCTTCGACGAGTACCTCTGGGCGCTGGCCGTCGGAGTGAAGGTGGCGAGAGTCGCGAGAGCCAGGGCCAGGGGGAGGCCAAGCTTGCGGATGCGTGAAGTGAACATGTCGAGACCCCTTTCGGTTGGCGCGCGTCGGCGGCGAGCTCGTGGTCGGCGCGGTGTCGGCCGTATCGATGCACACACCCAGATGCACATGCCGTTCCAACCCCGATTCGACGGGAACGGCTCCCAGGGGGCCTCGGGGGCGGTCCGCGTGCCGGCGATCGAGCCGATCGGACCCACGCCGAGGACGGAGTGTCCCCAGGAGGGGGCAGCCGACGCGGGCATCGAGCGCCCCCGGCGCTCCTCCGGGGCCTTCCAGGCCGAGATTCCAGTGGCGGAGGCAGCGATCGTCGTGTCTGTTGTGGAGGGCCCTACGCCGGGCGCGTCCGAACCGGCCTCGCGCCCCGAACCGACCTTGATCCGCCTCACGATCCGCTCCCTGGCTGCCCTGTCGCTGGCGGCTACGCCATTCGCATCCACCCCGCAGGCGTCGGGTCCGGACGTCGACTTCGCGCGCGACGTCCGCCCGATTCTCGCGCGGCGCTGCTTCGAGTGCCACGGGCCGGACAAGCAGAAGGGCAGCCTGCGGCTCGACGTGCGCGACAGCCTCTTCCGCGGGCCCGACCCGGACTTTCCGCCGGTCGTGCCCGGCGACCTCGAGGCGAGCGGGCTCTTCGAGCGCGTGACCCTGCCGGCGGACGATCCCGACGTCATGCCCGCGAAGGGCGAGCCGCTCTCGGTCGACGAGATCGAAGTGCTGCGGAAGTGGATCACGGCCGGCGCGCCGGCCCCGGCGTCCGCGTTCACCCCTGTATCGGAGACCGGCGCCGCCGGGCTTCCACCCGCCTCGCCGGAGCGTATCGCGGAAGCGCTGGCCGCACTCGATGACGCCGGCGGGCCGGTCGACTTCAACCGCGACGTGCGGCCGATCCTGGCGGCGAACTGCTTCCAGTGCCACGGGCACGATCCGGAGCACCGGAAGGCCGGGCTCCGCCTCGACACCTACGAGGGAGCGTTCGCGGAGGGCGATGGAGCCACGGCGCTGATCGTGCCGGGGGACGCGGCGCGGAGCATCCTCGTGCACCGCATCCTCGCCGCGGACGAAGACGACCGCATGCCCCCGGCCGATTCGGGCCGCGAGCTCGACGAGCGCGAGCGCGGGCTCCTCGTGCGCTGGATCGTAGACGGGGCGAAGTGGGAGGAGCACTGGTCGTTCATCGCGCCGGAGGTTCCGCCCCTGCCCGAGGTCGAGGGCGAGCACTGGCCGCGCGGAGCGATCGATCGCTTCATCCTCGCCCGCCTGGAAGCCGAGGGCCTCGCGCCCTCCGCCGAGACCGACCGCCGCAGCCTGATCCGCCGGGTGACCCTGGACCTGACCGGCCTGCCGCCGACGTTGGAGGAGGTCGAGAGCTTCGTCGCCAGGGACGACCCGGACGCGTACGAGCGGCTCGTCGACCGCCTCCTCGACTCCCCGCGGTACGGCGAGCACATGGCGCGGTACTGGCTGGACGCGGCGCGCTACGGCGACACCCACGGCCTGCACCTCGACAACTACCGCGAGATGTGGCCGTATCGGGACTGGGTCATCGATGCCTTCAACGCGAACAAGCCCTACGACGAATTCGCGGTCGAGCAGATCGCCGGCGACCTCCTGCCCGACGCGTCGCTCGCGCAGCGCATCGCATCCGGCTTCAATCGCGCGCACGTCTCGACCAACGAGGGTGGGTCGATCTCGGAGGAGGTGTACGTCCGCAACGTCGTCGATCGCGTGAGCACGACGGGTACCGTGTTCCTCGGCCTCACGGTCGGCTGCGCGGTCTGCCACGACCACAAGTTCGACCCCGTCACGCAGAAGGAGTTCTACCAGCTCTTCGCATTCTTCAACAACCTCGACGCCAACCCGATGGACGGGAACGCCAAGGCGCACCCACCGGTCGCGAAGGTACCGTCCGAGGCGCAGACGACGCGGATGGCCGCGCTGCGCGGCGACATCGCGGACGAGGAGGCGGTGATCGCGGTCGAGCTCGCGAAGGTGGTGTACGTCGAGCCCGACGAGATGCACGCGACGGCGGACGCGCCGCGGCGCGAGATCGTCTGGGTGGACGACGAGCTGCCCGCCGGCGCGGAGCCCGAGGGTGACGGCCTCGTGTGGCAGGAGTCGCCCGCGCGGCTCGTCCACTCCGGCCGGCTCTCGATGAAGCGCACGAGCGTCGGATTGCAGCAGCACTCGTTCCGGAACGCCGCGAAGAAGCTGCGGATCGGCTACGGCGACACGCTATTCGCCTGGATCTACCTCGATCCGGCCGCCCCGCCGCGGGAGGTCATGCTGCAGTACAACACCGACGGCGCGGGCGCCTGGGGACACCGCGCCTACTGGGGCGAGAACCTGATCGAGTACGGCAAGGACGGGACGACGGAACGCGTACGCATGGGGGAGCTCCCACCCGCCGGCGAGTGGGTGCGGCTCGAGGTGGACGTCGCGCAGGTCGGTCTCGTGCCGGGGATGGTCGTGCACGGCATGGCGTTCACGCAGTTCGACGGCACGGCGTACTGGGACACGGTCGGGATCGACTCGGCGATGCCGGAGGAACCCGAGGACTTCGCCTGGATCCACGACGACGTGCCGAGCGGCGCGAAGCTTGCCGGAAACGGCGCGACGTGGCGGTGGGTCGGCGGCGCGGAGCACCCGGTGAAGAGCGGCTTGCGCAGCCTGCGTCGCAGCGGCGGCGACGGACTCAATCAGGACTACTTCACGGAAGCGCGGCCGCTTCGGTTGCACACGGGCGACGTGCTCTACGCGCACGTGTGGCTCGACCCGGACGACCCGCCGCGCTCCGTCCAGCTCCAGTTCAACGACGGCGGCTGGGGGCACCGCGCGCGCTGGGGGGCGCCGGCGCACGGCGCGGGGGCCGACGGCGGGGCGGACTTCGTCGCGGGCGATCTGCCACCCACCGGCGAGTGGGTGCGGCTCGCGGTCGACCTCGCCAGCGTGGGGCTGAAGCAGGGCAGCGAGCTCAATGGCTGGGCGTTCACGCAAGTCGGCGGGACCGTGTATTGGGACGAAGCCGGCGTGCGCACCTGGAGCCCGCCCGACGACCGCTACCTCCAATCCCAGCGCATCTGGGAGCGCATCGCCGCGGGTGACAAGGGCGTGCCGCAGGACGTGCGGGACGCGCTCGCGATCGATCGCGAGGCGCGCGATGCGGCGCCGGCAAAGCTCGTTCGCGATCACTACCTGCGCTACGTCTACGGCGGCACGCGCCAGGTGTTCGACGGGCTCGAGGGCAGGGTCACGGCCCTGCGCGACGAGCTGAAGCAGGTCGACGACGCGGTCCCGACGACGCTCGTCATGAAGGAGCTCGCCGAGCCGCGTCCCGCCTACCTGCTCCTGCGCGGCGACTACGAGGCGCGGGGCGAGGAGGTCGTGCGCGCGACGCCGGCCGTGCTGCCCGCCATGGATCCGGACTTGCCGCGCGACCGCCTGGGCTTCGCGCGCTGGCTCGTCGACCCGGGCCATCCCCTGACGGCGCGCGTCGCCGTGAACCGACTCTGGCAGCAGGTGTTCGGCACGGGGATCGTGAAGACAGCTGAGGACTTCGGCAACCAGGGCGAGCGACCGAGCCACCCGTCGCTGCTCGACTGGCTCGCGACCCGCTTCGTCGCCGACGGCTGGGACGTGAAGGGCACGATGCGCCGCCTCGTGCTCTCGTCGACGTACCGGCAATCGTCGCGCGTGACGCCGGAGCTCAACGCGCGCGATCCGGAGAACCGGCTCTACGCCCGCGGCCCCCGCTTCCGCCTGGACGCGGAGGTGCTGCGCGACCAGGCACTGTTCGTCAGCGGGCTGCTCGTCGAGACGCTCGGCGGTCCGAGCGTCAAGCCGCCGCAGCCCGCGGGCCTGTGGCACGCCGTGGGCTACACGTCCTCGAACACGGCCCGGTTCGAGGCGGACGAGGGTCCGGACAAGGTGTACCGCCGGTCGCTCTACACCTTCCTCAAGCGGACCTCGCCGCCGCCGCAGATGACCACGTTCGACGCCCCCAGCCGCGAGACGTCCTGCGTGCGACGCGAGCGCACGAACACGCCCCTGCAGGCGCTGCTGCTCATGAACGAGCAGGAGTACGTCGAGGCCGCGCGGGGCCTCGCCCTGCGTACCCTGAATTCAGCGGAGACCGCGCCCGACCGCGCGCGTTATGCCTTCCGCCTCGGTACCGGTCGCGATCCGGACGAAGGCGAGGTCGGTGCGATCCTCGAGCTGTTCGAGGGCGCGCTCGCCGAGTACCGCTCGAATCCGGCGGCGGCGTTGGCCCTTCTGGGGGCGGACGAGTCGGACAACGATCCCGAACGCGACGCCGCCGAGCTCGCGGCGTGGACGATGGTCGCCAACCTGATCCTGAACCTCGACGAGGTCATCACGAAGTCCTGAGCCATGAACTCATTCGCGGAGTACGAGCAGCAGACGCGCCGGCAGTTCTTCGGTCGCGCGGCGTCGGGCCTGGGGGCCGCGGCGCTCGCCTCGCTCCTCGGACCGCGGGCGCTCGCCGCGGCGGCGCCCCGGAGGATCGGCACGGGCATCCCGGGTCTGCCGCACTTCGCGCCCAAGGCGAAACGCGCCATCTACCTCTTCATGGCGGGGGCGCCCTCGCAGATCGACACTTTCGACTACAAGCCGAAGCTGCGGGAGATGTTCGACGCCGACCTGCCGGAGTCGATCCGGATGGGTCAGCGCCTCACCACCATGACGTCGGGTCAGGCGCGCTTCCCCCTCGCCCCGTCGATCTACGAGTTCGGGCGCTACGACAACGGCGGTGACGGCGCGTGGGTGAGCGAGCTCCTGCCGTACACGGCCTCGATGGTGAAGGACATCGCCATCGTGCGCTCCGTGTACACGGAGGCGATCAACCACGACCCGGCGATTACTTTCATCTGCACGGGACGTCAGCTCCCCGGCTGGCCGAGCCTCGGCGCCTGGCTCTCCTACGGCCTCGGCTCCGTGAACGACGACCTGCCCGCGTTCGTGGTCCTGAACGCGACCTGGACGGGGCGGAAGGAAGCGCAGGCGCTCTACAACCGGCTGTGGGGGAGCGGGATCCTACCCAGCGAGTACCAGGGCGTCGCCCTGCGTTCGGAAGGCGATCCCGTGCTCTTCCTGCACGACCCGCCCGGTGTCAGTCGAACGGGCCGGCGCCGGATGCTGGACGCGCTGCGGCGCCTGAACCTCGCGCAGTTCGAGCGGGCCGGAGACACGGAGACGCAGGCGCGCATCGCCCAGTACGAGATGGCGTTCCGGATGCAGAGCTCGGTGCCCGATCTGACGGATCTATCGGACGAGCCCGACGAGGTCTTCGAGCTGTACGGGCCGGACTCGCGCAAGCCGGGCACGTTCGCGGCGAGCTGTCTCCTCGCCCGCCGCCTCGCCGAGCGCGGCGTGCCCTTCACGCAGATCTTCCACCGCGGCTGGGACCAGCACGCCAACCTGCCGACCGACCTGCCCAACCAGTGCCGCGACATCGACCAGCCGGCGACGGCGCTCGTGCAGGACCTGAAGCGGCGCGGTATGCTCGACGACACGCTCGTCATCTGGGGCGGGGAATTCGGCCGGACCGTCTACTGCCAGGGCACTCTCACGAAGACGAACTATGGTCGCGACCACCACCCCAAGTGCTTCACGGTGTGGCTGGCGGGCGGCGGTGTGCAGGGTGGTGTCGTGCACGGGGAGACCGACGACTTCAGCTACAACATCGTGCGCGACCCGGTGCACATCCGCGACCTCAACGCCACGATCCTGCATTGCCTCGGGATCGACGACGAGCGGTTCAGCGTCAAGCATCAAGGGCTCGACGTGCGGCTGACCGGCACCGAGCAGGCGCACGTCGTGCGCGACATCCTCGCATGAGCGCGAGTGCCTGCCGTCGAGCCCAGGTCGCGCCGGCGCTCCTCGTGCTCGCGGCCGTCCTCCCCGCCTGCGTGACGGAGCCGGTGGACGAGGCCCGCCCGGTCGCCGTCCGGCGGCCGATGACGCCCCACGAGGCCATCGTCGAGGAGATCGCGCTCCAGCGCGCCCTCCATCAGCCCGATGACCACCATCTGCGGCTCGACGGCTTCGTGGGCCAGTGGCTCGTGCTGGTGCACTCCTGTCCGTCGGACGGGAGCGAGCCCGTGCTCATCGCGCGCGGCCACGCGACCATCGATTGGATGCTGGGCCGTCGCTACCTCGAGTGGAAGATCCAGCTCGACGTCGGCGAGACGACGAACGTCGTCAGCGGACACATGGGCTACGACGTCGTGGCCGACGAGTATCAGGCGCTCTGGATCTCGGACATCACGACCGGCATGAGCATCGTCTACGGCAACGGCAACCCGCAGGGCCGCGGTCTCGTCATGGTCGGAACGGGCACGCGGGGTGGCCGGACGGTCGTCGTGGCCCGCAGCGTCCTGCGCTTCGTGGGGCAGGACAGCTTCGTGATCGAGCGCTACGGCGCACAGAGCGAGGTCGTGATCCAGCGCTCGACGTACGTTCGACGCAGCGACAGGTGACCTCGCGGAGCGCGGGGGGAGGCCTCTACTGGGCCTGGGGGAGGAGCGCGCGGGCGCTCTCGCCAGGTCCGCGTCTCTACCGCTCAGGCGGTGAGCACGTACTGCCGCCGCGCGATTCCGAGCGCGCCGACCACGAGCGTGACGATCGCGACCACGGCCAGGGTGCCGAGCGCTTCACCGGGGCTCGAGAACGAGTCGATGTTCAGGATCTCCGCGCTCTGCCAGCACGTCTCGGTCGCGTCGACGAGGATGCTCCGGAGGTGGTACTGGATCGTGAGGCTCTGGCTTCCGCCGGGCACGTTGGCGATCGCCATCTCGAACGCGAACGTGTAGCCGAGGCCGACGATCATGGGGTGGCGGAGGAACACGCCGATCGTCGCGAACAGGATCGTGTACACGGTGCCGCCCACGATGTTGGCTGCGAAGACACGCAGGGCCAGGCCGTCCGGTAGCTCGCCGGTGCGCTGGGCGGCGGCGAGTGCGATCGCGATCGCACTCGACCCGAGCAGCAGCCAGACGAGGACGAGCGTCGCCAGCAGGCGGCCGAAGAGCAGCGCAGGGCGCGGGATGGGTCGCGTGAAGAGGTAGGTGATCGTGCGGTTCTCGATCTCCTCGGTGACGACGGCCGAACCGGCGACGAGCGCGAGGATCGGGACGATCACCTGGAGGTTCAGCCAGAACGAGATGCTGGCGAGGATCTCGCCTGGCTTCACGTCGCCGGGCGCGAACGTCGCCACGATCAGGGCGATGACGGGCGGGATCGCGGCGAGGAGGATCGCGAGCAGCATGCGCCGCGAGCGCATCACCATCGTGAGCTGCATCCGGAAGAGGAGCCAGGTCGCGCGCAGGAGCTCAATCATTCCATTCACCCCACGAGGTAGTCGAAGATCGCCTCGAGGTCCGCGTCCGGGCTCTCGAGACTCTTGATCCCGACCCCGAGCTCGGTCGCGAGCGCCGGCAGGTCCTTGAAGAATGTCTCCACGTCGCGCGTCTCGACGTCCAGGCCGTCGTCGTCATGGAACCGGATCGCGCCGACGTGGTCGAAGCGCAGGAACGCCTCTGCCAGGCGCCGCGGCTCGCGCACGGTCAGGCGCACGCGGCGGGGGTGGCGCGAGAGCAGGCGGCGGACGTCGCCGACGCTGCCCTGCGCGAGGAGGCGCCCGCGGTGGATGAGCACGATCTCCTGGGTGAGGCTCTGCACCTCGTGCAGCACGTGGCTCGACAGGAGCACGTGGGTGCCCGCCTCGCCCAGCTCCTTGAACAGCTCGAGCGTCTCGTGCCGCGCGACCGGATCGAGGCCGGAGAGCGGCTCGTCGACGACGAGCAGCTCGGGCCCGTGGGCGATCGCCTGGGCGAGCCGTGTCCGCTGGCGCATGCCCTTCGAGTACTCGCCGACCTTGCGCTCCATGGCGTCCTCGAGGTGAACGCGTTCCAGCGCTCGGATGGCGAGCCTATTCGATTCCTTCGCCGAGAAGCCGTAGAGCCGGACGAGCGCCGCGACGAACTCGCGCCCGCGCATGTGGTCGTAGAGGGCGTCCTGCTGGGGGCAGAAGCCGATGCGCCGGTACAGCCGGAGATTCGCGAACGGCGTCTCACCGAGGACGGTGAGCGCGCCGCGCGACGGGCGGATCTCGCCGACGAGGAGCTTCATGAAGGTCGACTTGCCCGCGCCGTTCGGTCCGACGAGTCCCGTGACGCCGCCCTCGATCGAGACCGAGAGGTCGGAGAGGCCGACGACCTCGCCGTACCAACGCCCGACGTCCTTCGCGACGATGATCGCGCTCACGCGACCTCCTCCATGCGCCGCAGGCGCCACCACAGGACGAACAGCGTCGAGGCGAAGAGCATGGACACGGCGCAGAGCGACGCCTCGGGCGCCCAGTCGTACGACGTCTTTCGCGCGAACGCCCAGTCGGCCAGGCGGTCCGTGTTCCGGAACAGGCTGAGCAGGCGATAGCGCGACTCGTGGGTGAGCTGGAAGAGCACGTTGCTGACGGCTTCCGTGAGGAACACGAGCCCGAACACGGCCGCGAGCGCCAGGGTCTTGCGCTCGACGAGGCTCGACACGGCCAGCACGAGCGCCGTGATGATCGCGATCCAGGCCGCGGAGAACGCGACGGTCTTCAGGATGACGTCCCACTGGTCCTTGACGTACGACCAGTCCGGCGACGAAAAGGCAGCGATCGTGTTGATCGCGATGGCCGGCACGAGCAGGGCGAGGCATCCGAACCACGCCGTGGCGAGGAACTTGCCCAGGAGGTAGTCGAGCCGCGTGATCGGACGCGAGAAGTAGAGCAGGTGCGCTCCGAGGCGCCGGTCCTCGGCGATCATTCCTGCGCCAAACCAGGCTACGGTGAGCAGCACGAAGCCGCGCACGAGGGGGAACGTGAGGAAGCTAACGATCTGCTCCGCGACCTCGGTGTTCTTCCCCGCCAGGGCGAGGACCATCTGCGCCTGGCCGGCGTCGATGCCCGGCACCTCGCCCTTCTGGAGAGCGTAACTCGCGTACACGATGAAGCTGAAGATGATCGCCGCCATCGCGGGCGGGCCGAGCATCACGAGCAGCGGGAGCTTCTTCTTGGAGGCCAGCCGGATCCCCGACCAGGCGATCGTGAGGAAGCGGAACGACCGGGTCGAGAGCGTGCCCTCGAACGGGCGGTAGATCTCGGTGTGGGTGGTGGCCTTCATGCGCTCGCCGTCTTCCCGGCCTGTTCGTGCTCGTTCACGGCCTGGAGGAACACTTGCTCGAGGGTGGAGCGCACGGGCGCCAGCGCGGTCACCGAGGCGCCCACCCGCGCGGCGATCGCGAAGATCGGGTCGGCGTCCTCGGCGCGGCCGTCGAGCTGGATCGTGAGCGTGCCCAGCTCGCCGCTCTCGCAGCCGTAGCCCGCCTCGCGCAGGGCGGCGGTGAACCGCTCGGTCTCGCCCTCGACGCGCGCGCTCAGCAGCAGGCCGTCGGATCGCGTCATCTCCTCGATCGCTCCTTCCGCAGCCACCTGCCCGCGGTTGAGGACGACGATCCGGTCGCAGGTCTTCTCCACATCGGGCAGGAGGTGCGAGCAGAGCAGGATGTTCTTCCCCTGTGCGTGGCCGAGGTCGTGCACGAGCTCCAGCATGTGCCGCCGCCCCTTGGGGTCGAGCCCGTTCGTCGGCTCGTCGAGGAGCAGGATGTCCGGGTCGTGGACGAGCGCCTGCGCGAGCTTCAGGCGCTGCTTCATGCCCGTCGAGTACTCGTCGAGCCCGCGGTAGCGCGCCTCCTCCAGCTCGACGTAGTTGAGCGCCTCGTGCGCGCGGGTCATCGCGTCCTGCTTCGACATGCCCGTGATGCGCCCGAGCGTCGCCACGAGGTCGACGCCCGTCATGCCGGGCATGAGGCAGTCGCCCTCCGGCATGTACCCGACGACGCGCCGCACGGCCAGGCGGTCGGCGCGCTTGCGTGGGTTGAAGCCGGCGACGAGCGCCTCGCCCCCCGTCGGCTTCAACAGTCCCAGCAGAAGTTTTATGAGCGTCGTCTTGCCCGAGCCGTTCGGGCCGAGCAGGCCCACGGCGCCGCGTGGAATGTCGGCGGTCACGCCGTCCAGGGCGCGTACGTCCCCGAAGTGCTTCTCCAGCCCGCGCAGGGTGATGATCGGGTCGGTCATGTGGGGCGGGGAGCTCGGCGGGTCGAGGTCAAGAGCCCCGTCGGGCGGAAGCGCGTGCCAGGGTGGAGAGGATGTCGCTCGCGATGACGATGCACGCTCCAAGCGCTACGAGCAAGAGCATCTCGTCATACCGGTGTCGTGCGCGCGCGTCCTGGATCCAGTAGCCGAGCGAGACGACGCCCAGCATCCCCAGTACGGTCGCCTCGCGCACACATGTCTCGAATCTATAGAAGAAATAGAGCAGGAGCCGCGGGAGGGCCAGGGGCAGGATCGCCACGCCCGTGAGCTGGCGCCGGCTCGCGCCCAGCATCCGGAGCGCACGCAAGGGCGCGGCGTCCAGGTTCTCGATCGTGTCGGCCCCGAGCCGTCCGAGGATTCCGGCGTTATGGATGGCGAGCGCGAGCACGACCGGCCAGGCGCTGGGGCCCAGCATGGCGAGCAGGAGGAACGCCCACACGTACTCGGGCACCGCGCGCAGTGCGACGAGCAGGAGGCGCGTGAGCGTGGTGAGCGCGCGCCAGCCGGGCCCGTGCCGGCAGTTGTCGCCGCAGAGCTGGTAGGGATCGCGCGTGGCGAGCGTGCGCGACGCGAGCGGCGCGAGGAGCGTGGCCACCGCCGCGGCCAGCACGACGGCGAGGATCGAGATCCACAGCGTCGCGAGCATCGCGCTCCACCCGTGGTCGGCGAGGATCGCGCCGGCCCAATCGAAGAGCCCACGCCACGAGAAGCCGGCTTCGCGCAGGGGCGCGGGCATCGCCTCCTCGGTGAGGAAGCGCTCGAGGTTGGCGCGCCGCCGCGCGCTGAACAGCTCGCCCGTCGCGATTTCGCCCGAGCCGAAGCGCACGCCCAGGACCTCCACGCGCGGGCTCCAGGCCCAGGCGGCGAGCAGCGCGAGGCCGGCGACCGTCCAGCGCACGAGTCGGCTGCGCGGCCGCCGCCGATGGAGCGCGCGGATCGCGCTGCGCGGGTCGAGCTCGCGTGCGCCGTTCATGCGACGAACCTCTGGCGCAGGCGCGTGCTCCAACTCTCGAGCACGAGCGCGAGGATGAGCAGCGCGTACAGGTACGTCCAGACCTCGCGGTAGTGCAGGTTCTCGAACGAAGCGCGCAGGTAGTAGCCGAGCGTCGGGTAGCCGAAGAACCCGAGGATCGCGGACGAGCGGATGGCGCACTCGTAGCGGTAGAAAGCGTACGCGGTCATGTCGGGCAGGGCGCGCGGCAGGATCCCGTGCAGGAAGACCTGCACCGGCGCGGCGCCCGTGGCGCGCAGGCCCGCGGCCGAGTCGCGCGGCGCCTCGTCGAGCATCTCCGAGAAGACCTTCGCGAGCGTACCCGTGTAAGGGATCGCGATCGCCAGCACCGCGCTCGCCGTGTTCAGTCCGAAAGCGACGAGAAACAGCACGGCCCAGAGCAGCTCGTGCACGGAGCGCATCCCGATGATGAGCGTGCGCGTCGCGCCTTGGACGCTGCGGGCCAGGGTGCGCGAGAGGCGCGACGCGCGCGTGGCGGGGTCGCCGCTCCACCCGACACTCGAAGCGAGGAAGCCGAGCACGAGCCCGATGGGGAGCGCGAGGCTCATCGCCGCTGTCGCGAAGACGATCGTGCGCACCGTCGCGTCGAGCACCTTCAGCAGGAACGGCCGCGCCCCGTCGGGGACGCCGGCGCCCTCGTAGTCGAGCGCCGGCCGCCATGCCGCCGCGAAGAAGTCGCGCGCGATCCCCGCGCCGCCGGTCGGCACGAGTTGCGCGGGGGAGAGGCCGAGCGCGAACCACGCGACCAGCCCGGCGGCGACGATGGCGAGGATCGTGCGTCCGCGCCGCCCCAGCGGAAAGGGCCGTCGCTGCCTGCTGGTGCCCACTCCGACCACCTAGGACCTCGCCGAATCGTCGGCGCTGCTCAGCTCCGATTCCAGCTCGTCCGCGAGCCGGAACAGCGCCGTGAGCTCCGTTTCCGCCACGTTATCCGACGGTGCGTCGAACACCGTCCGCCCCGCACGGAGCCCCACGATGCGCGGGAACATGCGGGCGAGGTCCAGGTCGTGCAGGGAGACGACGAGCGTGAGCCCGCGCTCCGCCGCCACGCCGGTGATCAGCTCCACGAGGTCGAGCGCCCGGGCCCGGTCGACCGACGCGAAAGGTTCGTCCGCGAGGAGCGCGCTCGGATCCTGGAACAGCGCGCGCGCGAGCGCCACGCGCTGCTGTTCGCCGCCCGACAGCGTGTCCGTGCGCTCGAACAGCTTGTCGGGAATGCCGACGCGCTCGAGCAGGGCGTACACGCGATCGATGTCCGCGCGCTTCGGGAACAGCATCGAACGCGCGGCCGCGAAGAGTCCGCGCTCCCCCAGCTTGCCCGCGACGACGTTCTGCGACACGCGCAGGTTCGGGACGAGCGAGTGGTCCTGGTGCACGAAGCCGACGTGCGATCGCACCCGGCGCAGGGCGCGCACCGGGAGCGCGCCGAGGTCCTGACCGTTCACGAGGACCGTCCCCGACGATGCGGTCACCGTCCCATTGAGCAGCCGCAGGAGCGTGGTCTTGCCCGCCCCGCTCGGCCCCACGAACGCCACGGCTTCACCCGCGGCGATCGTGAGCTCGATGTCCGTCAGGACCGGGGTCCCGTCGAATGCGACGGAGGCGCCGCGGATTTCGAAGGCTGCGTGGGGCAGGGGTTCGCCTCGGCGGATCAGCGGAGGAACTCGAGCTCCACCGCGATGTCATGGATCGGTTGGAAGTCGGCGTTCGTGGCCTCGATGAGGCCCTCCTCACGCTGCATGGCGGCGAGGAGCGCGGGGTCCCGGGCCGCCACGAGCGCCGCCTGCAAGCGGTCGATCGTGCCCGGACCGAATCGCTCGTCGAGCACGGGGTGCGCCGTCCAATTGTAGTCGGGGTACTCGGGCGTGACCCAGATCACGCGGCAGAGCTCGGGCTCGAGCAGGCCCTCGGCCACCATCGCGTCGTAGCGCTTGTAGCTCAAGGCGCCGGCCTGGAACGTCCCGGCCTCCACGAGCTTGGCCGTGTTGTCGTGGTTGCCCGAGTAGGTATTCGGCGCGCCGAAGAACTCCGGGGGGGACTGCTGCGTGTTCTGGCGGATGAAGTACTCCGGCATCAGGCGGCCCGAGGTGGAGGTGTCCGAGCCGAACGTGAAGCGCATGCCCGCGAGCTCCATCGGGAACGTCTCGCTCAGGGTGAGGGCGGTGCTCGCGTGGGCGACGAAGTAGCTCTTGAAGGCCGGGTCGATCCGGCCCTGCGCGATCGCCCGGGCGCCCGGCACCGCGGCGCGGGCCTGTGCGCCCGTGAGGCCGCCGAACCACGCGAGCTGGACGTCCCCGTTCCGGAAGGCCTCGACGGAGGCGGAGTAGTCCGCCGCGGGGACGTACTCGACGGGGATGCCGAGCGTCTCCGCGAGGTAGCGCGCGACGACGTCGTACTTCTCGGCCAGCTCGGTCGTGTTCGCGTCGGGGATGGCGCTGAACCGCAGCACCGCGGGTTTCGTGGAGCTCTGGACGGTGCAGGCCGCGAGGGCGAGGAGGCAGGCGACGGCGGTACGCCGGCACCCGGGAGCGGTGTGTTCTGGTCCGACCATGGATGGACGGCGACCGGTGGAGACGGGGCACGGACCCCGGTCGTCGGGGGCGGAATGTAGCAAACGCGGCGCGTCGGGCCGCCGCGAACGTAAGGGAGGAGTCGGGACGATCCTCCCGGTGGCGGGGACCCCGGCAGGGCCCTAGAATCCTGGCAGGACTCGCGCACCGCGGCCCTCGCTCCCCGTCGATCCCCACTCGTCGATTCCCACCGGAGAAGGCATGGCTGAACCCAAGGACCCGGCGCCGACCAGGGACACCCTGTCGCGCCGGACGTTTCTCAAGAGCGCCGGAGGCGTGGCCGCGGGCGGCATGCTGACGAGCCAGCTCGCGGCCGAGCCGGAGGCGACGCCGCTCAAGGCGACAGCCGGACGGACGCTCGCCGGCGACGTGACGATCGAGCTCGACCTGAACGGCCGCAAGCACGAGGTCACGGTCGAGCCGCGCACGACCCTGCTCAGCGCTCTGCGCCACCGCATCGAGCCCCCGCACACGGGGACGAAGGAGGTCTGCGACCAGGGCAACTGCGGCGCGTGTACGGTGATCGTCGACGGGCGCCCCGCGTACGCGTGCATGCTGCTCGCCGTCGACCTCGTCGGGCGGAAGCTCCGGACGGTGGAGGGCCTGGGCTCGGTCGAGAACCTGTCGCCCGTGCAAGCGGCCTTCTGCGAGCACGACGCGCTCATGTGCGGGTTCTGCACGCCCGGGTTCGTCGTGGCGACGACGGCCTGCCTCGAGCGCAGACCCGACGCTGACCTGGCGACGATCAAGCGCGAGCTCTCCGGCAACCTCTGCCGCTGCGGCACCTACCCGTTCATCTTCGACGCGGCCGAGACCGCCCGGGCTGCCATGGCCCCGAAGAAGGGAGGCAAGTGATGCGCGCCCGCTCGGAACCCGCCTGGAAGCCGAAGAAGGACCTGACCGTCCTGAACCGGGACATCCCGCGCGTCGACGGCCCGGAGAAGGTCACCGGCGCCGCTAAGTACACGCACGACATCCGCCTGCCGCGCATGGTGTACGCGCGCTTCTGGATCCACCCGTACCCGCGCCTCAACCTCACCAAGGTCGACGTCGCGCCAGCCCTGAAAGTGAAGGGCGTGGTGTACGTCAAGGCGCTCAAGGAGGCCGGCGAGGACGTGCGGTACCAGGGCGCGGACGCGGCCATCGCCGTCGTGGCGGCGGAGACGCCCGAGGCGGCTGAGGACGGGCTGCGCGCGATGATCATCGAGGCGGAAGAGCTGTACCCGCCGATGGTGACGGCCGAGCAGGCGCTCGACGAGAGCTCGCCGAAGATCGGTCGGGGGGGCAAGAACGTAAATGTGCGCGAGGAGCGCGGCGACGAAGAGGCGGCGAACATCGCGCTCGACACGGTCGACGTGCTCATCGAGGAGTCGTACTCGCTCCCCGTCCAGCACCACGTCTGCCTCGAGACGCACGGCAGCGTCGTCGACTATCGCGGAGGCGACGAGGCGACGGTGTACACTTCGATCCAGAATGTGAGCGGCACCAACGCTTCGGCTGCCCGCGCGCTCGAGCTCGACGCCGACAAGGTCAATGTGATCACCCACCACATGGGCGGGGGCTTCGGCTCGAAGTTCGGCATCGGCATAGAGGGTTCGACGGCGTGCCGCATCGCCAAGGAGCTCGGCCGGCCCGTGCACCTCATGCTCACGCGCGGGGACGAGTTCCTCATGGGCGGCAACCGCAGCGGCTCGCAGCAGACGATCGTGGGGGGCGCCTCGAAGGACGGCCGGCTCGTCGCGCTCGTCGCCAAGGCGGACCGGTTTGGCGGCACGGGTGGCGGGGCGTTCGCGGGCCTGCCCTACATCTACAAGGTAGAAAACTCGTTCTTCGAGTCGCGCTCGATCTACACGGCGACGGACAGCAGCCGCGCGATGCGGGCGCCCGGGCACCCCCAAGCGTCCTTCGGCATGGAGTCGATGGTCGACGAGCTCGCGTTCGCCGTCGGCATCGACCCCTTGACCTTCCGCAAGCAGAACCTCGAGGACCCGGTCTACCACCGCCAGCTCGACCGCGTCGCCAAGGAGATCGGCTGGGACGCGCACCCGAACAAGACGGAGCCCGGCGCCGTCGATGGCACGCGTCAGGTCGGGATCGGATTCGCGATCTCGCAATGGGGTAGTCGCTCGCGGCCGGGCTCGCAGTGCGAAGTGAGGATCGAGCCCGACGGCCGGATCACGTCGACCACGGGCACCCAGGACCTCGGGACCGGCTCGCGCACGTACGTGGCGGCGATCGTGGCCGAGGAGTTCGGGCTCGAGGTCGGCGACGTGACGGCCCGCATTGGCGAGAGCGCCTTCCCGACCTCGGCGGGCTCGGGTGGCAGCGTGACGACGGGCTGTTCGGCGCCGGCCATCAAGGACGCCGCGCACAACGCGCGCGAGGCGTTCGAGGCAAGGATCGCGCCGATGCTCGACGCGGAGCCCGGCCAGCTCGTCTGGCGCGGGGGCGAAGTGATCTCCGCGCAGGACCCGCAGAAGTCGCTGACCTGGAAGCAGGCCTGCGCCGCGCTCGGTTCTGAGCCGCTGTCGGCGATGGGGGAGTGGCAGGAACACCTCCGGAGCCAGGGCGTCCACGGCGCGCAGGCCGCGAAGGTCGAGGTGGACACGGTCACGGGCGAGCTGAAGGTCCTGAAGATGGTGTTCATCCAGGACTGTGGCCTCGTCCTCAACCGGCTCGCCGCGCGCAGCCAGGTGAACGGCGGCCAGATCCAGGCGCTCTCGTACGGGCTGCTGGAGGCGCGCGTGCACGACCCGGACCTCGGGCTGATGCTCACCGACAACCTCGATGACTACAAGATCGCGGGCGTGCAGGAGATCCCCGAGATGATCTCGATCATGGACGACGACGACGACCGCCTGGCGGTGATGGGCATGGCCGAGGCCAACTGCATTCCCGGCCACGGCGCGATCGCCAACGCCCTTTTCAACGCGTGCGGGCTGCGCCTGCGCGACCTACCCCTCACGGCCGACAAGATCATCATGGGCCTCTCGGATAGGAGCTGACGATGAAGGCCTTCGAACTACAGAACCCCGTCACGCTCGCGGAGGCGGCGCGGCTGCTCCCGACGAAGGAAGGCGACGAGAGTGCGCGTCTGCTCGCGGGGGGCCAGGACCTCCTCACCGAGCTGAAGCACCACCTCGTCGAGCCGGACCGCATCGTCAACCTGAAGCACGTCCCGGGGCTCGACGCGATCGAATGGGGCGCGGACGGGGGCCTCACGATCGGCGCGCTCGTCACGCTCCAGGATCTCGCCGAGGACGAGCGCGTGCGGCGCGAGCTCCCGATCCTCGCCGAGGCGGCGGAGAGCGTGGGCAGCCCGCAGATTCGCGCCATGGGCACGGTCGGCGGCAACCTGAACCAGCGCCCGCGCTGCTGGTACTACCGCAACGAGCACGCGGTCTGCCTCAAGAAGGGCGGTACCGAGTGCTTCGCCTACGAGGGCCGCAACAAGTACAACGCGATCCTCGGCGGCGGGCCGTCGTACATCGTGCACCCCTCGGACCTCGCGCCTGCGCTCGTCGCGCTCGGGGCGCAATTAATGCTCGCGTCGCCGGACGGCCAGCGCCAGGTAGCGGCCGAGGACTTCTTCACGCTGCCGTCGGAGGGCAACGTCCTGCGCGAGACGGTGCTGGCGCCGAACGAGATCCTCGCGCGCATCGTCGTGCCCCCGCCGGCGTCGGGCATGAAGAGCACCTACCTGAAGTTCCAGGAGCGAAGCTCCTACGACTTCGCGCTCTCCGCCGTCGCCGTCTGTATCTGGATGGACGGGAAGAAGGTCAAGGAGGTGCGCATGGTGCTCGGTGCGGTCGCGCCGAAGCCGTGGCGCGTGAAGCGCGCGGAGGCGCTCCTCGCGGGGCGCGAACTCGACGCCGACGCGCTGAAAGCCGTGGGGGAAGAGGCGCTGCGCGGCGCGGAGCCGCTGGCGGAGAACGGTTACAAGGTTCCCCTGACCAAGGGGCTCATCGTCCGGGCCCTCCAGAAACTCTCCTAGGTGGCTCGATGGAACAACGAACCAAGCCGACTATCAGTCCCTTCTGCACCCACCTCGCGAGCAAGAAGATGACCCTCATCGAGGGCCTGCCGATGACCACGAGCGACGTCATGGATGCCAGCGAGCACTGCTGGTGCGAGCAGACGATGCAGGTGCTCGGTCCCGACCGCAACGTGAGCCACCCGGAGGACTGCAAGAAAGGGCGGACTTGCTTTGAATCGCCCTTCGAGTCGATGCTATAGACGAAGGCGATCCGTGCCTCGAACCCGCCTGGAGGCCCCCCGGCCAGGAAACCCCCATGAAGACACTCCTCATCACGCTCCTCTGCGCCAGCCCCGCTCTCTACGTCGGCGTCCGCTCCATCTGCGGCCCCTGCGGCGCCGGGGATGAGACCGCACGGGCGGACGTCGTCCGCGGCCGCTACCTCGAAGCGCGCGACGCGAGCGTGTTCGCCGGCCCCTGCCACATCAATGGCGAGGCGCTCGCCCATGGGCGCAGCGCGCTCGTCGCCTGGAGCATCGAGGGCGGCGAGTTCCAGGGCGTATCGCTCGCGGGCGTGCAGGTCGTCTGCGCCGTGTCGTCGACCGCGAATCTGGCCGACGATGGAGTCCGCTCCACGGTCGTCTACCTCGACGAGTCGCTCGAGCCCGAGCGCCGCGCCGCGGCCGTCGACTGGCTGCGCGCGCGCCACGCGGAGACCATCGGCGAGATCAGCGCAGTGAAGTCCGTCTCGCTCGCGCTCGTCTTCGAAGGTGATGCGTACGCGCTCGAGATCCCGGGTGTCGCCAGCTTGCGCGGCCTCGCTCTCGCGGACAGGAGCTGCTGCACGATGAAGTCCGAGGTCTGGTACGAGCCGCTCGCCGAAGTCGACGGGGCCGTGGTCGGCAACAGCGAGGTGTGCCGCTTCGACGGCGACGCGGGAGTCGAGAGTTGGACCTACCAGCACGAGAACAACTCGTTCGTCGCGTACTTCCGCGACGAACCCAGCTCGTGCTGCGCCAGCGCGCCGCAGGCCCTCTGCTGCGAGGCGTCGGTCGTGTCGGAGCCGGTCGTGTCCGAGTAGCGCGGGTCGCTACTGCTCGAGTCGATTCTTGGCCCGCACCTGAGCCTGGGCCCGAGGTGCGGCGCGCGCGGATCGAACACGGTCGTTGAGATGGCCGGCGCGGGCCCGCATACTGCCCCGCCCGTAGGGAGAGGCCGACTTGGTTCGCAAGAAGACGATCGACAAGACCCGCAGTCGCCCCGCCGCGGTCGACGAGAAGCCCGCCAGGACGTCGAAGAAGAAGCGCCGCACGTCGCAGAAACTCCGTTCGCGTCGGCCCCCATCCGGAGCCAAGCGGGAGCCCAAGCGGGAGGACGTGATGGGGGAGATGCTGATCATCCCCGTCCGGAACATGATCCTGTTTCCGGGCATGATCCTGCCCGTGATGGTGGGCCGTGAGCGGTCGATCCGCGCCATTCAGGAAGCCGTGCGCGACAGTCGACCCGTCGGTCTGCTCCTCCAGAAAGAGGAGCTGGTGGAGAACCCGGCTCCCGGCGATCTGTACCGCGTCGGGACCCTGGCGGAGATCGTCCGCTACCTGCAGGGTCCCGATGGTCGCCACCACACGATCTGCCAGGGCACTCAGCGTTTCCGCGTGCTCGCTTTCACGCAGACCGAACCGCTGCTCGTCGCCCGGGTCGAGCCGATCGAGACGAAGGAGCCCGAATCGCGGGCGATCGAAGCCCGTTTCGTGGCCCTGAAGCAGCAGGCCCTGGAGATCCTCCAGATCGTGCCCGGCATCCAAGAGGATCTCGCTCAGACGCTCGAAGCGGTCGAGTCGCCATCGCTCCTCGCGGACATGGTGGCGACTTTCGTGGAGGTCCCGGCGGCCGAGAAGCAGGACGTGCTCGAGACTTTCGACGTGAGGAAGCGGCTCGACAAGGTCATAGAGATGCTCGGGGAGTGGTCGGAGGTGGTGAAGCTCTCCCATCAGATCCGCCAGCGGACGAAGGGCGCGTTGGACAAGGCGCAGCGGGAGTACTACCTGCGGGAGCAGCTTCGGGCGATCCAGAAGGAGCTCGGAGAGGGCGACGAGAAGGATGCGGAGATCGCGGAACTCTCGGGCAAGATCGCCGCTCTGACGTTGCCGGAGGATGTCGAGCAGGACGTGCGCAAGGAACTGCGGCGCCTCGAGCGCACGCCCGAGCAGGCGGCCGAGTACTCGATGCTCCGGACGTACCTCGACGTGTTCACCGAGCTGCCATGGAACACGGCGACGAAGGACAGCCTCGATCTCGTCCGCGCCGCGCGCATCCTCGACGAGGACCACTACGGCCTCGAACAGGTCAAGCAGCGCATCCTCGAGTTCCTCGCCGTCCGCAAGCTGAACCCGACCGGCCAGGGTCCGACGCTCTGCCTCGTCGGGCCGCCCGGCGTGGGCAAGACCTCGCTGGGCAGGAGCATCGCGCGCGCCATGGGCCGCAAGTTTGCGCGCATCAGTCTGGGCGGAGTCCACGACGAGGCCGAGATCCGCGGCCACCGCCGGACGTACGTCGGGGCGATGCCGGGCGCGATCCTCGCGGGTCTGCGCAACGCGGGCGTGAACAATCCCGTGTTCATGCTCGACGAGCTGGACAAGCTCGGCGCCGGGCTCCACGGCGATCCCTCGGCGGCGCTCCTGGAAGTGCTCGACCCCGCGCAGAACAACACATTCCGCGACAACTACCTGGGCGTGCCGTTCGACCTATCGAGCGTGCTCTTCATCGGCACGGCGAACGTCCTTCAGGCCGTGCCCGGCCCGTTGCGTGACCGGCTCGAGGTGATCGAGCTGCCGGGCTACACCGAGGAGGAAAAAGTCCAGATCGCGCGGCGCTACCTCGTGAAGCGCCAGGTCGCGGCTTGTGGGCTGAAGGCAAGCCAGTGCCGGATCGGCGTGACGGGTCTGCGCGAGATCATCCGCTTCTACACGCGCGAGGCCGGCGTGCGGAACCTGGAGCGCGAGATCGGCGCCATCTGTCGCCGCGCAGCCATGCGCGTGGCGCGCCGGCGCTCCGCGAAGCCCCTCGTCGTCGGACCGAAAGAGGTTCGCAAGATCCTCGGCGCCCATCGGTTCGAGCGCGACGTGGCGATGCGCACCGGCCTCCCGGGCGTCGCGACCGGCCTGGCGTGGACACCGGTCGGCGGCGTGATCCTGTTCATCGAGGCGTCGCGGATGCCCGGGCGCGGGCGCTTGACCCTGACCGGCCAGCTCGGCGACGTGATGCAGGAGAGCGCGCGCGCCGCGATCACGCTGCTCAAGACGAACGCGGACCGGTACGGGATCGACCCGAAGGAATTCGAGCAGAGCGACATCCACGTGCACATCCCGGCGGGCGCCGTCCCGAAGGACGGCCCGAGCGCGGGCGTCGCGATGTTCACGGCTCTCGTCTCGCTCTTCACGGGGCGCTGCGTGAAGAGCGACCTCGCCATGACGGGCGAGATCAGCCTGCGCGGCCTCGTCCTGCCGGTCGGCGGGATCAAGGAAAAGGTCCTGGCGGCGCTCGCGGCGGGCGTGAAGACCGTCATGCTCCCGGCGCGCAACAAGGCGGACCTCGAGGACATCCCGGTGGCCTCGCGCAAGCAGTTGCGGTTCGTGTGGCTCACGAACGTGGACGACGCGATCACTGGCGCGCTTCAGAAGACATCTTAGGGCCCGTCCGAGAATAACTGAGCGCCCGCCGCCTTGGGTTCTCGGTCCGGGCGGGTCGACGAATCGAGGCAATCGGTTGCACGCGCCCCCTGCGACGGCTCTATTGAGCCCGCATGGCCTGGACCGTGGTGCTACTCGCTCTGCTCGCGCACCCGAACTCCCTCTCCTTCTCGAGTCTGACGGTGGAGGGGCGGGAGGTGCGGCTCGAACTGCGGTGCCAGGCGCTCTCGCTCTTCGAGGTCATCGGGGGCATCGACGCCGACGGGGATGGGTTCCTCTCCCGGAGCGAGACGGAGGCCCGGGCGAGCGACATCCTTGCCTACACCTTCGAGCACTATCGCCTGTTCGCCGGCGAC
>SMVQ01000088.1 GCA_004357655.1 Planctomycetota bacterium
CCGTGCCTTTCGAGCTACGCGGGCGGGCGGGCGTGGCAGTACTGCACGGCGACGGGCTCTACGTCTTCGACGTCGAGACGGGTGATGAGCTGGCGAACCATCCCTGGGTGCCACCCGGAGACGGCGTCAACGTGTGTACACCGGTCGTGGTGGGGGAGCAGATATTCCTCAGCACCGGCTACGCGAAGGGTTGCACGCTCGTGTCCTTCGCCGAGGCCACTGGTCCGAAGGTCCAGTGGGAGAACAAGGTCCTTCGCAACCACGTCAGCGGTTGCACGCTCTACGAGGGGCACCTGTACGGATTCGATGAATCCGTCCTGAAGTGCATCGGCTTGGACGGCAAGGAGCGGTGGCGGGTGCGAGGGCTTGGCAAGGGCTCGGTCGCCGTCGCGGGCGGGCGGCTGATCGTGCTCTCTTCCAAAGGCGAGCTGGTCGTCGCGGACGCTGACCCCGCGGAGTTTCGTGAGCTATCGCGCAAGAAGGTGCTCGACGGCGGCGAGTACTGGACCACGCCCGTACTGGTCGGCGGCCGGATCTATTGCAGGAACAGCCTGGGCGACCTGGTGTGCCTCGACCATCGCCCTATTCGCGCCGGCGGCGAGGGCGAGGACTGACTACGTACCAGAGCAGGTGGAGCTTCCGCCCCGCGGAGCGCTCCGATAGGGTCTCTGCTTCGAACCGCCTTCACGCCTGACCCCGGAGTACCCCGTGAAATTCCTGCCGCCCCTCGCTCTGTGGCTCGCCGTCCTCTCCTGCAACTCGCCCGAACGCATCGAGTGGGTCGACTACGGCGCGGACCCGATGCAGAACCCGCAGTACATGACCGACATGACGGCGGCCGGGGCTCCGGGTCCCCAGCACGAGGTGCTCGCGGGTCGCGCCGGTTCCTGGAAGGTCGATGGCAAGATGTGGATGGCGCCCGGCGCCGACCCGATGCCGATGCAGGCGACGGCCAAGACGGAGGTGCTGCTCGGCGGTCGCTACACCGTCGAGGAGTTCAAGAGTGACTTCATGGGCATGCCCTTCGAGGGTCGCCTCGTTCAGGGCTACGACAACCTCACCCAGCAGTACTGGAGCCTGTGGACCGACAGCATGAGCACGGGCTACTGGATCTCCCACGGCACCGAAACCTCCCCCGGCAAGATCGAGTTCGAAGGCACCGCGACCGACATCCTCACGCCGAACGGCCGCCCGACGCGCATGACGACGACCACCAACGGCGACGGCACCTACACCATGAAGATGTTCGACACGCGCGAGGACGGCGGCGAGTTCCAGTCGATGGAGCTGCACTACACCCGCGGCTGAGGTCCTAGTCCTCCCCGAGCAGCCGCCCCGCCTCCGCGCGAAACCACTGCATATCCCCGTCACTCGCGTTCGTCGCCATCCACGACATCGCGTGCGCGTACCACCTCCGGGCCGCGTCCTCGTCGCCCAGCTCATGATGGGACATGGCCAGGGTGAACCAGGTCATCGGGCCGGCTGAGCCGCCCAGCTCGATCTCCTTCGTCAGCGCGTCGACGGCGCCCTCGAAATCGTCCACGAAGTAGCGCGCGACGCCCAGGGTGTTCCAGAGGTTGGAGTCCCGTGAATTGAGCTCCACCGCGCGCTCCGCCAGCTCGGTGGCTAGCGCCAGGAGCAGCTCCGCTCCCGCCCGAGCGAGGCCATCGAGAACCTGGCCCGAGCCGAGGCCCTCGACGCTCTCGACGAGACGCCACGCCAGCAAGTTGTGGCCCGCGGCGCTGCGGCTGAACCGCTCCTCGAAGAGCTCCCGAGCTTCGAGCATCGTGTCCTCCTCGCCGGTGACTCCGGTTATGTGGAAGAGCGGCATGAGCATGATTCCCCGTGCGAACCAGCTGGACGATGCCTCCGAGTTCCAGGCCTGCCGCGCCAGCTCGGCGGCTGCGCCGTGCTCTCCCCGCCAGAATGCCAGGCGGCCCAGCCCGGCTAGCGACCATCCCCGCACCCAATTCGGGTCGTCCAGCGTCACGGTCTGTTCGTAGTTCGCCCGGCTCTCCGCGAGGAGCCTGAGGTCCCGCTGGATCCCCGCGAGGCGGAACCGGAACCGCCCGAAGTCCGGGTCCATGTCGACGGCCTTCTGGTACTGCGCGAGCGAGCGCTCCGGTTCATCGAGCTTGTCGTGGATCCGGCCGAGATAGAAGCGGATCCAGGGGTTGTCCGGATGGAGCGAGAGCGCCGCTCGATAGCACAGCACCGCCTCGCGCAGCTCGTCGGGCGGGCCCGGGTTGTCCGCGTCGGGGGTGAGCATGCGAGCGAGTCGGTAGAGGAGCTCGAAGTCGTCGGGGTGCCGCTCGGCTCCGGCGCGGTACACGGAGAGCGCTGCCTCCCGATCCTCCAGCCGATCCAGCGACGTGGCCAGCAGCGCGATCGTGCCGGCCGGCTGCTCTTCGAGTCCCGAGCTGGCGAGGTACCTCAGCTCATCGAGGTCCCGGTTCGCCAGCGCCTCGCGCAGGTTCGCGCGCTCCGGATCGGGATCGACCAGGTGCGCCAACTCGAGCAGGCGCAGGGCGCCCGTCTCGTTTCCGTCCACGCGCCGCGCCTCGGCCCAGGCGTCCAGCGCAAGGGCGATCTCCGAGCCGAGCCCGCGCCGCGTCAGTGACTCGGCGGCGGCTTCGAGCTCGCCCGCGTCGAGATCGAGCCCGTGGGCCAGGAGGGTCGCCCGGAACGCCTCCGCCTTCTGCGTGTCTTCGTCCATCTCGCCAGGCTGGGCCACCTCGCGCAATTCGGAGAGCAGGCGCTGCGTGTCGAGCCGCAGCTCCTCGCGCTCGCGGGCCTCGTCCATCGCGCCGTTCACGTCGACGAGGACCGAGCTCACCGAGGCGAGCAGCTCCTCGCTGGCACCTCCGCCTTCGGCCAGCGCGCGCGCGCGTTCCGCGGCCAGGACGGCCTCGTCCCAGCGCTGGGCACCTTGGAGCGTCGCGGCGGTGTTCAGCGCCGCGTTGACGTCGGAGCTCAGCTCCTGGTCGCGGACGACGGCGAGTCGGAGACGTTCGGCTTCCGCCTGGCGCTGCGTCGCGCGCTCGTTCTGCACCCAGAGCCAGCCGCCCCCGCCAACGAGGACGATCGACACCACCGCCGCGCCGAGCGCCAGGGTGAGCTTGCGCGCCTTGCGCTCTTCCTGGGCGCGCACGACGGCCTCGGCCGCCTCGACCTCGGCCCGGTGCGCGCGCTCCTCGATGGAGACGACGTAGTCGTGAACTCGCTCGGCCAACACGCCGGCGTTCGCCGGTCGCGCCGCCGGTGCCGCCGTGAGGCACTGTCTGGCCACCTTGACCAGCGCCGCGTCGGCCTGGCAGGCGTCGAGCCGCTCGAAGGCCTCGTCGAGCTCGGCCTGCGCGGCCGCGCTGATGACCGCGTCGCGCTCGCCGTGGTAGGGCGGCAGGCCGGTCAGGATCTCGCACAGGATGGCACCCAGCGCGAACACGTCCGCGCGCTCGTTCAGACGATCGACGCGCCCGCTGGCCTGCTCCGGCGGCATGTAGGCCGGCGTGCCCAGCACGGAGCCGACCACCGAGTCCGTGCCGGTGCTCGATCCGTCGCTGCGGACGGTCTCGAGGATCGTCATCTGCGAGTGGGCTTCGCGCGCGCGTCGCTCGTCGGCGGTGCCCCCGCGCAGGAGCACCTTGGCCAGCCCCCAGTCGACGACCTGCACCTCGCCGAAGGCGCCGACCATGATGTTGGCCGGCTTCAGGTCGCGGTGGATCACGCCGCGCGAGTGGGCGTAGGCCATCGTCTGGCAGACCGACTCGAAGATGTCGATCAGCCGGCCGAGGTTCGAGCCCGGCCCCTCGCGTTCGTCTAGCAGGGCCGCGAGCGTGCGACCCTTGACCAGCTTCATCGTGAAGTACGGCCGCTCGTCCTCCATGAGCCCGAGGTCGTAGACGGGCACGATGCCCGGATGCTGCAGCTGTCCGCCGATCTGCGCCTCTTCGACGAAGCGCCGCACCACGTCCATGCGGTCGCACAGCCGCTTGTCGAGCACCTTGACCGCGACGTCGCGACCGAGGTCACTGTCGTGCCCCTTCAGGATCACGGCCATCCCGCCGCGCGCGATCTCGCCCATGAACTGGTAGTTTCTGCGGCCCTGCGGCACCGAGAACTTCTCCTGCGAGCTGGGATCGATGACGGGGGCGGCGACGCTCGCCGAATCCTCCTCGCGCAGGGTCACGCGCGGCGCGGCGCCGGTCTTTCGCTCGAGGAACTGGATGACGGAGTTCTCCGGCCTCCGCGCGGCTTTCTCGTCGTCACCCACGTCGCGCTGCTCGTCCCCGGGGACCTCACTCATCGCTGTGTCCTTCTCATCCTGGCTTGGCTTGTCCGAAGCATCGGACGGTCGTCCCACGAAGACTACACGACGACCCCGAATGGAGACAGGCACGCGCGCGCTCGGTGGCGCTTCGCGCCCGCTATCGGGCGAGCCAGCCCTGCTCGTCGTTGCCGCAGAGGTGCAGGTGACCGAGGCCGCTGGCCAGCATCAGTCCGGCGATCGCGTTGGCGACGTGCGCCGGGCCGAGGTAGCTGTCGCCGCCGTTGTTGCGCTTGCCACCGATGTACTCGGCCGAGCCGTCGGGCTGTCGCATCAGGGTCAGGTACCAGCGCCAGGTGTCCATGTGCCGGTTCCATCCCGCGGGGTTGACGCGACGCAGCGCGGCGGTGCCGAAGATCATCCCGATCGAACCCATCGCATGCGCCTCGCGCATGCGACCGCGGTGCTCTTCGAGGTAGCCGCCCATGCGCTCGCGCAGCGCCGGTTGCCGGTCGGTGAGCGACAGCGCGAGCGCCATCTGCCCGGTGCGCGCGCAGGAGTCCCAGTAGCCGGTCTGCAGCGTCCAGTACCGCACGCCGCCGTTCTCCCCCGTCGACTTCTCGATCTCGCGGAACGACCGCTGCCAGGCCGCCTCGTCGATCGTGCAGCCGGCGCGGGCGGCGAGCGCCCAGAGCAGGTGGGCGTGGGTGTTGATGATGTTGAAGCCCTTGCCGCCATAGCCGACCGAGATCCCGTGGCCGTAGCGGCCTTCCTCGGTCTGGCGCGCGGCGAGGCAGTCGCAGAGGTGCTGGATCGTCGGCAGCCACTGCTCATCGCCGGTCGCCAGCACGTGCTCGGCGAGATAGATCCCGGACATCGTGATGAACCAGTTCGACAATCCAGCCGGCTCCGTCAGATCTTCGCTGACGTAGCCGCGGCGCTGGGGCCCCGCGAGGAACGTCGCAATCATGTCGAGCTCCGGCCGGTGGCGGGCATCGCCCCGCCCGAGCAGAGCGAGTCCGCAGAGCGCTGTGACGTAGCGCGTTGCGTCCTCACCGGTGTTCGATTTCCACGCACCGTCCTCGCGTCGCGTGCGCAAGAGGTCGCGACAGATGCCGTCGTAGAACTCGAGCGCCTTGTCGTCCTGCAGGGGATCGTGCAGGTCGATCGCGCCGAGCGCCGGGAGCTGCACGGTCAGCGTCAAGTCCTCCTCGGCGCGACGCACTCGTAGCGCGAGCCGGCCATCGTCGGCTTCGGCCGCCTCGATCGCGTCGCCGAGCGCCGTCATCGGCCCATGGGCAGTGTCGATGTCGCGCGTGTGCTCCGGGAACGCAGAGCGACCGGCGCCGGTGATGAGGTCACCGATGCGCAGGCCCGCGTGTAGTCCGGGCCCCGCCTCGCTCAGCGCGAGCACGTGGATCCGCGTGTCGCCCGCGAGCACCTCCCCGCGACCGCCGATAGGCCCGAGGGGGAAGCGCGCGAAGTCGCCTGCCTTGGCGTTGCGAGGCGGAGGCTCGGGCGGCTCTTCTTGCGCGACGGTGGGCGGAGCGAGCCAACCGGTCGCGGCGAGGAGCAGGGGCAGGGGAATCGGCGTGCGGTTCGTCGCGATGCCTTTCATCCTTGCATCCTACGGCCAACCGCGGCTGGGTTGGCGATCGGCTACGGCGAGGGCTCGAGCGTGAACTCGCCCAGGCGCTCGTTGTCCACGAGGAGCGAGTCGCCTGCTCTTCGAAACGACTCGGAGAAGGGGGTGCCGGCTACCGAGACCTGGTGCAAGTCGCGTGTGCCGTATGGCAGGCGCATGGGCAGGTGACCGTTATGCAGCTAGTGGTGTGATGCAGAGATGAGCAGCTTTATGTCGCTACGCTTCAGGTCTTGGCTGTCTTGCAAAGCATCGGCGCGGCGGAGCAGTGCTCCGTGACTCGCTCGGGGGGCGCTCAAAATCTGGCGTTGGAGCCCCTACTCTCCCATCTGTATCATACCCAGCACTAGTGCCACACCAAGACAGAACGCCTGCAGCCACAGCAGTGCCCGACCACCTGCGAGCAGAGCTGCGCTACTGCCAGGAACGGACAGTAGAAGAGGCACAATCACAAGCGACAGGATCATGCTGATCATCATCGCAATCGCGATTGGCACGGCTTCAAAGCCTGCTCCTACCGAAACCATGATCGTCATCCCCCAAGCAGCAAAGGCGGTCAAGAAGACACTGCCCCAAACGAGGTGAAGTTTTTCTCGGTTCTTGTTGTTCTCCATTCCGCGGATTCTCATTCCACCCCGACAAGGAAGCAATAATAAACCACTTCGCCCACATGGAGGACGCCTTGGCTCCGCCGCGAGCGATGGCGAGGAGCGACCGACACACGGAGGCGAGCGCAGAGGCCGCACAAGCGAAGATGGATAAGCCGGCAACAGTGTGCATCACACCACTAGCGATCGGGGCCGAGAGGCAGATGGCTACCTACCAGGTCAGTTTCATGGTTCCTCCGTGCGCGCCCGGACGGCGGCGAGCGCCCGCACTACAGTTCAGGCGCTCGGGAGGTACGCAACCGCCGCTCCTACAACTCGACGCGCCGACCTTCTTCCGCCGACAGATAGGCCGCGTACACCACGCGTGTGACCGCGAGCCCCAGCTCGCCGTCGGAGAGCGCGGGCCGTCCGGTCGCTACGGCCGTCACGAAGTCCTCGCACATGGCCAGGTGGCCTGACGACCAGTCCTCGGAAGGTATGGGCGTGTTCCAGCCGGCATTCGTGCTGGCCTTCTCCATCATGGTCTCGCCCTCGAACACGCTCTCGTCGGGCGCGTACGAGCGCAGGAGATCGTTGGGCGAGAGGTTGCACTTCAGGTTGAAGTTGGAGCCCGACAGCTCGAGCTTACTCTCCATCCCGCCCAGCTGGTTGTCGGAGCCGAGCGCCACTCCGCGTGTTCCATCCGAGAAGGCGATCACGCACGAGCCCCAGTTCTCGACGTCCTTCCAGCCCGTGGCTATGTGCGTCGATGAGCCGCGCGCGGCCGCGAGGGAGAGGTCCGCGACCTCGCAGGTGACGGCGACGGGCATGACCGGTTCGCCGTCGAGCGCCAGGCCCTCGACGTGTTTGAGGTGCAGCATCGCTCCGATGGGATGCGCGGCCAAGCGGATCAGCGCGCCGCCGCCCGTGTAGCGCCAGAGCTTCGAGTAGGGCGAGTGCGAGCCGTTGTGACTCTCCCAGCCTCGCAGCTCGAGCGCGACGCCGCCGGAGGCGAGCAGGAGCTCCCGCGCCCGGCGGATCGAGGGCGCGTACACCCAGTTCTCGCCGTACATGAGCTGCACGCCGTTTTCCTTGGCCGTGTCGACCATCGCCTGCGCGTCGGCCACGGCCAACTCGAGCATCTTCGCCCGCGGCGTGGCGGAGACGGCCTCGTCGGGGGCGTCCGCCGGCAGGTCCTGACCCACGTAGGCCGTCAAGGGCTTCGTGCACACGACGTGCTTGCCGGCGCGCGCGGCGGCCTCGGCGAACGGCCGGTGCAGGTGATTGGGAACGCACAGGTCGACGAGCTGGACCTCGGGGAGAGCGAGGAGCTCGTCCAGGTTCGCGCAGACGTTCGCGACGTCGTGGCGCTCGCCGAACGCGGCGGCGCTCTCGCGCGTGCGCGAAGCTACGGCCACGATGCGCCCGCGCACGCCGGAGGTCCGCGGGTAGCAGCGAGCCCGGGTCTCGGCCAGGAAACCGGCGCCCACAACGCCCACGCCCACGCTCGTCTGTTCGCTCATTTCGATCCCCCATGGGTCTCGGCGCCGAACGCTGTGCGCGCGCGCTCCAGGGTCGCGAGGTCCCCGATGTCGTGCCAGCCACCGTCGATCCGCGAGGCGGTGAGGGGCTCGCGTTCGTGCAACCAGGCGAGGAAGTGCCCGGGTGCGTCGTGCTCGGATTGGCTCGCGAGGTACTCGGCCAGCCGCGACCTGACGAATGCGGGCAGGAAGTACAGGCAGATGGCGGAGAGGTTCGAGCGCACCTCCGCCGGTTTCTCGCGGCAGGTCACGACGCGCGTTCCGTCGAGCGTGACCTCGCTGTAGCGGCGCGGCGGTACGACGCCTTCGATCTCGCGCACGAGACACATCGGCCGGCCGAGCTCCGCGAACCGGTCCGCGTGCGGCTGCAGGTCGAAGTCGATCAGGTTGTCGCCGGCCACGACCAGGAGGTCCGCATCGACATCGTCGATGGCCTCGAGAGCGAAAGCGAGGTCCGCGATCGCGCCGCGCTTCTCCTCGTCACTCATGGTGCCGTCATCGAGCACGCGCACGGGCACGCGCGCCGCGTAGTCCTCCCGCCAGAGCTCGAACTGCTCGAAGAAGCGGTGATTCGTGACCACGAAGACCTCGTCCACGACGCCAAGGGCGAGGACGCGATCGAGCAGGCGCGAGAGCACCGGCTTGCCGGCCACGTCGAGCAACGGCTTGGCGCGGTCCCTGGTGAGTGGATACATGCGGGTCGCAAAACCCGCGGCGAGGACGATGGCTTTCATGGGAGGACCCCGGCGCCGGCGCCGCGGGGCGAAGAGCATATCCGCCGCTGGCCGGCAGCGCGTCAGGGAACACGCAGCGCCGGGAAGCCGGCTTCGGAGAAGGCGGCCTCCACGCGCGCGAGCTCGTCCGGCTCCTCGACCACGCACAGAACGGCGCCGCCCGATCCACAGAACTTGGTGCCGGCTCCCGCGGCGCGGCCCAGCTCGACCAGGCGCCGATGGCGCGCATCGATGGGAAAGATGCGAGCGCGCAGGTCGAAGTTCGCGTCGACCAGCTCGCGCAGGCGGCGATGGTCGCCGGAGCGCAGGCACTCGAGCCCTTCGGCCACGAGCACGCCGAGCTCCGCCATCACCCCGCGCACCTCGGCGTCGCCCGCCTCCCAGCGCGCGCGCACGTCGTTGTGCACAGCGCCGGAGTCGCGCCCTGGACTCGGATCCCAGGCCACGAGCGCCGGCGGCAGGAGCGCCGGGTCGAGCTCGGTGACGCGCCAGGGCGTCTCGTGAAACTCCATGTGCACGAGGCCCTCGAACGCCTGCGCCACACGGTCCTGGGGGCCCGCGACGATACCGAGCTCCTCGGTCTCGGCGGCGAGCGCCAGCTCGGCGAGCTCGAGCGGCGCGAGCTCGCGACCCTGCCAGGCGGCGAGCGCGCGCAGGCTGGCGACGATCACCGCGCTCGATCCCGCGAGCCCGACCTGGCGCGGGATGTCGGTGGCGGCGTGGAGACGAATCCGCTCGCCCGCCTCCGGCCTCGCACCCGGGAAGCGCGCCGCGAGCCGCCGCAGGGCCGCTGCCGCGAGTCGCGGGAGCCCTTCCAGGGTGAATGGATCGAGCGCGGCCGCCGCGGGCCAGTCCACGGCCAGACTCTGCGCATCGCCCGCTCCCGCCGCCCGCGCGAGCCGGACCCGGGCGCGAAAACCGTCGAAGGTGAACGCGATGACCGCCCCACCGTAGAGGTCGGACGGATTGCCGAGCAGGCCCACGCGCGGCAGGGCGCGAGCTTCCAGGGGCAGGGGGCGAGGATTCACGCGGGGATGCTACACGGCCTTCGTACGTACGGAGCCGCTGCAATTCGCTACCTCTTCCTCTCCAAGTGACCTCGCGGCTGGGTCCGCGACGAACAGGCCCATCGCCTGCTCGAGTAGGTAGTGAATTGCCGCGGCTCCATACGTACGTTCATGCGATGAATGATCGAGTCCGGTTCTTCTGCTGCGCGGCATTCGTCGCGGCTTGCACGCAGAATCTCGTGGGGTGTAGCTCGGAGGGTGCGGAGTACAGCGAGGAGGAATGTGAAGAGCTCTACGAGGCTCTGTCCGAGGATCATCAGCAGGCCGTCCGAGAATGGGGCGCTCGAATCGAGGCGGCCAAGGGGACCGAGCAACTTGAGGCACTCGGCGCCCAGGGGCGAGAGCTCACGCTCCACTTCCTGCCCCGGTTCCAGGAGGTGGCGGATAGGGGCTGTGGCCTGGCCAAGCTCGAGGTGCTCGATCTTCTCGGCCACATCGAACCGTTCGAGGAAAGCCAGTTCGACTACGCGATCGGACTCCTCGAGGACATCGTGCGCGAGAACACGGACGCCTGGTGGATCTCGAACCTCGGGGACAATGACGTCGTTCGCTACTTCCTCATCAGTTCCAGGCGGGATCGAGCCATCGAGCTCCTCGAAGGGTTCATCGAGCGAACGTCCGATGAGGAAGCACGCCGAGGTGTTCTCTTCGAGCTGGGTCTTGGGCGGCTTCTGAATCCCAATGGAGCCGAAGACAGGCGAGCGGCCTTGCGCATGCTCGACCGGGTGGTCGAAGAGTGGCCTGAATCCCAGGACGCCGAGCAGGCTCGAGGCCGGCTCTTGTTCGAGCGGAAGCTCCGGGTCGGCGAGGTCATGCCGCCGCTCCGAGGGCACGACGTCGACGGACGCGAGACGAGCCTGGCGGACCACCAGGGCAAGGTGGTCGTCGTGGACTTCTTCGGATTCTGGTGCGCCCCCTGCGTCCAAGGCCTCCCCGCCCTGAAAGACCTCCTCGCACAGTATTCCCGGGAGGATCTCGCGGTACTCGGAGTCGATGCCCATGACGATGAAGAGACTTTCCGACGAGGACGGAAGCGGCATGGCGTGGACTGGCCCTGCATCTTCGACGGCCCCGAAGGCCCCCTCTCCAGGTCCCTCGGCATCACCTCCTTCCCGGCCGTATTCCTCCTGGACCGGGACGGGGTCATCCGCGCCAAGAACCCCACCGAGGCCGAGTTCGAGGAAGCCGTCCGAGCCCTGATCCGAGGCGAGTAGCCGGCGCTACTTACGTACTACGTCAGGAAGGCCCGAAACGATGCGTCGTTGTAGACGTCGCGCCTTCCCATGGCGCCCCCACGCCATCGATCCCGAGGTCAACGACTCGAGCGAGCCGAGCACGCTCGTGGAGTTCCACCTCGAGGCGGGCACAGGCGGCTCGCGGCTGACCGTGACCGAGTCCGGGTTCGACGCGCTCCCAGAGGATTGCCGCGCCGATGCCTTTGCGCGGAACGAGGGCGGCTGGACCCTCCAGATGGAGAGCATCCAGCGCCACGTCGAGGGTTAGGGCCCGTCCGGGAATAAAGGTCACATTTCGGCGAGGCCTCGGCGTTCGTGGCAAGGCGCGACTGGGGCTCGTCGCGCGGCTCTCCGCGCGCGGCCCCGAGTCGATCGCCGGCCTCGCTGGGAGCGTCGACGTCTCGCGCCAGGCCGTCACGAAGCACCTGCACGTGCTCTCCGATGCGGGCCCGGTGCGCGGCTTCCGCCGCGGTCGCCAGCACATCTGGGAGCTCGAGCCCGGCCGGCTCGCCAAGGCGCGCGACTACCTCGAACGCATCGACGCGCAGTGGGATGTGGCGCTCGAGCGCCTCGAGCAGTTCCTGCCGGACGAGTGACACACGGCGGAGCCGAGCGCGGCACAGTACTTATCTCGTTCGAGATGGCGGAGAGCTCCGCTACCCTACCCCGCCCATGGCCGGCCGACCGATCCGCGAGGACAAGCTCCTCGAGCGCTACGACCGCATCGCCGACCAATTGCAGTCGCTCTTCGCGCCGGTGCCCGATCCCCTCGCGCGCATGGCGACGGCCGCCGCGGTGCTCGACGCGAAGATGAGTCACTTCTACTGGACGGGCTTCTACCGGCTCGTGGACGGCGAGCTCATCGTCGGCCCGTACCAGGGCTCGCTGGCCTGCATGCGGCTCGAGCGCGGCTAGGGCGTGTGCTGGGCCGCCGTGAACCGTGGCGAACCCGTGCTCGTCCCGGACGTCCGCACGTTCGAAGGGCACATCGCCTGCGACTCGCGCTCTCGAAGCGAAGTGGCCGTCCCGCTGCGCGACGCGGCCGGGACGATCGTCGGCGTCCTCGACGTCGACAGCGAGCGGCCGGAAGCGTTCCGGGACGCGGACGTTCGCGGGCTCGAGCGCGTCGCTGCGCTGATGTACGCCGTCGGCTGATCAGCGCCGGACGAGCGCCGCGATCACGGGGTAGTGATCCGAGGGATACCGTCCACCGTCGTGATCACGCACGATCTCCGCGCAGAGCACCCTCCAGCCGTCGTCCACGAGCACGTAGTCGATCTTGGCCCCGTTCGACTCGCCGCGGAACCCATTGAAAGTGCCGACCGTCGCAGCGTCGGGCGCCACGTCGCGGAACGTGTCGCGCAGGCCGCCGGCGCGGAGCTCCGAGAGTGGCGGCGAGTCCTCACCCGCGTTGAGGTCGCCCGTGAGTACGACGGGCAACTCGGCATGGCGCGCGCGCTGGCCGAGGATCACGCGCGCGGACTCGCGCCGCGCCTCGCGCCCGCGATGGTCGAAGTGTGTATTCATGGCGAGGAACGAGTCGCCGCTCGTCCTATCCCGCAGCACCGCCCAGGTGCACATGCGCGGGAGGGCGGCATCCCACCCGCGCGAGCCGACCTCATCGGGAGTGGGGCTGAGCCAGAAGTCGCCGCTCTCCACGACCGCAAGGCGCTCGCGCTTGACCATCAGCGCGGAGAACTCGCCCCGTCGGCCGCCCTCGCGGCCTTGACCGATGAACTGGTAGCCCGGGAATGCCGCGCGCAGCTCGTCCATCTGCGATGGAAGCGCTTCCTGTAGGCCCACGATGTCGGGAGCGTGGCGCCGGATCACCCCGAACACGAGCTCCGTACGGTTCTCCCAGACATCGTCGCCGTCGCCCGGGTTCGCGTACCGGACGTTGAACGTCATCACCGAGAGGGGTGCGGGCGGGCTCGCGCAGCCGCCGGCGAATGGCAGGGCCGCGACCAGTGCGGCGATCGAGGCGGCGAGGCGCGAGCAGCACATCATGGCGCCAGTATGCTCGTCCGGATGCGACGCGCCGCATTCGCTCTTGCGCTGGCCCTCGCGCCCGGCTGCGGCGGCTCGACGACGAGCGCTGTCACCGACACGCCGATCGAGCTGGAGCGCCCGACCGTGATCCCCCTGCGAGAGGGCGTGCTGCCCATCATCGAGGTCACGCTCGACGGCCGGAGCGCGCAGCCCTTCCTCGTCGACTCCGGCGCCAGCTTGACGGTGATCGACCTGCCCCAGGCCGAGGCGCTCGGCCTGTTCATCGGTCCCTACAGCCACGGGTCGACGACGAACGGATCGGGCGGAGGCGCGGTGGCGTACGACAGCTACGCGGCCGCCGGGCTCCTGGAAGCCGGTGACGTGCGGCTCACGGGAGCTCGCATCCCGGCCATCGACATGGAGATGCTCCGTGACTTGGGGCCGGTGGGAATCCTGGGCCAGGACCTGCTCGCGCGGCTCGTGGTCGTGTTCGACATGCCGCGGCGCGAGCTGCACATGCTCCCTGCCGGCACGGACAGTGACGGGATCGCCGCGTACCTGAGGGACGCAGAGATCGGAGACGGGACGTGGGCGCAGATGCCGATCGACTTCCGGCCGTGCCCGTTCGTGTCCCTCGACATCGAAGGCTCGGCGGAGGTCGCCGCGGAGATGGAGCTCGACACCGGTGCGGAATCCGCGAGCCTCCCGGCCGTCGCCATCGAGGCGCTCGGGCTCGAGGCGACCGGGACGGCGACCGCGCGCGGCCTCGACGGCACATACGAAGAGGCGACCTACCACCTCGAGAAGTTCGGTCTCTACGGCTTCCCCGTAACGGGCCAGTTCAAACGCAGCCCGCTGGACTACGGGCTGCTCGGCATGGACGTCCTGGGAGAGTTCGTCTTCATCCTGGACGGGCCGGGCGAGACCGTGTGGTTGCACCACCGCAAGGTCGAACTGTTCCCGAGCGAGTCCAACGACTAGCGCGCATCACGAGCGCTCGACGAGAAGCTCGGAGAGCGCGCTTGCCCCCCCTGCACCTAGCCGTGCGACCGATCCGAGGCCGTTTGTGGGTCGCCTCGCAAGATCTGTCGAGCGGAATCGTCGCGGTCCGGATATCTATGTGCAGCTATGAAGCTACTCCCGTTGCTACTCATCGTCCTCGGCCTCGCCTCGTGGAGAGCCGCGAGCCCCGCCGATCCCACGCAAGAACCCGCAACCGACAAGAGACCGGACATGGAGCTCGGTGCCTTCTCGGTCAGCCTGGCCGTCAAGGACCTCGCCGCGTCGCGCGCCTTCTACGAGAAGCTCGGATTCGAGGAAAAGGGCGGCAACGCGGCTCAGAACTGGCTGATCCTCCGCAACGGAACGACCACGATCGGTCTCTTCCAAGGGATGTTCGAGGAGAACATCATGACCTTCAATCCCGGCTGGAACTCGGACGCGAAGAAGCTCGAGAAGTTCACCGACGTACGCGAGCTCCAACGCCGCTTGAAAGCGGCCGGCCTCGAGTTGACGTCCGAGGCGGACGAGTCGACTACGGGTCCCGCCAGCCTGACGCTGGCCGACCCGGACGGCAATGTGATCTTGCTCGACCAGCACGTCGACTGACCGGACGCCGCGGGGATCGAGCCCGGAGGTCCGGCTCACCCCGCGTGCGGTACGGCAGCTCGACTACAACTCGTCGCGCGACCACGCCGTCGACAGGCTGTCGGCGTACTCGTTCCAGCGATTGCCGGCGTGCGCCGCGATCCACTCGAGCTCGCAGCCGGGGTGCGCGCGGTAGAGCGCCAGGAGCTCCTGCACGAGTTCGAGGTTCTTGATCTCGCCGCCCTTCTTCTTCCAACCCTTCCGCTCCCAGTTGGGCGCCCACTTGGTGATCGTGTCGACACACAGGCGACTGTCGGTGCGGATCACTTCCGCGGCATCGTCCGGAAGCAGCTTGTAGGCCTCGATGAGCGCGGTGAGCTCCATGCGATTGTTCGTCGTGTACTCCTCATGCCCGTGCCGCTGCGCGCGCACCTCGCCGCCTTCGACCCAGACGACGCCCCAGCCGCCCCGGCCGGGATTCGGGACCGCGCTGCCGTCCGTGAAGACCCCCGTCGCCGGCCCCTTCGAGTAGGTCTCCAGCACGGCCGCCAGGGTCAGGTTCTCCTCGCGCTGCCCGAACTTCCGCTTCGTCGAGCTTCGCTTCGAACTGCGGTGCGCGTTGCAGTGCTTCGGCGTCCACCCGGCGTAGCGGTCCAACGACTTCTGGGGCACCTGGAAGGACGTGTGACAGACCTGGCACTCGAAGCTCGGCATCGCCCGAAGGTATCAGGTACGGAGCCCGTCTCGATGCGCGAGATCGCGCGACTCGCGCGCCCAGGCCCACCCATTCGGCCCGAAGGTGCCGCGCCGAGCCGAGTGTCCGGGCGTGTGCCCTCCGCCCCTACCCGGTGTCCTATGAGGCCGTACGCGCCCGTAGCTCAGCTGGATAGAGCACGGCATTCCTAAACTGGGGGCATGCCGCCTTGCGTGCACAGGAGGTGCATTCCTGCCCCCAACGTGAGAGATGTCGACGTCAGCGCCTGGCATGCCCCCTCTCCGGGCGTCAACAGCGCAGGGCTAGAGAGCGACCTTATTTGAGCTGCGAGAATCCAGGGCTCGGCACCGAGTGTCGCCAGGCACGGAACGCACGAGCCCTTCCCGGTCATGAGGAAGCTGTCCGGCTGCGCCACCCCGCTCGAGCTGTCATGTGGCGTCGGTGGTCTGAGCGTTTGAGGCACCATTCCTGTCGTTCGCTCGCCGCGGATTGACGCATGGTCAGCCCGTACGTCTGAATCGCGTTCCTCCGGATCCTGATAATGGATCAGGGCTGGTAATTGATGACGAAGGTCGACCGTAGCCCGTCCTCGACGCCGGAGCCTCTACCTCCGGTGACGATCTTGAGGTGGATCCGTTGGCTGGCGGCATCGTACAACCACTCGTTCCCGGGCCCCAGGTAGAGGGCTCCCGCGTCGGGCGCCATCGGCGCCGGCGCGCCGTTGACGACGACCTTCGCGGCCGGGGGCTCAGCCGCGAGCGGGATCGTCACGTAGACCCAGCGGCCTGGCGCAGTGAACTGCAGGGAAATGGAGATCTGCTCGGGCCAGTCGGACGCGGTCAGCGCCGGATCGTAGTGGTACGCGTAGAGGTCGTCCGTGAGGACGTTGCTCACGATTCGTGGAATGGGCCGCTCGGAAGTCGCACTGCAGATGTCGAGCACGGGCCCAGCCTTGACGAACCACACATCGCGCGTGACGGCGTGCAGGGCGGCGGCCGCGAGCAGGGGCTTGCCGTCCCAGGTAGTCGTCGACGTCACGGTCATGCTGTAGAGCTGGGCGAAGTCGAGCTGCGCGTACGGCGTCGCAGGGGGACCGCCCGTCACCATGGCATTCCAGTCGGGGTCGAAGGTCGCGCCCGAGGTGGGGTCCAGGAAGGGATTGGGCGGATAGACGCTGCTGCCCGGCTGTGTGCCGAGGCAGCCGTCTTTGTCCTGCAACACGAGGTTGGCCAGGCCACCGTCGTCGAGCTGGTAGGTGCTCGTGCACGACGACGGGGGATGGACCCCTTGCGGGGTCCGATAATAGACCGGCCGGGTGTCCGTTGACCCGTCGTTGACGAAGCTGAGACCCCTGACGTAGTTGCGCGGATCGACGGACCAGGGGTTGTAGTAGAACACCTGATGCAGGGCGCCGGCCTTGCGGTCGAAGGAGCAGCTCGCATTCGCGAGGGACTTGTCGCGGAACTCCGCGAAGGTGCAGTCCTCGATCCCGATGAAACCGTCGTAGACCTCGACACCGGTCAAGGCGGTCCAATCGGGCAACAGGGGGTCGCCAACCGCGAACTTCTGCGGCAGGCTGCGCCCCGCGAGCAGTTCCTCGCAACTCAGCGGCAGGCCCAGGTTCGTGGTTTCGCCGACGACCAGAGAATCGAGCAGCCAGGCCTTCGAAATTCCAGTGGCACTCGCCATACCGCCGTAGACGTGCTGGAACAGGTCGAACTGGAAGCCCTCCGAAGCGAAGTAGATGCCGCAACGGTTGTCGGCGAACTGGCTGTCGATGACGATCGCCTCGCCATAGGTGCGCAGCCAGAGACCGAAGCGGCGATTCTTGTAGGAAGTCAGGTTCCGATAGACCGATGCGGGCTGAGGCGCGGGCCGCCTTTCGTCCTGCATGAAACCGCTGTCCGCGTTCGAATGAGCAACGTTTCCGGAGAAAGACGTCCACGGGTTCGGATCGCCGTGTTCGGTCTCGAACCAGAAACCGACGCCCTCCGAACCAGCCGCCGCGTTGTCATCGACCTCGTTCAAGGGGTTGTGAACCCAGAATGTTGCGGGTCGCTCATCGGAAGGCAGTGTCTGGCCGACCCTGGTCGAGAGCCCGAGGTTGCCCCGCATGGCGCAGCCCGTGACGCTGTTGTCTTCGAAGTAGAAGGCATGACCCAGGCAGTCGTAGGAGACATTGCCCGTGACCTCGATGTTCTGCGACGCGTGCAGCGTGATCGCGCGGTTGTAGCTCTCGTGGATACTGCAGTTGCGCACGAAGGAGCCGGTCGCGTCGCCCACGTGGTGGAAGTGCACCGGGTACCTGCCGAGCTGGCCCCGATTGCCGAGGTATCGGAATTCGACCGACTCCAACTCGCCGCGCGGCGTCGCTCCTGCCTCGGGATTCAAGAAGAGTGTGTGGCCCGCGGAGGAGCCGCCGCCCTGCACCCCCTCGACGACGATGTTGCGATCGAGTAGCGCGACCTCGGCGCGCTCCTCGATTCCGCTCCCGTCGAAAGACTGCCCCTCGGTCGCTCCCCAGTGCGTGTGGTCGAGATTCTCGGTGAGCGTGACGGCGGTCCCCGCAGTGCTCCCGATGACGCGCTCCTCCGCCTGACTCATGTCGAAGTCAGTCGAGGCGATCACGATCCGCTGCCCCGCTCGCCAGCCTGGCGGTTGCGAGAGCAGCAAGCTGTCCTGGTCCTTCAGCGCCGTCCTCATCAGTCGCGTCCACGACGCCCCCATGTCAGCGCCGATCAAGCGCAACACTCCAGGACCCTCGACGCCCAATACGGGCGGGTCGAGAATCGTGGCCGGTGGGGGCATGTGCGCAACGATCGGAGACTGGCAGTCCCAGTCGTCGGTGAGGGTGATCTTCGCGGCGTCGTGGAAGCGATGGCCGTAGGTTCCGATCTGCAGGAGCCCCTTAACCTGAATCCAGTCCGCGGTGATCGTGTAGTCGCCGCACAACATAATCAGGTCACCCTGGATGCTCAACCCGCCCAGCGACTCCGTCGACGTGTCGAGGAACATGGTCGTACCGACGGGAATGGTCGCGCAGTCGCCGGCGCCGGGGACGCTCCCGCCGGGCCACGACATGGGATCAGACCAACGCGCGGCCCCCGGCGGGGGCACGAAGCAGAGGCTCAGGGCGTCCTGCTGCGGAACGCTGACTTGCGAGGGCGGCAGCGCGAGGGAGGCGCTCGCAAGGGAGCAGGCGAGGAAGAGGCGAAGGAGCATATGCTCCATGATACAGACCAGTCCACTCCATCGCGGCGAGAGAAGCGCTGATAGCCTTCCCCCTCGAAATGTAGGCCACCCTAAAGACGCAGCTCTCGGGTCAGGTTGGGCAGCCATGACCGAGAAGCACGACCTTTCAAACGTTCAGCGTTGGACCACGAAGCGCCGCTCAGCGCTGGTGCTCGGAGCCTGGGGTTGTGGCGCGTTCGAGAACAACCCAGCGCGCACTGCCGGGGGCTTCTGGCGGGCGCTGGAAGGAGAGTTTGGGGCGCTTTCTCCGACGTGGTGTTCGCGATCACTCGTACGACGTACTCGCGCCGGGTGCTGCGTGGCGTGACGAAGTGGTGCCGAAGGTCGCTCGGTCCCGTTCCGGCCATGGAGATGCTGCGCCCCCTGAGCGAGAGCTGTACCAGTCCCTCGCTACTTGCTCGGTTCGTGGGGCTTGAACGGTTCGAAGCTCGCGCCCTCGAAGGTGTAGATTCCTTGCTCGACCGTACCGACCCAGAGCTTCCCTTCATGGTCGCGGTAGATGGAGATCGCGTACGCTCCGCCGCCGATGGTGTAGCGTGTGACGTCTTTACCATCGAACTTCCAGACACCATCATTTCCGCACGCCATCCAGAGTGCCCCCGCGTCGTCTTCGGTCATGGAGAGGTAATAGTTGAAGTTCTTGTCCGTGTCCGACTGGGCGCCAGGCAAGCCTTCCTTCTTCTCGTACTTGATGAGGCTGTGCCCATCCTCGAGTAGGACCTCGGGCGAGATCTCGAATCGCTGCCGCGTATTGCAGACCCAGAAATCCCCCGCTCGGTCTTCATAGACGGAGCGAATGCCGAAGGCTCCCCCGCTGGGCGTCGTGGTCAACCGCTCCTCGTACATCCAACTCAGAGTCTGGCCGTCGTAGCGGCAAAGCCCCACGCTAGCGGTGCCAAACCACAAGTGACCCCTCCGGTCCTTGTATATGCTGTAAACGCTGGAGGGAGAGAAATTGATATCGGGATACTTGGCGCGGTACGCGTCTTCGGCCGGGCTCTTTGAGAGCTTTAGGTGGTAGAGCTTCTCGCCGTCGTAGCGGTAAGGCCCGTGGTTGCCCGGATAGGAGACGATCCATACGTCGTCGGGGTTGAGTTCCCATCCATCCTTGGTCGGAGATGCCTCGACGAGTTCCAGGGCGGCGAACCGCTTGCCGTCGAACTTGGAAACTCCGCCGGTCGTCGAAATGAAGACGTTGCCCATGGCGTCTTCCTCGATATCACGCACCTGATGGCCGCTCAGGCCGTCAGCCTTGGTGTAGTGGGTGATCCGCTGGCCATCGTACCGGTAGGCGCCGTTCCCGTTGCTTCCGAACCAGTAGTCGCCGTTGCGGCCTTGGTGAATGACCCAAATGCGCGGGTCGATCTCGGCGACCACCTGGCCGGGTGGGGACGCGGTGATCGGTGGTGCTTCGTTGGAGGACGGACCTTGGGCCAAAGTGCAGGCGGACAGTGCCGCCATCAGGGACGAGGTGAGGATGCCGTGATGGAGGTGCATGGTTCGATGGACCATCGAGATACGCGGCCAAGCCGACGTTGTTGGCGTGGGGACTTCCTGGTTGGAGACGGTCTTCGCGCGCCCTCGGCGGCGAGCAAGGCCCACCGTGCGCAGCCGACGAGTCTCCGTGCTCCTCCTACCGATCTCGGCGGGGATTCCGCTTGCCGTGTCTTCGGGCCGACCAACCCACTATCATGTGCACCTTGCACGCGCCCGTAGCTCAGCTGGATAGAGCACGGCATTCCTAATGCCGGGGTCGTGGGTTCGAATCCCGCCGGGCGTACCAACTGGCTATTCCATAGGCGGGTGATATGGAATGCCTGCCGCGACCGCGTCTCCGTCGCGGGAACCCCTCGACTGCGTCAGACCCCCATGCTGCACACGGGCACCCTCCTCACCTACTGCCTGATCCTCGCCGCCGCGGGCAACGCGCACGCCCAGGTGAAGTCCGCCGACTGGCCGCACTGGCGCGGGCCCGATCGCACCGGCGTCTCGCCCGAGACCGGGTGGGAGAGCGAGGGCGCCGAGGCGCCGCTTTGGGTCGCCGAGGTCGGGCGCGGTTACTCGGCGTCCTCGATCGCGGACGGGAGACTGTTCACGCGAGGCTTCTTCGAGCGGGAGGACAAACGGGGCGACGACATCACCATCTGCCTCGACGCGGCAACCGGGGAGGAGCTCTGGAGCCACGCGTCGCCCGCCGAGTTGGGGGACGAGATGCACGGCGGCGGCACGCTGACGACGCCGGTCGTGGACGGCGACACCGTCTACGTGCTGAGCCGTACGGGGCCGCTGTGGGCGTTCGCTGCCGCCGACGGTGAGCGGCGTTGGGAGACGGACCTGACCCTCGAGCTCGAGATCGAGACGGGGATCTTCGGCCTGTCGTCGTCGCCGCTCGTGCTCGGTGACGCGGTGATCGTGAACGTCGGGAAGACCGCCGCGTACGACAAGCGCACGGGTAAGCTGCGTTGGGCGACCAGGGACTACGGCTACTCGTACGGCACGCCGGCACCGTTCGAGTGGCAGGGCGAGAAGCTGCTCGCCGTCTTCAACGCCGCCGGCTTGACGATCCTCGAGGAGGCCACGGGCGCCGAGATCGCGGTTCACGGGTGGACGAGCGAGTTCAACGTCAACTGTTCGACGCCGATCGTCATCGGCAATCGAATCTTCATCTCGACCGGCTACAACGAGAAGGGCTGCGCGCTGCTCGAGCTCACGGACGAGGGCCTCGCCCTGGTGTGGAAGAGTCGCGCGATGAACAGCCTCATGAACGGCTGCGTGCTCGTCGACGGCCTGCTCTACGGCTTCGACAAGACGAAGCTCAAGTGCCTCGACCTCGACGGTGAGCAGCTCTGGGAGCGACGCGGCCTCGGCCGCGGGGCGGTCATCGGGTCGGACGGCCGGCTCATCGTGCTCAGCGAGGAAGGCGAGCTGCTCGTCGGTCCGGCGAACAGCGAAGGCTTCGAGGCGACGTACGAGGCAAAGGTGCTGAACGAGGGACCGTGCTGGACGACGCCTATTCTCGCCGGCGGGCGCATCTACTGCCGCAGCGCGCCCGGCCAGCTCGTCTGTCGCGATCACCGGGCGCAGGACTGAGCCTCCGTCTACTCCAGCGTCATGCGGAACTCCTCGACGCCATCGGCGCCGATGCCGGCCTCCGCGTCGTCCCCGCCTGAGCACCGGAACCCGCACTTCTCGAGCACCCGGATCGAGCCGACGTTGTGCCGCGCGACGTAGGCGTCGAGCGGGCGCGCCTTTGCCTGCACGAGCAACGTGGAGAGCGCACGGGTGGCGATGCCCTGCCTCCAGAAGTGCCGCCCCAGCCAGTAACCGACGAGCCGTCTCCCGGACTGTTCGAAACACACGATGTGCCCGGCCACCTGATCGTCGAAGAGAATGGTCTGCTTGACGACCGCGTGGTCGCCGAGGACTTTCTTCTTCCAGTGCGCCATGAACGCTTCCCTGTCCCTGGCAGGGAAGGCCGCCATGCGGGCAGCCTCCGGGTCGAGTTGGTGCTCGTAGAAGACGGGGAGGTCACTCTCGGTCACGTCCCGCAGGAGCACCACCAAGGCCGGGGAGTCGGGAGCGCCGTGTTCCATTCATCGGGACGGGCGACGGGACGAGGAGCAGCGCTCGAGCATTGCAAGCCTTCGTGCCTGGTTCCGCGTGCGCCAGGCCTGGTCGTCAGGAGTCTACTCTGCCTTCTTCCCCTGCGCGGGTTCTTCCAGCCCGGTGTGCGGGACTCGACCGGGTGACTATCCTCACGCCATGGAATCCGTGCGCATCGTCTGCCTCAGCGACACGCACAACCTGCACGCGGAGCTCGATGTGCCCGACGGGGACGTACTGCTGCACGCCGGAGACTTCACGGGCCACGGGAGCGAGGCGGAGGTCGCCGCGTTCGGCGAGTTTCTCGCCGACCTGCCCCACGCCGAAAAGGTGATCGTCGCCGGAAATCACGACTTCCTGTTCGAGTCGGACGGCGCACGGGCGAAGGAGTTGCTCGGCGACGTCACCTACTTGCAGGACGCGAGCGCGAGCGTCTGTGGGCTCACTATCTGGGGCTCACCCTGGCAGCCGTGGTTCCACGATTGGGCCTTCAACCTGCCGCGCGGGGCGGCGCTGGCGGAGAAATGGCGGCTCGTGCCCGAGTCGATCGACATCCTCGTGACCCACGGCCCGCCCGAAGGGATCCTCGACCAGACGGACCACGGGCCGCGCGTGGGGTGCGAGGCGCTGCGCGAGGCGCTCGCGCGGATCCGGCCCAGGCTCCACCTCTTCGGCCACATCCACGAGGACTACGGAAGCGCGCAGGGGGACTCGACGCTCTCGGTCAATGCGTGCAACTGCGACCGCCGGTATCGACTCGTGAATCTGCCCGTGGTCATCGACTGGGACGGGGCCGGGCCGCGGCTGCTCGACCGGCCTTGATGCGCTCGGCTCCCAGATGCCCCCAAGTAGGACGGAGGCTTCTCGACCGTACCGAACCGCACGACTTCTACCCGCGTTCCCCTGGAAACCGCGTAGCCGTCGTACGGTTCGGTATGAACGCTATCCTCGGGCCATGAAGAATCCCTCCCTCGCCCTGCTCGGCCTCCTGCTCCTCGGAGTCGCGGGCTGCCGCAGTGACGCCTCGCAGCAGTCGAAGACCGAGATC
>SMVQ01000089.1 GCA_004357655.1 Planctomycetota bacterium
GGGGCGCCGCTCGGCGTCTTCTTGGAGCACACGGCGCAGGTTTCTTCGCTCGCGATCGATCCGAACGGTTCCCGGGTCGTCAGCGGGTCGGAAGACGGCTCGGTCCGGATCTGGGACCTTGAGGGCCGCGCCGCGCGCAAGGTCCCGGAGGCGACGCGGGGCGGGGCTGCGTGGGACGACTCCGACCTGCTCTGGCGCGAGGGTCCCGTCGCGGCTGTCACTTTCCATCCGCTCGGAGACCGGGTCGCCTTTTGCCTCAGAGATGGCTCGATGCGCGTCGTCGACGCTCTCGCGGACGAGCCGGTGACGGTCCTTCGTGGGCAGGGAGCCAAGATCCTGTGCGTCGCATTCGACGCGGCCGGCGAGCGCGTGGCGACCGGTACGCACGGGGGGAGCCTCTGGATCTGGGACGCCGAACAGGGGGAGGTCCTGCGCGCGCTCGGACCCTTGCCGGGTCGGGTGCTCTCCGTCGGATTCACGCCGGACGGTCGCCTCGTCGCGGAGTCGGACGACGGGAGCCTGCGGGTTTTCGACGCGGAGCATGAGGATCCGGTGCGGGTCTTCCCGGGTTCCGTGCGGACCATCGGCTGCTCGTGCGTCTCGCCCCGCGGGCGCTTCCTGGCCACGAGCACGGGCGACGGCCTGGACGTCTTGCACCTCGAGAGCGGCGAGCTCCTGCGGCACCTCACGGCGCCGGGTCTCGTCCTCTCCGCCGTGCGATTCGACGCGGACGAATCGCGGATCGCCGCGGGCGCGAGCGACGGCACGCTATGCCTCTGGGACGTGGAGACCGGAGCGCTCCTCCAGAGAACGGAGCGCACCGGCCGCTATGTCGCCTCGCTCGCGTTCGCGGCGAGGGACGACAAGATCGCCTACGGGTCCAGGCGGTCCGTCTGGATATGGGACCTCGCCTTGAACATCCACACGAAGCTCGGCGGACACGACGGCTTGGTGAACTCCATCTGCTTCGACCCCGCGGGTCGCCGCCTGTTCTCGTGCGGCAACGACAAGCGGATCCTCGTCTGGGACGTCGCGACGAACGAGTTGCTCGCCACGCTCGTCGCGCACGCCGGAACCGTGGACGGGCTCGCCATGAGTCCGGACGGCGCGCGCCTCGCGTCGGTGGGCGACGACGGCACGCTACGCCTCTGGGAGACCGACGCCGAGCAGCTCGCGCGCATGGGGCGCGCTCGCGCGCGTCACCGCGCTGTCGCGCCGCTCGTCGACGCGCTCTTCGAAGCCGGCGGGACCCTCGACGAGGTCCTCGCCGCCCTGCGGCGCGAGCCCGGCCTGGACGCCTCGCTGCTGCGGACGGCGAAACGCCTCGCGGTGGCCCGGGCGGCCGGCGCTTCCGATCCGCCGGGGGCGAAGTAGGCTTCTCAGCGCGGGAGCAGCGAGCGTCCGTCGAGCTCCAGCGGCTCCGGATCGATGCCCAGCCACGCGAGCGCAGTCGGCGTGATGTCGTAGAGCGACGGGCGTTCGAGCTCCACGCGCTCGAGCCCGTCCGCCCACAGCAGGAATGGAACCGTATGGACGGCGGCGAGGGAGTTGTCCCCGTGGCCCTTGGAGTCCTCCGGTCCGCCGTGGTCCGCGCTGAGCAGGATGAGCCAGGCTTCCCGATCGCGCCGCGGCCGCGCGGCGATCGCCGCCAGCAGACGGCCGATGAGCGCGTCGACGCGTCCGACCGCCGCGCCGTACTCGGGGGAACCGTAGGAGTGCGCGTGCCCCGCCGAGTCGAGTTGCGAGAGGTGCACGAACACGACGTCCGGATCCGCGCCGGCGTAGGGGGACCGGCCCGCCAGGCATTGAACGACGGCGTCGATCGTCGCGACGTCGCGCTCGGCGGACGACGGGCCCGATTCCGGGCAGAAGTCGTGGTCGAGCACGCTCGCCGACCTCGCCAGCGGCGCCGCGTCCCCGATGCCGATGCCCGCCCATGTGTAGAAGACCGCGGTCTCGAGCTCCGCGTCGTGCCGCTTCACGTGCCCGAAGAGCGTGGGGAACGCCGCGGGCCCTTCCTCGTCATCGCGGATCCCGTGTTCGCCGTCGCCGTTGGCGCAGAGGTCCGTGCGGGCCGGGCTGACGCCGGTGAGCAGCACGCCCCAGTTCGTGGCGCTGTGCCCGTTCCAGGCGTTCTCCGCCGTCCACGCGTTCGTCGCGTCGGTGCGGAACGAGCCCTCGGCGACGAGGCGATCGAGGTGGGGCGTCTCCGCGCGCGTGAGCGCATCGCCGCGCATCCCGTCGACGCCGAGGACGAGGACCTTGCGCACCGGGGGCTCGGCCGTCGTCGGCTCATTCTGGGCCGGAGCCGGGAGGACGAGGATGAGAGCGCACATGGATGCGGACAGCATGGGCACGAGCATAAGGAGTGCAGGGGTTCCGTGGACTCGCCTGGAATGCGAACTCCATGGAGGGGTGCGGGTGCGCCGAGCCGTCGGCAGCGCTCGCCCTGGCCGGCTCTCGGAGTCGTCGCGGTTCGCGAGGTGCCGGGCATGGGACGCAGAGCTGCTCTCGGTGCTCGGTGCATCGCGGATCACGACGACTCCGACGGCCTGCTAGACCTGGAATAAGCGTTCAGGTTCGCGAGATCGCACGAGAGTGCGGTATCCGTGGCCGTTCGCGACGCTTCGGAAGCGGAGCCTGGCTGTAGCCAGGTGAGCATTCCGAAGCGTCGCGAACGGCCACGGATACCGCACTCTCGTGCGAAGCAAAGCGGTCTCGCGAAGCTGAGCGCTTATTTCAGGGCTAGAGCTCGAACGTGACTTCGAGAGCGTTCGACAGGTTGAAGCTGCCGAACCCACACGGGCCGTTCGGGTCGCGGTACCAGCCTTGGAAGTACCAGGTCTGGCCGGGCATGATGTGGCCCGCCGACGGGAAGTTCGCCAGCGAGAAGGCCACGATGCCCGGGCCCTCGAGGAAGCCGCCGCCCGGTCCCGAGTTCCGTATGGGGAACCGGTTCACCGAGGCGCCTCCGACGCATCTCAGCCCGTCGCCGAACGGCGTCGCCACGAAGGGCGCGCTGCCGTTGTAGATCAAGCCGAACTGGTTGGATGGGAGGTTGAAGAGGGCGAGCGTGAACGTGTCGAGGACCGTGCTGTTGAGCTCCGTGGACGTCAGGATCGCGCCGCTTCCCGTGGCGTTCCGGCAGCCCTCGCCGGGCCCACCGCTGTTGCCGCACGGGCAGTTGGCGTTCGCGCCCTCGCAGTAGGAGATGGGGGTGGGCAGGATCTGGCCGCGGAGCTCGCCACCGCCGAAGGCGAAGGTGTGGATGTTGACGTACATCCGGCCCGCGAGGATCGCCGCCTCGTCGAGCGGGCTGTAGCTCCACGTGCCGATCTTCGGCGTGCCCAGCGGTAGGTTGAACGCGATCCCGCCGGGGTTGCCCGTGGCGCCCTCGTGGATGTGCGCCGCGGCCTCGCCTGCGAGGAGACCGGAGAACACGATGTTGAAGTCGACCGTGTTGGCCACGGTGTCGATCACGAACGAGCCGGAGCCCGTCGCGGGCGAAGCGTTCGGAGGGGTCTCCTGGGCCCCGCTCAGGACAGTGTGGTAGGCGAGCTGCGCGCTCGCCGTCTGGGCGAGGCCGATGAGGAGGGCGAGGGGGAGTGCCGCGCGGCACAAGTACGAATGGGAGAAGGTCATCGAAGCTACCTCAGAGACTCGGGTCGGTCGGGGGACGGGAAGACCAGGTCGTCGGAGAGTGACTCACACCACTAGATTAGAGCGACATGGTCGCCGTCGTGTTGCTCGGTCGGCGCCAAATCCATCGGAGGGTCCCCCGAAACGCCGTAGGCCCCATGTCAGCCCCATCGGGACGGAATGCGGACCGACCGGGGACCTGGACTTCGGCGCCATCGGACCCGCGCGGCGAATCGGGCAGGGTCACTTCAGGTCGCGGATCCAGGGGGGCGAAGAGAGTGATGCTGACGAACCCCAGCGGACGAGACAGATGGCCTCATGTCGACACTGCCGGTCCACCGTCCTCCTCGGTGGCTACAGGGATGGAGATCGCAGGTACTGCAGTGAGACCTGCTACTCGAAGGACGCCGCCCGGCGCGAGGTGCCGGAGGTTCCCGATACCTGGGTCGAAGCGACCGCGCGCGAGGTCCGCGAGGGATCCTGTCCCCGCTGCCAGGGCCGGGGGCCGGTGGAGGTTCACACCTCCTACCGCGTGCTCTCCGCCGTGGTGGTCACGGCCTGGCGCAGCTGCACGCACGTCTGCTGCCGCTCCTGCGGTCGTGCCAGGCAGCTCCAGGACCTCGCGCTGACGACGTTCCTCGGTTGGTGGGGTTTTCCCATCGGCATCTTGCTGACTCCGGTCTACGTCGTCCGCGGTCTCATGGCCGTGGCCGCGGGCGACGTCGAGGAGCACGCGCAGCCTTCCGCGGCGCTCTTGGACGCGGTACGTCAGCGGCTGGCCCTCGAGCTGATGGAGGCGGCGGAGCAGGGCGGCCCGAACGCGCCGGACTCGAGCGCGGGGCGCGCCGCCTGAGGCTTCGCTTCGGACGCTGGTTCCCGCCGCTGCTCCGGATGCCCCGCGGCCGGGCGAGCGCTACGAACGGGTCGGGTGGGGATGCGTTTCCCCGATGCGCTCCTCGGCGCCGTTCACCTCGAACCAGTGCACTTCGTGCGTAGCCAGGTGGACTCGTGCGTGACCCTGAGCGATCGAATCACCGGCGTGTCCATCGACGCGCGCGACCCAACGGACGCCGTCCGGCAGCTCGAGGTGGACGTCGCTGCGATCGCCCAGGTCCTCCACACGGAGGACGTTGCAGGCGATGGCGGCGCGGCCCGGGTCGGGCTCGAACGAGATCCGGTCGGGCCGTACGCCGAGGACGACCTTCTGCCCCGCGTGCTCGCGTAGCGCCGCGGGCGCCGCGGGGACCTCCAGCTCCAGGCCGTTCGTCACGAGCTTCGAGCCGGAGAGATCGAGGGTGCCCGCGAGGAAATTCATCGTCGGCGTGCCCACGAAGCCCGCGACGAACCGGTTCGCGGGCCGGTCGTAGACCTCGCGCGGCGTGGCGATCTGCTGGACGACGCCGTCCTTCATCACGACGAGACGGTCACCGAGAGTCATCGCCTCCTCCTGGTCGTGGGTGACGTAGAGCATCGTCGCGCCCACCGCCGCATGGAGGCTCTTCAACTCGGCGCGCATCTCGACGCGCAGCTTGGCGTCGAGATTGGAGAGCGGCTCGTCGAAGAGGAACACCTCGGGCTCGCGGACGAGGGCCCGCCCGACCGCGACGCGCTGGCGCTGGCCGCCGGAGAGCGCGGCGGGCCGGCGCTCGAGCAGCGGCGTGATCCCGAGCGTCGCGGCGGCGACTTCGACGCGGCGCGCGATGTCGGCGTCCTCGAGGCGTGCGGCGGCGCGATAAGCCGGCGCGAGGAGGCGCATGACCCGGCTCTTCCGCGCGCGCCGGCGCTCGAGGCCGAATGCGAGGTTGCCGCGCACGGTGAGGTGGGGGTAGAGCGCGTAGCTCTGGAACACCATCGCGATGTCCCGGTCGCGCGCCGCGACCTCGTTCACGACGCGGTCACCGATCGTGAGCCGGCCCGCGGTGATCTCCTCGAGCCCCGCGACCATCCGCAGCGTCGTGCTCTTCCCACAGCCTGAGGGACCGACGAGCACGACGAACTCGCCGTCCGCAACCTCGAGCTCGACGTCCTTGACGGCGGTGATTCCGCCCGGATAGACCTTGGAGATGCCTTCGAGGAGGACGCGCGCCATCAGCCCTTCACCGCGCCCTTCTGCAGCCCCTCGACGAACTGCCGCTGGGCGACGAGGAACAGGAGGATGCAGGGCAGCATCGTCACGAGGCTGACGGCCATGAGGTAGTGCACGTCCTCGAGCCCGCCGTACTGGTTGCGGAAGGTGTTGAGCGCCACCGCCAGCGTCGCCTGCTCGTCCGAGTGCAGGTAGATCAGCGGCGTCATGAAGTCGTTCCAGACGAAGATGAAAGTGAACGTCGCGCAGATGGCGATCACCGGCTTGCACAGGGGCAGCATGACGCGCCACCAGATCTCGAGGTGCCCGCACCCGTCGAGCCGCGCCGCCTCGACGAGCGCCTCGGGCACCTGCGCGAAGAATTGGCGGAACATGAACACGAAGAACGCGTTGCCGAAGAACGCGGGCACGACCAGCGGCAGGATCGTGTCGATCCAGCCGAGCGAGCGGAACAGGATGAACAGGGGGATCATCGTCACCTGCGCCGGGAGCATCATGGTCGCGAGCATGACGATGAAGAGCGCGCGGCTGCCCCGAAACCGGATCCGCGCGAACGCGTACGCCACGAGGCTGCACGAGAGCACCGTGCCGACGACCGACAGCACCGCCACGACGACCGAGTTCGCGAACGCGTCGAGGAAGCCGGCCCATGGAGTGCTGCCGACCTCACGCAGTGCGTCGGCGTAGTTCCGCCACTGCGGGTCTTTCGGCCACAGGCTGATCGCTTCGGCGCCCACGACGGCGGCGCCCGCGCGCTCGGACGTCTCCAGGCTCACGGCGATCATCCACCACAGCGGGAACAACATCACCGCGGCGCCGAGCGCGAGGGGCAGGTACGCCCAGCGCGAGGAGCGGCCGTTCACTGCGAGACCTCGTAGAAGACGTGGCGCCGGCTGCCGCGCATGACGACCGCGGTGAGCGTGAGGACGACGACGAGCAGGAGCCACGCCATCGCGGAGGCGTAGCCCATCTCGTAGAACTCGAACGCCTGGTTGTAGATGTAGAGCACGTAGAAGCGCGTCAGGTCCCCCGGCTCGCCACCGGTCATGACGAAGGCCTGCGTGAAGACCTGGAACGAGGCGATGATCGCCATGATCCCGTTGAAGAGGATCACGGGCGAGAGCATCGGCAGCGTCACGCGCGTGAAGCGCTCCCAGCCGCTCGCCCCGTCGAGGTCGGCGGCCTCGTACAGGTCGCGCGGGATGCCCTGCAGGCCCGCCAGGTAGATCATCATCGCGCCGCCGACCATCCACAGGTTCATCAGCGCGAACGCGGGCGCGCCCCAGATCGCGGCGTCGGCGCCGAACCACTCGGGCGGCGTGAGCCCGAATGGAGCGAGGATGGGCGCGAGGGCCGCGTTCAAGAGGCCCGCGTCGCCGTCGAACACCCAGCGCCAGAGGACCGCGACGCCCACGCCCGCGAGCACGCTCGGCAGGTACCAGGCACCGCGAAAGAAGCCGATTCCGCGCACCTTCGCGTTCATGAGGAGCGCCGCGCACAGCGCGAAGGCCTGCCCGAGCGGCACGGCGAGCAGCGCGTACCACGCCGTGACGCGCAAGCTGGTGAAGAATCGCCCGTCGTGGAAGAGGAGTTGCTCGTAGTTCGCAAGCCCGACGAGCTGCGCCTCGTCCAGGGTCGAGACCCCGTTCCAGCGCGTGAACGAGAGCAGGAGCGAGAGCCCGATCGGGAACGCCATGAACAGCGCGAGGCCGATGAGGAGCGGGGACGCGAGCAGGTAGCCCGCGCGCTCCTCCGCCCGTGCGAGCGGGCCGGGTCGTGTGCGGCGCGCGCGGACGGCGAGCCAGGCGCCCGCTGCAATGAAGGCCGCGCCGATCGCAAGCGCGATGCGGCCCCAGGGCATCGGCGGGAATTCGCCGCGGGCGAGGGGCGAGGTGCCCTCGGTCGCCCACGCGCGCTCGAATGCCGTGATCGCCTCCTCGACGGAGAGGTCGCCCGTCTTCACGGCCTGGTTCAGCCGCGACTCGAGCAGGGACTCGAACTTCGGATTCGGCGGCCAGGGGATCACCGTGGAGCGCGGGATCGCGTCGAGGAAGGCCCGGTCGCGCGACGGAGGGAGCGAAGGATCGATGAACGCGTCGCTCTCCGCCACGGCGTGGCGCGTCGGGATCGCGAGGCCGAGCCGCGCCAGGTTCGCCTGGGATTCCTCGTCGCAGAGGGCGCGGACGAGGCGCCAGGCCTCGTCGGGGTGCTCTGTCCTGCTCGAGATCGACCACGCCACGGTCGTCACGGCGTTCGTGTGCACCGCCCCGCGCGGCATCGGCGCGAAGTCCCACTCGAAGCCCGTGATCTTGCGGTAGCTCGGGACGACCCAACGGCCGAACGGGCCCGCGAGGCCCACTCTTCCCGTGAGGAACACCGACGCGCCCTCCGCGACCTTCGACTTGCCACTCGTGAGCGTGCGGTCCTCCCCGTGCCGCCAGGCAGCGAGGCGCTCGAGCGCCGCGACGAGCGCGGGCTCGCGCAGGTGCAGCGTCTCGAAGTCTTCCGACGCCACGTCGACGCCCTCCGTGCGCAGGTACAGCCGCAGCATCATGGGCCACGTGACGAACTCGGAACCCGTGCAGCCCTCGAGCGCGCCGATCCGCCGCGCGGCGTCCACGTACTCGTCCCACGTCCAGTCGTCCGACGGCTCCGGCACACCCGCGCGCCGGAAGAGGTCCTTGTTGTAGTAGAAGCCGATCGTCGTGAAGTCCTTCGGCAGGCCGTAGAGCGCGCCGCGGCCCATCACCTCGCCGTCGTAGCGGAACGCGTCGACGGTCACGGAGTAGAAGTCGCCGAGGTCGACGGCTTCGGGGTCGCCGGCGCGCGCGTCGCGCTCGATCAGGTCGTCGATGGGGCGCAGGAGCCCCATGCGCACGAAGGCGGCCAGGCGCCAGTAGCCGACGTAGAAAACGTCGGGCGGGTCGCCCGCGGCGAGCATCGTCTGGAGCTTCGTGAAGAAGGAGGCGGCGTCGCCGGCGTTGATGCGCCGGACACGGATGTCGGGGTTCCGCGCCTCGAACTGCGCGAGCGCGTCCGCGACGATCGCGTCCTCCTCCTGGCCGCCCTCGCCGGACCAGTGCATGACCGTGAGCTCGACGACGCCGTCCCGCTCCGCGCTGCCGGCGCCCCGCACCGCCCGCGTCACGACGCGCGCCGTGGACCAGAGGACGATGAGCGCCGCCGCCCCGCCCAGGATCCAGCGCGCCGTTTTCCCGGCGCTGCGAAGCAATGCGGACATCGGGCGGTATTCTAGGGCCGCTCCCGTCCGAGAACAGGGCGCGCGCGATCATGCTGACGGTCCTTGTAGTCCTCGCCTTCCCCATGACATCCCAAGCACGACCGTGGCCGCCCGCGCCGCCACTCGAACGGGCTGCGGGGGATGTCGCCGCGCTACCGCCTTCGGTCCACTCGGAGCCGAGCTCCGGAGGCTTCCGCGTCACGTTCACGCTCTCGTCCGGGTTCGAGGCGAAGACCGTGCACCTCGCCGGCGACTTCAACGGCTGGAGCCCGCAGGCGACGCCGCTCGAGCGCGGGGCGGACGGCCGCTGGACGGTCAGCGTGCCGCTGAAGGGCGGCGTGCGCTTCTACAAGCTCGTCGTCGACGGCGAGCGCTGGATCGCGGATCCGGCGAACGACGAGACCGCGCCCGACGGGTACGGCGGAGAGAACTCGGTGCTGCGGCTCGGCGCGCTGGGCAACCTCGCGTCCCTCGACCTCGGGCTCGGCGAAACAGGCCTCGGCGAATTACGGCTGGGCGATGGGGCGTTCGGCACGTCTGCGCTCGAGCACGACCCGGCGCGGCCGCTCTACCGCCAGCGTCTCTCGGGCGGTCGCACGCTCGTCCGCTACCGCACGTTCGCGGACGACGTCGAGGCGGTCGCGCTCTGCGTGCGGGGGCTCGAACCGGCCGCGATGCGCCGCGCGCTGCGCACCGACCGCTTCCAGTATTGGGAGACCGAGCTCGCTCCGATCGAAGGTGACCTCGAGTACACCTTCGTCGTCTCCGACGGCGGCGAGCGCGCGAGCCACCCGGAGGTCTTCCGCCTCGAGGCGGCGGAGGCGCCCGCGCTCGTCACGCCCGACTGGGCGAAGAACGCGATCTGGTACCAGATCATGGTGGATCGGTTCCGCAGCGGCTCGGAGCAGAACGACCCCGACCCGGTGCGCCCCTGGACGAGCGACTGGACGGTTCCGTCCGAGTTCGAGGGTCGGGACGGCCAGACGTTCTGGCGCTGGTTCGTGTTCCAGCGCCTGTACGGTGGCGACTTGCAGGGCGTGCGGCAGCGGCTCGACTACCTCGTCGAGCTCGGCGTGACGGCGCTCTACCTGAACCCGATCTTTCAGGCGCCGGGGCACCACAAGTACAACGCGACGAGCTACCTACACGTCGACGAGCACTACGGAGTCGTCGGCGACTACGCGGAGGCGGAGGCGCAGGAGGATCTGCTCGACCCATCGACGTGGACGTGGACGGCGAGCGACCGGGTGTTCCTCGAGCTCGTGCAGGAGCTGCACGGACGCGGCATCAAGGTGATCCTCGACGGTGTCTTCAACCACGTCGGTGACCAGCACACCGCTTTCCGCGACGTGCGCGAGAAAGGGCGGGCGTCGCGGTTCGCCGACTGGTTCGACGTCCGTTCGTGGGAGCCCTTCGAGTACGCGGGGTGGGCGGGCTTCGGTCAGTTGCCCGTGTTCAAGAAGAGCGCCGAAGGCTTCGCCTCGATCGCCGTGAAGGAACACATCTTCGCGATCGCGCGCCGCTGGATGGACCCCGATGGGGACGGCGACCCGTCGGACGGCATCGATGGCTGGCGGCTCGACGTTCCGAACGAGGTGGCCCAGCCCTTCTGGCGCGAGTGGCGCACGCTCGTGAAGTCGATCGATCCCGACGCATTCATCGCGGGCGAGATCTGGGACCGCGCGGACACGTGGCTCGACGGCCGGCACTTCGACAGCGTGATGAACTACCCGTTCGCGGCTACCGCCGTGGCCTGGGTCGGGAACGAGCAACGCAAGCTCGCAGCCTCCGAATGCGACCGGCGGCTCGCCGAGCTGCGGCTCGCCTATCCGCGGGAGGCGAACTTCGCCCTCATGAACCTCGTCGACAGCCACGACACCGACCGCATGGTGTCGATGATGAAGAACCCGGACCGCGACTACGACCGCGACAATCGCGAGCAGGACGGGGCGCCCTACGACGGGTCGAAGCCGGGGCCTGTGCCGTACCGGCGCGCGCGGCTGCTCGCGCTCTTCCAGATGACCTACGTCGGGGCGCCGATGGTGTACTACGGCGACGAGGTCGGCATGTGGGGCGCCGACGATCCCGCGAACCGCAAGCCGATGCTGTGGAAGGACCTCGAGCCGTACTCTCGCGGGAACCAGAACCGCGTCGACGAGCGCCACCTGGCGCACTACAAACAGGTCATCGCGCTCCGGCGCGGGCATTCGGCCTTGCGCACGGGCTCCTTCCGGACGATCCTCACCGACGACGCGCAGGACGTCCTCGCCTTCGTGCGCGAGGATGAGCGCGAACTCGTGCTCGTCGCCCTCAACGCGTCGAGTCGCGTCGCGCGCGTCGCGCTGCCGGCCCTCGACGGCACGTGGCGCTGCGTGTACGGCGACGACCGCCGCCGCGCGAGCGGCGGGCGCGTAAGGATCCCGGCGATCGACGGGCGCGTCTGGGTCAAGACGAAGTGAGCGCTCCGCACCCCGTCTTCGCGCGCCGCGCGGGCGTGCTGCTGCACCTCTCCTCGCTGCCCGCGCGCCACGGCGTCGGGGACCTCGGGCCCGAGGCGCACCGCTTCCTCGACTGGCTGCAGGCGGCCGGTCTCGGGTGGTGGCAGATGCTGCCGATCGGGCCCGTCGGTCCGGGCAGCTCGCCGTACTCGTCCTCCTCGGCGTTCGCGGGCGAGCCACTGTTCGTGTCCCTCGAGGGGCTGGCGCGCGACGGCTGGCTCGCGACCGCGGACCTCGCGGGCCCCGCCGAGCTGCGCTCGGGTCCGGCGCGCTGGAGATCGGCGCTCGCCTTCAAGACGCCGCGCTTCGCGGCCGCGTACCGGCGCTTCGTGCGACGCCGGGGCGCCACCTCGGGTCGCTTCCGCGCGTTCATCAGCCGTGCGGAGGAGTGGCTCGAGCCGTACGTCGAGCACGCCCAAGGCGAGCCGGGGCTCCTGCGGTTCCTGCAGTTCCAGTTCGACTGTCAGTGGCGCGCGCTGCGCGATGCGGCCGGGGCACGGCGCGTTCGCTTCCTCGGTGACGTGCCGATCTTCGTGCACGCGGATTCCGCGGACGTCGTGGAGCACCCGGAGCTCTTCATCCTCGACCGCTCCGGCGCCCCCCGCGTCGTGAGTGGCTGCCCGCCGGACGCCTTCTCGCGCACGGGCCAGCTCTGGGGCCACCCGCTCTACGACTGGAAAGCGCACGAGCGGACGCGCTTCCGTTGGTGGCGCGCGCGGATCGCGCGCCAGCTCGACCTGTTCGACGCCCTGCGCCTGGACCACTTCATCGGGTATCACCGCGCCTGGCACATTCCGGCGCGGGCCGCGACCGCCGAGGGCGGCCGGTGGGTGTCGGCGCGCGGTCGATCGCTGCTCGCGGCGCTCGCGCGGGATCACGGCGCCCTGCCATTCGTCGCCGAGGACCTCGGCGACGTCAGCCGCGGCGTCCACGCGCTCCGCGACGAGTTTGGACTGCCCGGGATGCGCGTGCTGCAGATGGGCTTCGGCGAGGACGCCTACCACCTGCCCCACAACGCGCCGGAGAACGCGGTCATCGTCACGGGCACACACGACAACGACACGATCCGAGGCTGGTGGCGAAGCCTTCGCGCCCCAGAGCGCCGGCGCGTCCTCGCTTACGCGGGTGGGTCGGCGCGCACGGTGCCCGAGCAGCTCGCGCGCCTCGCGCTCACCTCGCGCGCCCACACCGCGCTCATCCCCATGCAGGACCTCCTCGGGCTCGGCGGCGCCGCGCGGATGAACCGGCCCGGCAAGCCGCGCGGCAACTGGCGCTGGCGCCTGCCGCGCGGCGCCGCCTCGCGGACCCTCGCCCGGCGCCTTCACGAGCAGTGCGAAGCCGCCGAGCGCTTGCCGCGCTGAGCCCGCGAGCTCGATGACGACGCCCGGGACGGGACGGACTCCCCGGTCACTGTCCTGACACTGGGGATACCTCACACAAGCTTGATGAAACTCTCCAGCTCAAGGCGAGCTTGTTTGATGATGTGGGAGAGAGTCGACCTCTTGATTGGCTTGTGTGCCGGCACGGTGATTTTGAGAGTCTCCTCCACCATGTGTTTATGGAGCCGAATGTGGCTACCTCTCTGTCTCACGACCACCCAACCGTCGCGTTGCTGGCCCCGAATCACCTCGTAGGCATTCAGGCTGGGCACCTTCGTTACACGTTCACGAGCAGTGCGAAGCCGCCGGACGCTTGCCACACTGAGCCCACCTGCCCCATGACGCCTCCCAGGACGAAACGGATCTCCCCGGCCAGCCTCGAGCGGCGCTTGCGCGCGCTCGCGTTCGACCTGCGTTGGACTTGGTGCTCTTCCGCCGCGCGGCTGTTCGCGGCGGTCGACCCCGTGCTGTGGGAGGCGACGAATCACGCGCCGCTCGAGGTCCTGCGCCGTGTTGCGCCCCCGCGGCTCGCGGCGTGTGGCGAAGACCGTGGGTTCCGCGCGCTGCTCGCGGAGACGGAGGAGCGCCGGCGCGCGTACTACGCGGCGACGACCTGGTTCCAGCGCACGGTGCGCGGCGCGCGGCGCAAGACGCGAATCGCGTACTTCTGCTCGGAGTACGCCGTGCACGAGAGCATCCCGCAGTACTCCGGAGGGCTCGGCGTGCTGGCGGGCGACCACTTGAAGTCGGCATCGGACCTCGGCCTGCCGCTCGTCGCCGTCGGGCTCCTCTATCGGCACGGGTACTACCGCCAGGAGCTGCGGGCGGACGGCACCACGCGCGTGCTCTACGCCGATCAGGACTTCGCGGAACACCCGCTCGTCGACACGGGTGTCACGGTCGAGTGCCCGATCGGGACGAGCCTGGTCAAGGCGCGCGTCTGGCGCATGCAGATCGGACGCATCCCGCTCTACCTGCTCGACGCGGACCTCGCGGACGAGCCCCGCGTGAATCGCGAGCTCACGATCGGGCTGTACCGGGGGGAACCGCGGCAACGGCTGCGCCAGCAGGCGCTGCTCGGGATCGGCGGCGTGCGCGCGCTCGCAGCGGTGGGGGAGACGCCCGACGTGTTTCACCTGAACGAGGGCCACGCCGCCCTCGTCAATGTCGAACGCCTGCGAGTGCTCGTCGCGGAGGGCGTCCCCTTCGACGAGGCGCTGGCGCGCGTTCGCGCGTCGACGGTGTTCACGACCCACACGCCCGTCCCCGCCGGGCACGACCGGTACGCGCCCGCCCTCGCCGCCCGGGTGCTCCGGCCGTTGCTCGGCGAGCTCGGGCTCCCGGCGCGCCGGCTCATCGACCTCGGGCGTGAACGTCCCGGCGATGAGCAGGAGCCGCTCTGCATGACGATCCTCGCCATGCGGACGTCGGCGCGCATCAACGGTGTGAGCGCGCTCCACGGCGGCGTCAGCCGGGCGATGTGGCAGCGCGTGTTCGGGGCGCGCACGCCGGGCGAAGTCCCGATCGGCCACGTGACGAACGGCGTGCACACGCGGACCTGGATCGCGCCCGAGGCCGAGGCGCTCTTCGAACGGCGGCTGCGGCCGCGGCGGAACGGGGGCGGGCCGCGCGACGAGTCCTGGAGCCGCTTGGATCGGGTGACGGACGCGGAGCTGTGGGAGCTCCGTCGCCGGCTGCGGCGGAGGCTCGTGGGGTTCGTGCGCGAGCGGCTCGCGGCCCAGGCGATCCGCCGCGGAGCGGACGTGGACGAAGTCGCGGGCGCGCGCGCCACGTTCACCGAGGATGCCCTGACGATCGGCTTCGCGCGCCGCTTCGCGACGTACAAACGCGCGCCGCTCGTGTTCCGGGATGCGAAGCGCCTCGCGCGGATCCTCACCGACGCGAAGCGGCCCGTGCAGATCGTCTTCGCGGGCAAGGCGCACCCGGCCGACGCGCCCGGTCAGGCCTTCGCGCAGCAGGTTCACGCGCTGGCGCGCAAGACGGGCTTCCACGGTCGCGTTGCGCTCATCGAGGAGTACGACATGCACGTCGGCCGGATGCTCACGTCGGGCGCTGACGTGTGGCTCAACACACCGCTCGCCCCGCACGAGGCGAGCGGCACGAGCGGGATGAAGTCGCCGCTCGCCGGCGGGCTGAACCTCTCGATCCTCGACGGCTGGTGGAGCGAGGGCTTCGACGGGTCGAATGGCTGGGCCATCGGCGACGGGCCCGTCGCCGATGGCCGCGCGCGCCGGGACGCGCGTGACGCCGAGTCCCTCTATCGGCTCCTCGAGGAGGAGCTCGTCCCGCTCTTCTACCGCCGCGGCAAGGGCGGCCTCCCGATGGGTTGGATCGCGCGCATGCGGCGCTCGATCGAGTCCATCCCGCCGCGATTCAGCGCGCATCGGATGGTCGCGGAGTACTGGGACACGGCCTATGGGCCGGCGTTCGACGACTCGCGGGGGTGACGGCGGATGAAGGTCCTGGAGGTGCGGGCGACGCGCGCGCGCAGGCGTCCGACCGGCGACCCTGACAATTCGTTCATGCCGTGCGCCCCGAGCCGGCCTGCGACCCCGCGCGAGCCCCATGCCGGCCCGCGCATCGGCAAACCTCTGCGCTTGCCATAGAATGGCGCCGAGACGGGCGCGCGCAGCGTCCCAGGCTCCGAATCCGCATGGATCTTCGCACCGTAGCTACTCCCCGCTCGAAGGCACCTCTCGGGTGGGCACTCCTCCTCGTAGCAATCCTCGCCGCGCCGCCCTCCTTCGCTCAAGTGACCGCGCCGCCACACCAGTCCCGGTCGGTATCCAGGGGTTCCTTCGATCACTACACGCTGACGATACGCGACTGGGACTCGGAGTTGCGTGCCGTGCTCTCCGAAGTGCAGGGCACCGGGGCGGACCTCTACTTGAGGCAGGGCGCGCAGCCGACGCTCGCGCAGTGGGACGCGCGCTCGGCGACCTCCGGCACGAGTGACGAGACGGTCGTCCTGAATCACACGACGAACCCCGTCCTCTCGAGCGGTACCTGGTACATCGGTGTCTGGCATCCGCCTGGCACGGTCTACGGTCTCGATCTTACGCGCGTCCCTCTGGCGTCGCCGATCCCCGGTTTCGGCGCGACCGTCCACGACGGGGGCACGACGTTTCGGGTCTGGGCGCCGAACGCGACGGCCGTCCACGTCGCGGGGACGTTCGATGGCTGGTCACCGAGCTCCGCGCCGCTCGCGCAAGAGCCGGGCGGCGTCTGGTCGGTCGACGTGCGCGAACTCGGGCCCGGGGCCCAGTACAAGTACGTGATCGGGACGGGCGCCGGCATTCTGTGGAAGAACGATCCGCGGGCCCGCGCGCTCGTGCACTCGAACGGGAACAGCATCGTCGTCGACCCGGAGGCTTTCGACTGGGGCACGGCCGGATTCTCCACGCCCGCGTGGAACGACATGGTCGTGTACGAGCTGCACATCGGCACTTTCAACGACTCCCCGGGCGGCCTCCCCGGGACGTTTGCGTCGGCGCGGCTCCGCCTACCCTACCTGGCCGAGCTCGGTGTGAACGTGGTCGAGGTCATGCCGACCTGCGAGTTCCCGGGCGACTTCTCCTGGGGCTACAATCCCAGCCACCCATTCTCCGTCGAGACGATCTACGGCGGCGTGCAGGGCTTCAAGGAATTCGTCAAGGCGGCGCACGAGAACGGGATCGCCGTGCTCCTCGACGTGCTCTACAACCACTGGGGCCCTCTCGACCTCGACCTGTGGCAATTCGACGGGTGGAACATCTCCGGTTGGGGCGGGATCTACTTCTACAACAGCGTCCAGGCCCAGACGCCGTGGGGGGACACCCGGCCCGATTTCGGACGACCCGAAGTTCGCCGATACATTCGCGACAACGTCCTGTTCTGGCTGGAGGAGTACCGACTGGACGGGTTGCGATTCGACTCGACCGCCAACATCCGCATGGGCCCGCTCGGCGACATCCCCGAGGGTTGGTCGCTCCTCCAGTGGCTCAACGACGAGATCGACGCCGCGTACCCGGGGAAGATCGCGATCGCGGAGGACCTGTACGCCGCGCCGAACGAGTGGATCACGAAGGACACGAGCGTGGGCGGCGCGGGGTTCGACAGCCAGTGGGACGCGATCTTCGTCCACCCCGTGCGCGCCGCCCTCATCACGGCCTCGGACCCTGACCGCGACATGTGGGCGGTGCGCGACTCGATCGCGCAGTCCTACAACGGCGACGCTTTCGAGCGCGTGATCTACACGGAGTCGCACGACGAAGTCGCGAATGGGAACCAGCGCCTGCCCGAGGCGATCTGGCCCGGGAACGCGGCCAGCTACTTCTCGAAGAAGCGCTCGACCCTCGGCGCCGCCGTCGTGTTCACGTCGCCGGGCATCCCGATGATCTTCCAGGGGCAGGAGATCCTCGAAGACGGCTGGTTCGACGATCAGGACCCGGTCGACTGGACGAAGCTCGTCACGTTCGCCGGAATCCACGACCTGTACCGGGACCTGATCGCCCTACGCCGCGGCTTCGCCGGGACGACTGCGGGTCTCCGGGGCCAGTCGACGAACGTCTTCCACGTCGACAACGCGTGGAAACTGATCGCCTTCCACCGCTGGGACCAGGGCGGGCCGGGCGACGACGTCGTCGTCGTGCTCAACTTCAAGAACCAGGCCTGGAGCGGGAACTACACCATCGGTCTCCCGCGTCCGGGTGACTGGCACGTCCGGTTCAACAGCGACTGGGACGGCTACGACCCGAGCTTCGGCAACCATCCCGCGCCCACGATCACGGCCGTCCCCGGGCCTTACGACGGTCTACCCTACTGGGCGGACATAAGCATCGGCCCCTACACCGCCCTGATCTTCTCCCAGTAGGCTCCGGCCCAGACCCGTTCTTCAACGGCTTCCTCTCCATCCACCCCATGGGCTCGACGCGCATCGATCCAATCGTCCCGGCGGACATGGACGGGACCGTCATCCAGCCCATCACCTAATACTGGCGCTCCAACCTTCCCATTCTCTCCTCCAACAAGACCATGAAACTCACTATCACTCTCCCGCTAGGAATCATCGCGCTCGCCGGATCGGCGCGCTCGCAGGTGGTCGTGGATGGCACGATCGCCGGGGACGCCTACGGTCCCGCCGTGCAGGTCCAGTTCACCCAGACGCAATTCGGCGACAACCTCAGCGAGCTGAACGCCGCATACATGACGGTGGAGGGCGGGCGCTTGTTCATCGCGCTCACCGGAAACCTCGAGAGCAATTTCAACAAGCTGGAGATCTTCGTCGACTCCCAGCCCGGCGGCGAGAACGTCTTCACCGGCGTGCCCGGCAACGACAATACCGGCGTGATGACCGGCCTGACCTTCGACATGGGGTTCGAGGCCGACTACCACATCATCCTGCGTCGTGGGAGTTTCATGGGCGACAAGTTCGACATCGACATCGCCGAGCTCGGAACGGCGAACTTCTCGTCGTACTTCGACGTGTTCGGAGGAACCACCGAGGGCTCGGGAACGACGGGTACGGGTCCGGCGAACGCCAGCCCGATCGAAGTGGCCTACGATGACAGCAACGTGGCCGGAATCCTCTCCGGTATCGGCGTGACGAACCAGGCCAACGCCCTGGCCGTGTTGACCGGCATGGAGCTGAGCGTCGACCTCGCCGACCTCGGCAGCCCCGGGGGCATCATCAAGTTCTGCATCTTCGTGAATGGCAGCAACCACGACTTCGCCTCGAATCAGTTCTTCGGGTCGGTAGGCCCTCCGCAGAGCAATCTCGGCGGGGACGGGTTCGGCAACTTCAACGGGCTCCTCAACTTCGATCTGAACAGCTTCGCCGGGGATCAGTTCTTCGATTTTGCGGCTGCGAATCCCGTCGGCAGCAACTACTGCCTGGCGGCGGTGAACTCGAGCGGTAGCGCCGCGATCATCTCGGGCCTCGGCAGCGCAAGCATCTCCAGCAACGACCTGACGCTCGTGTGCCTGCAGCTCCCGACCAGCCCTGACCACCCCGGCATCTTCATCGCCGGACCGGCCCAGGCCCAGATCCCGTTCTTCAACGGCTTCCTGTGCGTCGACCCTGTCGGTCTGCAGCGCTTTTTCAACGCCGCCGTATCCGTCGGTGGTGTGATCAGCGAGGCCGTCGACTACGGGACGTCCGCGGCGGGCGGACTGAACGTGGTCGCGGGCTCCAGCTACTTCTACCAGCGATGGTTCCGCGACCCGGTCGCCGGCGGCGGTAACGCGAACTTCTCCGACGGTCTGGAGGTCGTGCACACCCCTTGATCGGCCGCGTTCTCGGGGGGACCGACGGGTGTCGGCCCCTCTGAGGACTCACTCTCACCAGCCCCGTTGTCAGATTCGAGGGACCGGGTACTATCCCTCTTCTACCTCTCCACTCCACCGTGAGTACCACCAGGACGGTATCCCCAATGAATCTAGAGTTATCTCTCGTCCTTCCGCTCGGCCTGGCGTCGCTCGTGGGCTCTGCCCAGGCCCAGGTCTTCGTCGACGGAACCATCGCCGGCGACTCCTATGGCCCTGCCAGGTCGGTGCAGGCCGTCCAGACGCAATTCGGCGACAACTTCAGCGAGCTCGACGCCGGCTACGCCACGACCAACAGCGGGCGCATGTACATCGCGCTCACCGGCAACATCGAGGCCAACTTCAACAAGATCGAGCTCTTCATCGACTCCAGGGCCGGGGGCGAGAACGTGTTCTCCGGGATCCCGGGTAACGATGGTACCGGCTCCATGACCGGCCTGACGTTCGACAGCGGCTTCGAGGCCGACTACCACCTCATCCTGCGCCGCGGTTTCAGCCAGTTCGACCTCGACATAGCCGAGCTCGGCACGCCGAACTTCTCGTCGTACATCGACGTGTTCGGGGGCTTGCTCGAGGGCTCCGGCGTGACCGGGATCGGGCCGGCCAATGCCAGCCCCATCGAGGTCGCCTATGACGGCAGCAACGTAGCCGGCGTAATCGGCGGGTGTGACCCCGCGGACCTGGTCGCCGCCGAGGCCGTGCTCACCGGATTGGAGCTGGGCATCGCCCTGTCCGACCTCGGCAACCCGGTCGGCGAAGTCAGGATCCTGGCGTTCGTGAACAACAGCAACCACGACTTCGCCTCGAACCAGTTCCTCGGTTCACTCGGGGCCCCGCAGTGCAACCTCGGCGGCGACGGGCTCGGCAATTTCACCGGCGTCTTGAACTTTGATCTGGGCACCTTCAGTGGTGATCAATTCTTCGTCTTCACGGCTGGCGATCTTCCCAGCGACGACTTCAGCTACGCCGACGGACCCCTCGTCGGCAACGGCGGCTGGAACAACCACAGCGGCACCTCCGGTGACATGCTCGTCTCCGGCGGCCAGGTCGTCGTGCAGCACGGCGTGCCCTCCGAGGACGCCAACATCCCCTTCGCACCGGTGGCCGGCGCGATCTACTACGGCATCGACTTCTCGGTGGACGACCTGGGTCATCCCTACGTGGGGACCGACAACGAGTATTTCGCCCACTTCAGAACCGAGTTCAATTTCTCCGCCCGCCTCGACGTCGTGCCCGCGCCCGGAGGCGGTGACTTCTCGGTCGGCATCGCCAGCGATGACAGCACTGCTGACGCCATTTGGCCCGCGGACCTGACCTACGGGACCACGTACCGCGCGATCGTGCGCTACGACCAGGTCACCAACCAAGCCCAGCTCTGGATCGACGCGTCCGTAGATACTGACCCGTCCATCATGGGTGATGACCAGGCGGACCCCGGTGACACGGTCGATTCCTTCGCGCTGCGCCAGTCCGACTCGGACGAGAACGAGACGCTCCGCGTGGACAACTTGATCGTGGGCACGAGCTTCGACTCTGTCACCGGCGGCGCCGGATGCACCAGCAACGATGACTGCGACTGCGCGACCCCGATCCTCGATGGCGTGACGCCGTTCTCGACGCTCGGCGCGACGACGGACGGACCGCTGGATGCGAACTGCCAGTTCGACGGCCAGACCTACAACGACATCTGGTTCATCTACGAGGCAACGTGCACGGGCGACCTCGAGGTCAGCACGTGCGGTACGGTGGACTATGACTCGGACCTCGTCGTCTACGACGGCACGGACTGCAACAACCTCACCACCTTGGGCTGCAACGACGACTTCTCGGGCTGCGCGGCCTTCTCGTCGCTCGTGACCGTGCCGGTCGTGTCGGGCAACTCCTACCTCATCCGAGTCGGCGGTTTCCTAGACGGCGACGTCGGCTCGGGGGACTTGTCCGTGACGTGCACGGCCGCTGGGCTCCCGAACGACAACTGTGCGGATAGCATCCCGATCTCCGATGGCGTGACGCCGTTCTCGACGCTCGGCGCGACGACGGACGGTCCGGTGGATGCAAACTGCATGTTCGACGGCCAGACCTACCACGACATCTGGTTCACCTATGTGGCATTGTGCTCGGGTGAGCTCGAGGTCAGCACCTGCGGTACGGCGGACTACGACACGGACCTCGTCGTCTACGACGGCACGGACTGTGACAACCTCGTCACGCTGGGTTGTAACGACGACGCCCTGGGCTGCGCGAACTTCTCGTCACTGGTGACCGTGCCTGTCGTGGGCGGCAACTCCTACCTCATCAGGGTCGGCGGCTGGCAAGACGGCGACTTCGGCACCGGAGACTTGACCGTGACCGGTCCCAGCCCCGGCGGCACGAACTACTGCAAAGGCGCGCTCAACGGCGACGGCCAGAACGGCTCGATGAGCATGTCCGGCTCGGTGAGCGTGGCTGCGAACGACCTCGTGCTCGTGGCGTCGGAGCTGACAGACTCGAGCTTCGCCGGCCTGTTCGTCATGGGCGATACGCAGGCCATGGTGCCGTTCGCCAGCGGCTTCCTGTGCATCGACCTCGGTGGCACGTTCATCCGCCTGAACCCGATCATCAACGGGGGCGGTGACGTGATCTCGCGGGCGGTCGACAACACCGCTGCGCCGGCGAATGTCATCACCCCCGGCTCGACGTGGAACTTCCAGTACTGGTACCGCGACGATCCGGCCTTCGGCACCAACCTGACGGACGGCATCGGCATCTGCTTCGCGCCGTGAGCCTCAGTGCGACCGGTCTCCCAAGGAGACCGGCCTGAGTCACGGAGCCCGGGCCCGACGATGGGGTCCGGGCTCCTCTTCGTATCGGTGTTCCTGCAGTACTCCGTCGCGCCGGTCTCGGGCCTCGCGGCGGGGATCTGCATGGCGGAGGCGTTGGAGGCGGTGCTGCGACCCGCGGGCTTCCGCCGGGGGCTGCGCTGTGGGCTGTGGCTGGGCGCCGGCCTCCTGATGGCGTACCAGACGATCCTGATCACGGTTCCGCTCCTCGGCCTCGTGCTGCTGCGCGATCGTTCGCGGGCGTGGCGACTGGGATTCGGAGGAGTGCTGCTCGGCCTCCTCGTGGGCGTGCTGGTGCAGATCACGATGGACCGCGTCCACTACGGGGAGTGGGGCGCGAGCCTGTGGCGCTACTTCCTCGGGAACTTCGGCACGATGCTCGCGCGCGTCA